>JBDUDH010000009.1:0-14369 GCA_040003015.1 Verrucomicrobiota bacterium | reverse complement strand
AATGTCGACCCAAGCGATCTGCCGATTGCGCTTTGGCAAAATGGCGAGGTCAAACAACAGGCGCGCACCAGCCAGATGATTTACTCGGTCGCGGAAATTATATCTTTCGCCAGTCAATCGATCACACTTTTACCGGGCGATTTGATTTTGACCGGAACGCCGTCGGGCGTGGGCCCGATTCGGTCCGGAGATCAGATCGAAGCGGCGATTGGTGGTTGGCCGGCACTACGCAATCGAGTGGTCAACGCGTCGTGATCGCGCCATGGATTTTGGGCGAAAGAATTGTTGTGGAGTTCTGGATGCGCTTCGCAAACCGGGGAAGGCCGGTTTGAATTGCGTCGCAATTCACCGTCCGTTCTGCATTTGCGAGTGAGTTATTCACAAAAAAAAGGCTTGCTTGAATGCAATTTGATAGGCTTGCTTTACATCCCACACGATGACTTAATCCGAAATAAGCTAGAGACTTCGAAAGGAGTTGAAGTGTCGTGAACCGAATCGTGAAAAGTTTAGCTGGACTCGTGATAAACCCATTTGCGATAAAGTTGCAAAGAATTGACACGGAAATTCGAGCCTTACCTCAACCTTGGCCTCCACTATGAAAACATTGTTTACCATCTCACTCTGCTCCATCACGCTCGCCCTGACTGCGTTTGGTCAAGCCCCGACAACTTCGCCACTTGCGAAGGCGCCACCTGCGAACGCGCCCGCGAGCCCGCCTGCCATCAACCCAGCCGTTCCTCCTCCGCCGGCCGCTGGCAACCCGGCGAGCATGCCAGCTTCGACGGCGGCAAATCCCGGCGCTTCCGTGACGGCAGCCAGTCCGGGCGCTTCCGTTCCCGTGACGCTGATGAGTCCAGCCGCTCCTCCGCCCGTGGGCAGCACTTCGCCGGCAACATCTCCGGCCCCGAGTGCGACGCCTCAGGCTGGTGGCATCTTCTCTTCGAATTTTTTCATTGAGAATTTTCGTAAGGGCGGTCCCATCATGTGGCCGATCCTCATCGTCTCAATCGTCGGGCTCACGGTGGTGATCGAGCGGCTCTGTTGGTGGACCGCGCGTTGGATGCGCCGCGATCCCAAACGAATCGAGAAAGTATTTACCGCGATCGAAAGCGGTGACTTGGCGGAGGCTTCGAAACTTTCGCGCGCCACACGCGATCCCGTTCTCCGGATGATGTGGAATGGCTTGAATCATCAGCACGCGTCACTCCAGGGTGCGCTGCAGGTGGCCGCCGGCATCGAAATCAAACGCGCCGGCCGGTTCCTCGTGGTCATGGACACGCTGGTCACGCTGGCTCCTTTGCTCGGTCTGTTAGGAACCATCACGGGTCTGATTCGGTCGTTCAGCTTCCTCGGCAACGAAGAGCTCGCGGTGCAAGCGGTCACCGGTGGTATCGCCGAGGCTCTTATTGCAACGGCGTGCGGTCTGGGCATCGCCATTTTCGCGCTCGTTCCTTTTAACTTTTTCACGTCCCGAGTGTCTAACTTAGAGTTCGAGTTGCAGACGGCGGCGACGAACTTGGAAGTTATGTTGGGAGCACAAAGCGCGGAGCGCGACCTAGAGATCTCGGGGGTAACCCCCGCAAGCTCTGCGAAGGGCTCGTCGATCTAAAGGTATTCGATGAACATCCCCTCACTCATCCGGCACAAGAAAGCGCGAATCGAGATCATTCCGCTGATCGACGTCATGTTCTTTCTGCTCGCCAGCTTCATGATGGTGAGCTTGAGCCAGACGCACATGAAAGGCATCAAGGTGAACTTGCCCAGCGGCGTCTCGGGTCAAACGCAAGCGAAGAGTGATTATATAAGCCTTTCCGTCGACACCGATGGCTACGTCTATTTTGATAAAACGAGGCTTGAATTCGGCGAAATACTGCCGCGCCTGACTCAACTGCACCAAGTAAATCCGGATGCGAAAATTTTCATTCGTGCCGACCGGGAAGCCTTGCACGGGAATGTAGTGCGTCTTCTCAATCAACTTCGCTCAGCCGGTTTTTACAAGGTTGCGTTTGAGATTAAGAGCCAGGCAGGACTCGGAGTTCCAGCGCCCGGGGCGAGATAAAATTTAGCGATGGCAAAACCCCAACTCTATCAACCAATGCCCAGGTGGCAGATATTGGCCGCCCTCGGCGGCGCCTTGGCCATTCAATTCACGGCAGTGGTTATCGCCGGGATTCATCCGACAGAGCCGGAAGTGAATCTCACTAACATTCCTGACGTGATCGAGGCGACGATGGAACAGGAACCGGCGCCGCCCGAACCCACACCTCCGCCGGAGGAACCGGATGTACCGCCGCCCCCAGCCCCGACCGAAACCCCCGAATTTGTCGAAGAAAAACCGACTCCGCCCCCGAAAACCCGGCCGGCAGCTTCCAGACCTCCTCAGCCAATCGCGAAGACGATGTCGAGCGCGCGGGCCAATGCGACTTTTTTGCCAAAGCCTGCGTATCCTTATGAAGCGCGCAAAGGCCATATCACTGGCAGTGGGGTTTGTGTTCTCAGTCTCGATCCCGCCGGCAACGTAACCGATGCGACAATGGCAGTGAGCACGGGCAGCCCGATTCTTGATAACGCCACAACCAGCGCCTTGCGCCGGGCGCGTTTTAAGCCCGGGACTGCCTCGAAAGTGAAAACCCCGATTACCTTCACCATGGAAGGTGCGCAATTTTGATGTTTTGACGGAGGCCACGTCATGAGAGTGCGATCACCATTGCCACGCAAGAAAGCGCGAATTGAGATCATCCCGCTGATCGACGTCATGTTCTTTCTACTCGCGAGTTTTATGATGGTGAGCCTGAGCCAGACGCACATGAAAGGCTTGAGGGTGAACTTGCCCAGCACCGTTGCGCCACAGCAGCAACCTCAACAGAAAGACTACACTTCCATTCGTGTAGCGGCCGGGGACACTACCTATTTCGACGGCGTCTTTGTCCGCGACGACGAGGTGCTGCCGCGTTTGTACCAACTTCACCAGGCCAATCCCGACGCCAAAGTATCGATTAGCGCAGACGAGCAAGCGGTCCACGGCGACGTAATCACGCTTCTCGATCGCGTCCGCTCTGCAGGTATCAACAAGATCGGCTATCAGATCAAAGCATCGAGGGGCGGTCCCTGAGAATCCCAGCCTGCTCGGCCGCGTTGTTCGTCCCCGCTATCGCTTTGCTAACAGAACTTCGCGCATCGCGAGAACGGCACGTGCTCGGTGGCTGATGCGGTTTTTCACTTTGGGCGAGAGTTCAGCAAAAGTTCGGTCGAACCCGTTCGGAACAAAAATCGGATCGTAACCGAATCCCGCGAGGCCTTTCGTTTGTTCGGCGATGGTTCCTTCAATCGATCCTTCCGATTCGTGCAAAACCACGCCGTCCTTCGCTAACACCAAAACGCACTGAAATCTCGCGGTGCGCTGATCAAACGGAATATTTCGCCGCGCCAGTTCACGCAATAATTTATCGAGGTTTTCTTTGTCGGTTGCGTTCTCGCCCGCATAACGCGCCGAAAAAACTCCCGGCGCGCCATCAAGCACATCGACTTCCAAACCGGAATCATCCGCCACGACAGGATCGGCAATTTTTCGCGAGACGTGGACCGCTTTCGTAATTGCATTCTCTTCAAACGACTGGCCCGTTTCTTCGATCGTTTCGATTTGCGGGAAAGAATTCAAATCGACAATTTCGAAATTGTTGCCGAGCAGTTGCGCAAATTCACGCGTCTTATGCGCATTGCGCGTCGCGATAACCAAACGGGTCATGCTGCGAAAGTTTTTTGATTTTCCTCTTTTCCTGCTTTCCTGATTCATCATCACGATGAGCCGCGAGCGCCGCAAACCGTATCCATTCGATCAGTTCGAACCGAAGTGGCAGCGCCGCTGGGATGAATGGCAAATTTTTCATGCGCCAAATCCTGACGAAAGAAATTTCGATCCAGCCAAGCCGAAATTTTATATCCTCGATATGTTTCCCTATCCGAGCGGATCGGGCCTGCACGTTGGGCATCCGGAAGGTTACACCGCCACCGATATCGTCGCGCGCTACAAACGGATGCGTGGCTTCAACGTGCTCCATCCCATGGGCTGGGACGCGTTCGGTCTGCCGGCCGAGCAATATGCGATCAAGACCGGCCAGCATCCCGCGATCACGACGCGCGAAAACATAGCGCGATTTAAAACGCAGCTGCAACGCATTGGTTTTTCCTACGATTGGGAGCGTGAAATCAACACAACCGATCCACGATATTACAAATGGACGCAGTGGATTTTTCTCCAGCTTTACAATTCCTGGTTTAATCCGGAAACGAGAAAAGCTGAGCCGATCTCGACTTACGGCGGCGAAGATCGCAACAGCGTTCGGCTCGCGTACGTCGCCGATGTTCCCGTCAACTGGTGTCCGGAACTTGGGACTGTTTTAGCGAACGAGGAAGTGGTCGATGGCAAAAGTGAGATCGGAGGTTTTGCCGTCGTTAGGCGACCAATGCGGCAATGGATGCTGCGCATTACCCGGTTCGCGGAGCGATTGCTCGACGAGCTAGACGCGCTCGATTGGCCCGAAGGAATCAAGCTGCTCCAGCGCAATTGGATCGGCCGGAGCGAAGGTGCGGAAGTTCATTTTAGAGTAGCGCGAGCCCCGGGCTTGCGAATCGAAGAAGATCGCGAGCGGGACGCTTACGCTACCATCCGTGTTTTTACGACGCGGCCCGACACGCTTTACGGCGCGACCTACATCGTGCTCTCGCCCGAGAATCCGGTCGTCGATCGCCTAACGACTGCGGCCGATCGCGCAACGGTGGATGATTATCGCGCGCAGGTTCAATCGAAATCGGATCTTGAGCGCACCGAGTTCGCAAAGGAGAAGACGGGCGTTTTCACCGGTGCTTACGCGATCAATCCAGTCAACAGTGAAAGGATTCCGATCTGGATCGCGGACTACATTTTCATGGGCTATGGCACCGGCGCGATCATGGGGGTGCCCGCGCACGATGAGCGCGACCTCGAGTTTGCCAGGGAGTTCGATCTGCCGGTTCGCGTTGTGGTTCAGGCGCCGGAAGGTCAGGAATCGATTGGGTTTGTCGGCGACGGCACGGCGATCAATTCGCCGATAATCGATGGACTTCCGACACCTGAGGGAAAGAGGAAAATCATCGCGTGGCTGGAAGAGCGCGGCCTCGGCTCGAAAACAGTCAATTACAAATTGCGCGACTGGCTTTTTTCGCGGCAGCGGTATTGGGGCGAACCCTTCCCGATCGTTTGGCGTGAGGGAAAACATGAAGCGCTCCACGAGTCGGAGCTACCACTCGACCCGCCGCCGCTCGATGATTTCAAACCGACCGGTACGGGCGAGCCGCCGCTGGCGAAGGCAAAAGAATGGATTCGTTACTCCGACCAAGCCACGCGCGAAACGAACACGATGCCGCAATGGGCGGGTTCGTGCTGGTATTACCTTCGCTTTTGCGATTCGAAAAACTCCGATCGATTCGTCGGCGAAGAAGCGGAGCGCTATTGGATGGGCAATTCAATTGCGGAAATCGGAAACCGGAAAGCGGAAAGCAAAGCTGCTATCGAATCTTTCCAAAATCCGGAATCCGAAATCCGAAATCGGCCCGGCGGCGTGGATCTTTACGTCGGCGGAACGGAGCACGCGGTGTTGCATCTGCTGTACGCGCGCTTCTGGCACAAGGTTCTTTTTGATCTCGGATATCTTTCGAAACCGGAACCGTTCCAGCGCCTCGTGAATCAGGGCGTAATTCTCGGCGAAGACGGCCGCAAAATGTCCAAGCGCTGGGGCAACGTCATCGATCCGTTGGACGTGATCGCCGATTACGGCGCGGATGCATTCCGTTGCTACGAAATGTTCATGGGTCCGCTCGAGCAGATGAAGCCCTGGAGCATGACCGGTGTGGAAGGCGCCTCGCGATTCCTCGCCCGCGTCTGGCGTTTGCTGATGGAGGAGAACCAAGCCGGCGAATGGTCTTTGTCCTCAGCAGTTCAGGAGATCGAGCCCAATAAAGCGCAGCTCAAGGTGACGCACGCGACGATCAGGAAAGTGACCCAAGACATCGAGACGCTTTCGTTTAACACCGCGATTGCGCAGATGATGATTTTCGTAAACGCATTCACCAATGCACCCGGAAAGCCGCTATCCGCGATGTGCACGCTTTTGATTCTGCTCAATCCATTCGCGCCGCATATCACTTCGGAGTTATGGGAAAAACTGGGCGAGAAATTTCATGACCTACGCGGCGATATCACGGCGCAACGCTGGCCCGCTCATGACGAACGATTACTCATCGAGGATGAAGTGGAAATCGCTTTGCAAGTGAACGGTAAGGTCCGTGACAGGATCATGGTTCCCATGACTGCAACGAGCGCGGAGATGGAAGCGATGGCCTTGGCGAGCGAGCGGGTTCAGCAGTTGGCCGCCGGGAAAACGATCCTCAAAGTGGTCGTTATCCCGAAAAAGGTGGTCAACGTTGTCGTGAGCTAGAATAGTCGGCGATTATGTTTAAAGAATTCAAAGAGTTCGCAATAAAAGGCAATGCGATTGATCTCGCCGTCGGCGTGATCATCGGCACGGCCTTCGGAGCCGTCATCGCTTCCCTGGTGAAGGACATCATCATGCCACCCATCGGTTTGCTGACCGGTGGGTTGGATTTCTCAAACAAGTTTCTGCTTCTGAAAGCCGCGCCCGGCGGTGGTACTTTTGCCACTCCGGCCGACGCCGTGAAAGCAGGTGCAGTCACCTGGAACTATGGGAACTTCATTACGCTGGTGATCAGCTTCCTGATCGTGGCGTTCTGCATTTTTCTGGTGGTCAAGGCGATCAACAAGATGAAGCGCCCGGCGCCTGACGCGCCAGCGGTATCGAAAGATTGCCCGGCCTGCATGATGACCATCCCGGTGAACGCATTGCGTTGTCCGCATTGCACGACAGAGCTGACTGGCGCGGCGAGTGGTTAGTTGTTAGGCGGCAGCGTGGTTGCCGTCGATGCGCAGGATTCGTTTGAGCGTGCAGAGCCAAACGCGGTCCCCATCATCAGCGCTCTACGCAGTCCCGCTAGCCCAAGGTGAAAATGCCGGCAGAATCCAGCACCGGTTTCGTTGAATGAACGCCGGGAACTTCAGCCGCAAACCAGCGCCGTCGGTGAGGTTCGCAGCCGGCGACGACTTGCAGCCGGTCGAGGAGCGCGGTGACGGCGACGACGGAAGCTTTGTCGTGCACCAAATCGCCGACGATGATCAACGTGCGCGGCTGATATTCATCCAGTAGCTCACCGAGGCGATCCTCGATTCGAGGTCATCCGCCACAGCAGCCGGTCCGCTGCCCGTTGCCTGAGCTCATAACCGAAGTGGAAATCGCGTAGCCAGCCAGTTTCCCCTTTTGTGAAAAAGAGCCCGTCCGTCGAGTACGACATTTTCAGCGACGATCGCCTGGCTGGATGGCAACGTTGCATGCACGAGAGATCCGGCGCGGCGGAAATTATCGCTTGCCATGGCGCGATTCAATCGATATTCAGGCGGCTCCCGCGCAAATGTCTAAAGTACTGATATTTACGCTTTCGATGGTGCTGGTTGGTTTGATGGCCGGTTGCGCTACCCACAACAAGTCCGGTCTTGCCGCAGTTCGGACCGGCATTCGGAGGATCGAGAATGTGCGCACGACAGCCTATACCCACACCGAAGCAGGCGGACGACACAACGCCATTGGCACGAGACTCTCGAGTCGCGACGTAATCAGCGCCGCGGCGGATTGGTCGCGCTTTCCGCTCGGCACGAAATTCCGCATCGTGGACACGAACGAAGTCTTCCAGATCGACGATTATGGCGGTGCGCTCATCGGGACGAATACGATCGATCTTTACAAAACGAACCGTTTGGCAATGCGAAGATGGGGCGTCCGTCGCGTGGATATCGATATTCTTGAATGGGGTTCCGACGAGCGCAGCCTGTATGTTCTTGCGCCGCGGGCGCGCAATCGTCTCGTGCGCCGGATGATTTTGGCGCTTCAAGATAAAGCGCGCGCCCATTCGCCGCTTCTTAATTTTTGACAGTGATGCGCTGAACGACGCATTCTGCCGACGAATGAAGATCTTCGTTGTCGGAGGAGCGGGCTACATCGGAAGTATCTGCGCAGAGATGATGCTCGACGACGGTCACGTCGTCTTCGTATTCGACAATTTAAGCGAGGGCCATCGACAAGCCATCGATTCGAGGGCCAGCTTCATCGAAGGCGACGTAACCAATCGCGATGCAATTGCCGCGGCGCTCAGCGAAGCGAAGCCAGACGCGGTCATGCACTTTGCCGCGAATGCCTTGGTCGGCGAATCGATGGAAAATCCCTCAAAATATTTTCGTAATAACGTGGGCGGCGGTCTGAATCTTTTGGACGCCATGGTGAGCAGTGCTGTACGACGTCTCGTCTTTTCCTCCACCTGCGCCATTTTTGGGCCGCCCGATCGCGTCCCCATCGATGAAATGCTGCCGCAACGTCCGATCAATCCCTACGGGGAATCGAAACTTATCTTCGAGAAAATCCTTCGTTGGTACGACGAAATCCACGGAGTGAAATTTGTCTCTTTGCGGTATTTCAATGCGGCAGGCGCATCAGCGAGATTCGGAGAAGATCATCGCCGCGAGACGCACTTAATTCCCAATGTGCTGAAAGTCGCGCTGGGGCAAAAGCCGCATGTGGAAATTTACGGCACTGACTACGACACGCCGGATGGCACCTGCATCCGCGATTACATCCACATCCTGGATTTGGCGCATGCACATCTTCTCGCGCTTTATTCCGAGAAGAGCGGCTTTTACAATCTGGGTACCGGTGGCGGCTCTAGCGTGCGGGAAGTGATCGAGAGCTGCCGAAAGGTAACTGGTCGTCAGATTCCAATCGTCGAAAAATCGCGGCGTCTCGGTGATCCTCCACGTTTGATTGCGACGTCGGAAAAAATGAAACGCGAGCTTGGGTGGCAACCCCAATTCCAGTGGCTCGATGACATTGTCGAGAGCGCGTGGAAGTGGCACCAGAAATTTCCGCGCGGTTACGGCCAGCCATAGGCGATGACTTCACTTTTGCGGCAAGGCGCGCCTTCATAAAAAACGAAACGCCCGTGGAACTCAATTCCACGGGCGTTCGATAATTCAGATATCTTTGTTTGGCGTTAGGGACTGGTCGTTGTCGTCGTGGTCGTTTCCTTCTTCTGGTAGTAGGAAACCGGCTTTGTCAGGGTCACTTTTGTCACGACCATGCGATCGCCGTCCTTCACATAAGTGTAGGTCACCGGCATGTCCGGGCGCAGCATCGACCATTCTACCGCGTGTCCTTCGGGGTCGAGCAGGGTCGTCTGCTTGGTGTAGTAATACTTCACCGGCGCCGTGCTCGTTTCCGTGCGGAATGTGATGTAATCCGATCCCGGCGTGTAAGTGGTGATTGTTCCCGAGCCGCTCAAATCGCTCGTGCTCGTGCTGGTACTCACGCCAGTCGTGCCGGCGGTGGTGCTCGTGGTGGTGGTCGAAGTGTCCTGCGCGAAAGCCGCGCTCAGCGCCATGGCGCAAGCCGCTCCGGCAGCCAACATTTTGATTAATCTGGTTTCTTTCATGTTTGTCCTTTGCTTTGGTTAAACGGATGCTCTCCGTCGTGCGTTTATCCGACTGCCCGAAGCTGGAGTTTATTCAACCGCATCCTCATTTCGTAACCCGCGTCGCCCGCGGTTGCCTCAACACCGCCAACCATGTGGCGCGCGCCGGCAATTAATCGCATGCAAACGCTCCCCGGTTTTCGCGATTTCCTGCCGCGCCAGTGCGCAGAGAGAAATTATATCTTCGCCCGCTGGCGTGAGGTCGCGCGCCGGTACGGCTTCGTCGAATGGGACGGCCCGGTCCTTGAGCCGACCGAGCTTTATAAAAAAAAGAGCGGCGACGAAATTGTCGGGCAGCTTTTTAATTTTACCGATAAAGGCGAACGTGAAGTCGCGATGCGCCCGGAACTGACGCCAACGCTGGCGCGCGTCATCGCAGCGCATGAACGCGAATTCAAGAAACCGCTCAAGTGGTTTTCGATTCCACAATGTTTTCGCTACGAAAAACAGCAGCGCGGCCGTCTGCGCGAACATTTCCAGCTCAACTGCGATATTATCGGCGAAAGTTCGCTCGAGGCGGATATCGAATTGATCGGGCTGTGTGTTGATCTGCTGCGCGCGTTCGGATTCACGGCGAAGGATGTGGTTGTGCGGATCAGCGATCGCGAGTTCTGGATCGATCTTTTGCGCGAGCAAAAAGTTCCGGAAGCTCGCTGGAGCGAACTCTTGCAGGTGATCGACAAAAGCGAGCGTCAATCGCGGGAGAAAACCGCGGAGCAACTCGGCGCAATCGCGAAATCGGTTTTCTCGATCTTGAAAAGCGGTGGCACAAGCGAAAAACTCGATCGTATCGCTGCGAGTCTGCGACAGCGCGGGCTGGACGATTTCGTGAAAGTCGATCTCGGGATCGTGCGCGGTCTGGCTTATTACACGGGGGTTGTTTTCGAGGCATTCGATCGCGCCGGAAAATTGCGCGCCCTCGCCGGCGGCGGCCGCTACGACAATTTGATCGAGCAACTGAGTGATGCCGCCGTCTCAATGCCTGCGCTCGGTTTCGCCATGGGCGACGTCGTGCTCGGCGAATTGATCAACGAAGTTCCGGCAGCGCGCGAAAAGTTGGAAGCGGCCGTTCGTACTGACAACAAGATCGACATTTTTGTTGTCATCGCGAAAGAAGAACGTCGTGCCGATGCGCTCGCTCAGATTCAACAATTTCGCGAACGCGGCTATCGGGCCGATTATCCGCTCGTTCCCACGAAGGTCGCCAAACAATTTCAAACCGCGGAGCAGCTTGGCGCGCGCATCGCGATTTTGTTCGGCGACGAATGGCCCTCGGTTGCGGTGAAAAATCTCATGACTGGCGAACAGCAGCTCGTACCGAACCAAGAGTTGCTTGCATACCTCGCCCACTCGCTCAGCTTGTCATCCTGAGCGGAGCGTAGCGGAGTCGAAGGATCTCACTTTTGATTCGAGAAATGCTTCGACTTCGCTCAGCATGATCAAAACGATGTACCGCACTTACGACTGCAATTCGCTTCGCAAAACGGACATCGGTAAGCAGGTCACACTCGCCGGCTGGGTACACGTCTCGCGCGATCATGGCGGCGTCATCTTCATCGATCTGCGCGATCGCGAAGGACTCACGCAGGTTGTATTTCGACCCGAGGAAAATGCGGAGGTTGCGAAAGCCGCGCACAATCTGCGCAGCGAAGATGTGATTCAGGTTTCAGGAAAAGTCGCACCGCGTTTGCCGGGAACGGAAAATCCGAAGCTCGCGACCGGCGACATCGAAGTGGTTCCGAATCGTCTGCGTATTTTGAATCGCGCCGATGTGTTGCCATTCCCGATCGACGCCGAAATTCACAACGAAGATTTGCGTATGACCTATCGCTACTACGATCTGCGGCGGCCGCGGCTCGCGCGCAATCTGCGGCTGCGCCACAAGATCGCGAAAGCGACGCGCGATTATCTCGATGCACAAGGCTACATCGAAGTCGAGACGCCGATTCTCTCAAAAAGCACACCGGAAGGGGCGCGCGATTTTCTCGTCCCGAGTCGGCTCGCACCCGGGAAATTTTACGCATTGCCGCAAGCGCCGCAGCAATACAAGCAGCTACTCATGGTCGGCGGCGTGGAAAAATATTTTCAGATCGCGAAATGTTTTCGCGACGAAGATTTGCGCGCCGATCGACAACCGGAGTTTACGCAGATCGACATCGAGGCGTCGTTCGTCATGCCGAACGATATTTTTGCGCTGACCGAAGGAATGCTTGCGGCGGTTTTCAGAGCCGCGCGCAAGATCGACATAAAAACGCCGTTCGATCGGTTGACCTATCGCGAAGCACTCGATCAATTTGGCAGCGACAAGCCCGATCGACGCTTCGAAATGAAACTTGTCGATCTCGGAGAAAATTTTCGAGAGAGCAGTTTCAAAGTTTTTCGTGGCGCACTCGACAACGGCGGCGTCGTGAAAGCGATTAACGCGAAACAATTTGCCAGTCTCACCATCGGCCAGAGCGATGAGCTGACCGAAATCGCCAAGGTTTTTGGCGCGAAAGGTCTCGCCTTCATCAAGATCGAGAATGGCGAATGGAAATCTCCGATCGTGAAATTTTTCTCGGATACTGAGAAAGCGGCGTTGCTATCGAAATTAAAAATCGAGGAGGGCGATCTGATTTTGTTCGCCGCTGACAAATGGGAAATCGCCTGCGAAGTGCTCGGACGATTGCGTTTGCGCGTCGCTGAAATACAAAAGTTAATTGTCGATCCAAACGCGCTCGATTTTCTCTGGGTGACCGATTTCCCGCTGATGCAATGGAGCGTCGAGGAAAATAAATGGAACGCGATGCATCATCCCTTTACTCGACCGAATGCGGAGGACATCTCGCTACTCGAAGCAAAAAAATTCGGCGAGATTCGCGCGGAAGCTTACGACGTCGTCCTCAATGGCGTCGAGATCGGCGGCGGGAGCATTCGAATTCACGAACCCCAGTTACAGGAAAAAATGTTCGAAGCGCTCGGCGTCAGCGCGCAAGATCGACAATCGCTTTTCGGACATTTGCTGCGTGCGCTCAAACTGGGCGCGCCGCCGCACGGCGGCATTGCGCTCGGCCTCGATCGCCTCGTCATGCTCATCTGCGGCGAAGAAACTATTCGCGACGTAATGGCATTCCCGAAAAATAATCGCGGCCTGGATTTGATGACGCAGTCCCCAGCCGATGTCGATCCACGCCAGTTGCGCGACTTGTCGATCAAGCTGAGCGACGATAAGAAATGAGCGAAGGGCTACATCCCGAGCAGATCAAAGCACTGCGCAAGATGACGCCGGAACGGCGGCTTCAACTCGGACTGCAATTTACCGAGCAGATGCGTGAGTTGAGGGCGGCGATGTTGCGGGTGGAACATCCTGATTGGACGCCGGAGCAGATCAGGCAGGCGCTGCGCGAGTTTGTTCTGAATGCCAATTCCTAACCCGATCACCCTTTTTGCGACCCGGCTGAATCAACTGGGTTTGCATTGGATGGCGGTCGGCTCGGTTGCTTCCACTTCCTACGGCGAGTTTCGCACGACGAACGACGTCGATCTTATTCTAGTGCTGGATGAGGTAGACGCCGCGCGACTGGCGGGCGCTTTCCCGGACTCAGAATTTTATTGTCCACCGTTTGATGTCATCGCGCTGGAAGCGTCGCGACCGGCGCGCGGACATTTCAACCTGATTCACCACGAAACCGCCTTTAAAGCGGACGTCTATCTGGCTGGAAACGACCCGCTGTACAGCTGGGCGCTTGACCGGCGACGCCAAATTCAACTCGAAGGCTCGACGGTTTGGATTGCGCCGCCGGAATACGTCATTATCGGAAAGCTTGAATTTTTCCGCGAAGGCGGGAGCGAGAAGCATGTGCGCGACATTCGCGGAATGCTCGCGATGACGGAAGTGGATCGCGCGTTCCTGGAAAAGGAAATCGCGCAACGCGGCCTGGCCGATGTGTGGCAGAAGTGCCAATAAAATTTAGATTACGCAGATTCGTGACGGGTTTTGTCTGTGGGATTTGTTTTCGAAGGCTTCGGAACCCGGGTCGCCTTTAAATCGCTTACAAGAACTTTTGGGAACAACGCTTTTTTCGCTTTTGGACTTCGACGGTGATGCCGCCAAGTGATAAACCACGAGTTAACAATTCCGGGCAGAAACAATGGACTCGGCCGCGGTGAATCATATTTGATGGGGATTATAGAATATTTCCTCGTGTCGCCGATGCGAAAGCAATAATTCGACGCTTTGGTCATGCCGCCAATCTTGATCGCGTCTTCGAGGAGCAGACATAATCGGCTTAAGCCGCCGTCTAATGCTCGCGGACCGTCCGGAACGACACCGCCACTAGAAAAGTGACGATAGTTCCGAAGCAGATCCACCAGGGAAATTCCATGAGCGGCAGCCATTTCGGCTGCACGTAAGCGATCGTCCCGAAAAGTTTCGCGATCGCGTTGGGCAGTCCGCTCAGGATCGCGACGACAACAAACCCGGTGATCATGGCGATGATGTTGCCGCGATTGTTGCCGCGCGATTTCGTGAGCATGCCGGCGAGAAAAATTCCGAGCACCGAGCCATAGGTGTAACCATAAATGCCGAGCACGATCGGAATGATGCGCACATTCGGAAGCACGATCACGAAATATGAAGTGGTCGATGCCACCACGATCATGAGGATCGAGAATCCGACCGTGGCCCAGCGCACCGCGCGTAAACTTTGCACGCCGTCCGCGCCCGGCCGGATGTAGGTCACGTACCAATCGCGCGTAAAACTGGT
>JBDUDH010000153.1:0-4243 GCA_040003015.1 Verrucomicrobiota bacterium | reverse complement strand
CCACCGCCGGTCATTGCTTCGGACAAGATTCTTCCATCGAGCTTGTGCGGTGAATTGATGCCGAGAATATGCAAAATAGTCGGCGCGAGATCGATGTTGCCGGTTGGACGATCGTCCACAAATCCTCGCCGAAAATCCGGACCGGCGGCGATGAGGGTATTGTGCAAATCGAATTTGCTAAGCGTGGCGTGGGTCCCTTTTCCGGCGGCTCGGTTCCAATCCGCATTGATTAATCCGGATACGCCGAATTGATTTTCGCGGGCCTTCCAACGAAACGACATGACGACATCCGGCGCGGCGGGTGTGTCGATGCAAATCTCTTTTAATTTGAAGGCACCCTCGATTTCTTGCCGCGAGAAAATTACTCCCGCGAAGTCCGATCGCTGCAGCCATTCCACCAAACGCCGCGTCACTGCTTCATTGTGACCGACGACATAAAACAAAACCGCGCCACCATTGCCAGCCACCATGATGTCGCCCGCGGCAGGTTTGTTTCGGAATTCGGTCGCTGCCTTGAAACCGGCAGCGTTGAGAAGCGCAGGAACATTGACGGACCGCTCCACCGTGGAAAATCCGTGATCGGAAACGACGAAAATGTCGGTTTTGCCCCGCACTTTTTTCGCCTCGAGGCTGTCGAGCACGGTCGCCAGATCAGAGTCCACACTTTTGATTGCAGCGAGGGCGGAAGGCGAACCGGGAGCACCATCGTGCTCGGAAAAATCAGGATCGCTTAGCCAGAGAAGCGAGAACTTCGGCACGTCGTTTTTCCAAAAAGATTCCGTCAGAGCTCTTGTCGTCCATTGGTCTTGCGCTTCATTTGGAATTCGCTTTTTGGGAAACGCGCCTAACGACGTAACGACCGGCGCCTGGGCTTCCCGCGGTAACATTGCGCCGGCAAAAAACGTCGTCGAATTCCGCGCGGCTTCCGATGCGCGCTTGATCGATCGGTCAAAGAGAAGCGCCCCCGTTTTTGTACCGGCGACGGCCGTCCGGCCACCCGCGCCCTGGACCAGTTCGGCAATCGTCGGGCAGGCCAGGTATTTGCCGCTGTTCAGCTCGTCGCCCTTGAGCGCGGCCTGAGCATCGGCGGTGTCGACCGGCTTTCGATCATCCATCTCGGGTCGATATTCGAGATTCGCCATCAAACCGTTACGGGCCGGATAAACGCCAGTCGCGATCGCCGCTCCATTCACGTTTGTCGAGGTGGGAAAGACCGAGTGGTGATTCTGAAACGTGACGCCCTCGCGCGAGAGCTTCCAGAGTGTGGGTGAATATTTTTCCGTTACGAAATCTGGCCGCATGCCATCCCACACAATGAGCACGATGTGATCGGCCGGGCCTTGTGACTTTTGCGCGATCGCAGGGTTCGCCGCCAGAAAACAAATGGCGGTCCCAAGACACTTTGCGATTCGCATCGGATGATTCTGCTGCAGAAAAACAGTCCGTGCCAGCGTTCCGGCAACCGTCCTGAACCGAGTTGCCGCGCCGATGACTAGTGATCGGCGAAGAACGTTCCGCCTTTTCAGGCGGCGCTATGCTGATGCCGGATGTCTTCCGCGGCAATAGCATAAACCGCGTCTTCGGCAATGTTGGTGGCATGATCGCCGACACGCTCGAGGTGGCGCGCGATGAACATCAGGTTCAGATAGCCGCGCAGCTGTTCCGGATCCTGCGCCATGCGTTCGATGAGGCGTTGGCTGGCCTTTGCGTTTATCTGATCGAGCGTCGTGTCGCGTGCTTCCATCGTGAGCGCGAGGGTGACGTCTTCTCGCGCGTACGAATCCACACCATCGCGGAACATGGCGAGCGCGTGTTGATAGATCGGCTCGATCACCTGCAGCTCCGATAGCGCCGGATGCTGATTTAATTTGCGCGCTTTGCGCGCGGTGTTTACCGCCTGGTCGGCGATGCGTTCGATGTTTGAACTTAGCTTCATCGCCGAGACAACCCGCCGCAAATCCGATGCCACCGGCTGAAACCGCAAGAGCAAATCGATCCCATCCTTATCGATCTGTTTTTCGAGCTGATCGATTTCCTCATCATCGGCGATGGCCAGTGCACAAAGATCGTCATCGCGTTGAAAAAGCCCGCCGAACGCGTTGCCCAGGCTGCGCTCGGCCAGGCTCGACATCATGAGCACGTTGTTCCGGAGCGAAGCGAGCGCTTCGTCGAAGGTCCCGAGGATGTGTTTAGGTGCAATCACCGCGTTTTTTTAAGGTCAACCGAATCGACCAGTAATGTAATCTTCCGTCTGACGCTGGCCGGGATTGGAAAATATCTTCGAGGTTGCGTCTACTTCGATCAAACGCCCGAGATAGAAAAATGCGGTGAAATCGGAGCATCGCCCGGCTTGCTGCATGTTATGGGTCACGATCACGATTGTATATTGTGTTTTTAATTCGCGGATGAGTTCTTCGACTTTGGCCGTCGCGATCGGATCGAGCGCCGAGCATGGTTCATCCATCAAAATGATTTCGGGTTCGACGGCCAAAGCGCGCGCGATGCAAAGGCGCTGTTGTTGACCGCCGGAAAGCCCGTAACCGCTCACATACATCCGGTCTTTCACTTCATCCCAGAGCGCGGCAGAACGCAGACTTTTTTCCACCGCTTCATCGAGCCGCGAACGCTTCGTCACACCGGCGATGCGCAAGCCGTAGGCGATGTTGTCATAAATTGATTTTGGAAACGGATTCGATTTTTGGAAAACCATGCCGACGCGCCGGCGCAGATCGACCACATCCACGCCCGGATTGTTGATATCGATTCCCTCGATGTGAATCGAGCCGCGCGTGATGCGCGCGCCATCGATAAGATCGTTCATGCGATTGAGGCAGCGCAGAAGCGTCGTCTTTCCACAACCAGAAGGTCCGATAAAGGCCGTGACCGCGCGCGCCGGGATGCTGAAGTTGATATCGTGCAACACGCGATTCGTGCCGTAGGCAAAGTCGAGATTTTCGATCTCAATCATGCTCTCGCCGGTCTTCTGCCCGGGACTCGGCGCGGTTTCGTTACTGACTCGGTTGGAAACGGTTTGCGGCATCTCGAGGAAGCTCACCATGATAAGCGGTTTCTGGTTCGTTCCCTCAACACAATCGAGGCCAGCGCGATCAACATGACGAGGACGAGGAAGACGAACGCGCCGCCATATTGGACGCGCTCGGTGTATTCGTTTTGCGGGATTTTCGAGCTGACTACATAAATGTGATAGGGCAACGCCATCACGCCCTGGAAAAAGAAATCAGTCCAGCGCGTGACCTGCCATGGCATCTCGTCGCGCATCGCATAAGCGGCGGTAAACATTATCGGCGCGGTTTCGCCCGCGACGCGTGCGATGCCGAGAATGGACGAGGTCAGAATTCCGGGAATGGCGTATGGCAAAACGTTTTTGCGAATCGTTTGCCATTTGCTCGCGCCGAGCGCGAGCGAGCCTTCACGCAAACCTTGCGGCACAGCGCGTAACGCTTCTTCACTCGCCGTGATGATCGCGGGCAGGATCATCAACCCCAGCGTAAACCAGCCTGCGATCAACGAAACGTTCCATCCGAAAAAAATTACGAACAATCCAAAACCGAAGAGACCAAAAACGATAGAGGGCACGCCGGCGAGATTCAGGATGGCGATCCGGACCAGACGAATCCAGGGTCCGTTACGGCTGTATTCACTCAGATAAATTGCGCTGCTGATTCCGATGACAAGCGCAAGAACCATCGAACCAATGACGAGCAACGCGGTCCCGACGATGCACGGCCAGATCCCGCCGGCCGAGTACGCGATACTCGTCGCGTCCACTTCGGTCCCGTTGTGCGCGGTCTTCCAATCACGAAACTGACGATCGCTCAGCGTCATCTTTTTTCCCTCGTAATCAAAAACGTAAAGCGTCTGCGGCGGCTCGGTCAGAAACGGAATGTTGATGAAAGGCGGCTTGCTCGTGAAGACCGTGCGGCTGCCTTTGATGCCGATGTCGAGGAAGACGTAGGTGGCAGCCGCAAGGATGAAATAGGTCGCGAGCCGCAAGACCCAAAAGAGAATCCGCTCGATGAAGCGGACGCGGCGTGCATTGGAAGGCGTGGCGGTCATATCAACCAATGCTCATCCGAAAACGCGCGACGAATTTTTGCGCGAGGTAATTGATCCCGAGCGTCAGCGTGAAAAGCACCAGACCGACCATGAAGAGCGCGCGGTAATGCGTGCTGCCGCGCACCACCTCGCCCATTTCCTGCGCAATGATGCCAGTCATGGTGTG
>JBDUDH010000093.1:0-14465 GCA_040003015.1 Verrucomicrobiota bacterium | reverse complement strand
CGCCCATGTTTTCATAAGGATCTTCGAGCTCGATCTCCTTGGCCACGGTCACACCATCCTTGGTGATGGTCGGGCTGCCGAATTTCTTGTCGAGAATGACGTTGCGACCGCTCGGTCCGAGGGTCGCTTTCACGGCGCGCGAGAGTTTCTCGATACCGCGAAGAAGCGCATGCCGCGCATTTTCATCAAATTGTAATTGTTTAGCTGCCATAATTTTTTCTTCCTCCTTTGGATTAGCCGATGATGCCGAGGATATCGTCCTCGCGCATGATCAGGTAAGACTCGTTGTCGATCTTGATTTCGGTGCCGCCGTATTTCGAAATGAGAACTTTGTCTCCTTTTTTCACGGTGAACTCGACCTTCTTGCCGTTGTCATCGATTTTCCCGGTGCCGAGAGCGATGACTTTGCCCTCTTGCGGTTTTTCCTTCGCAGTATCGGGGATAATGATGCCGCCCTTTTTTGTTTCCTGCTCCTCAATCGGATGCACCAGCACTCGATCTCCAAGCGGTTTTACGTTAATTGCCATTTTTATTACTCCTTCTGCTTTGTGGGTTGTTACCGGCAGTCGTTAGGTTCTAACCAACCACTGCCGGCAAATTGCTAAAATTGTTGATGGTTACTTATTCTTCTCTTCGTCCACGACTTCGAACTCCGCGTCGACGACGTCGCCCTGGTTCTTGCGCGCACCATCAGTCTGCGGCTCTGCCTGAGGTTCCGGACGTCCGCCGGCTTCTGCACCTGGCATAGGTCCAGCGCTTGCGGCGGCCTGCTTGTAAAGGTCGGCGCTGATTTCCTGGAATTTGTTTTGAAGATCGTCGTAGGTCTTCTTCATCGCGTCCGTATCATTCCTCTCGATCGCTTCACGAACAGCCTTGATCGCGTCTTCGACTTGTTTCCGTTTGTCTTCAGGAACCTTGTCGCCCAACTCCTTGAGTTGCTTCTCGCTTTGATAAGCGAGCGTGTCGGCGTTGTTCTTGATCTCGATGGCTTCCTTCGCCTTCTTGTCTTCTTCAGCGTGCGTTTCCGCGTCGCGCTGCATCTTCTCGACTTCTTCCTTGCTCAAGCCTGAGCTGCCGGTGATGGAAATCTTCTGCTCCTTGCCCGTGCCAAGGTCTTTCGCCGAAACGTGCAGGATGCCGTTCGCGTCGATGTCGAAGGTTACTTCGATCTGCGGAGTGCCACGCGGGGCCGGTGGGATGCCGTCGAGGTGGAACGTGCCGAGATTCTTGTTGTCGCGTGAGAGCGGACGCTCGCCTTGCAACACCTTAATCTCCACGCCCGGCTGATTGTCGCTGTAAGTCGAGAAGATCTGCGACTTGCGTGTTGGGATGGTGGTGTTGCGCGGGATCATCGGCGTCGCCACACCGCCGGCGGTTTCGATCGCCAGCGTAAGTGGAGTCACGTCGAGTAAGAGCACATCTTTCACATCGCCTTTGAGCACACCACCCTGGATCGCTGCGCCAACTGCCACGACTTCGTCGGGGTTCACGCCCTTGTGAGGCTCCTTGCCAATCAATTGACGCGCGGTCTCGATGACCTTCGGCATGCGCGTCATACCGCCGACCAGCACAAGTTCGTTCACGTCCTTTTCGGAAAGCTTCGCGTCGGCCAGGCAATCCTTAACCGGTTTCACGGTGCGCTGAAAGAGCGCGTCGGTTAGCTGCTCCAGCCTAGAGCGGGTCAGCTTCTTCTGAATATGTTTCGGCCCGCTCGCGTCCGCGGTAACAAACGGCAGATTGATTTCGTATTCCTGAGAGCTGGAGAGCGCGATTTTCGCTTTCTCGGCTTCTTCCTTGATGCGCTGAATCGCATCCGGTTGCTTCGTTAGATCGATGCCGCTGTCCTTCTTAAATTCACCAACGATCCAATCCATGATCAGATTGTCCCAATCGTCGCCGCCGAGGTGGGTATCGCCGTTGGTCGCCTTCACTTCGAAGACGCCATCGCCGATTTCGAGAACCGAAATATCGAACGTGCCGCCGCCTAAGTCATAGACGGCGATTTTTTCGTCCTTCTTCTTGTCGAGACCGTAGGCTAGAGAAGCTGCCGTCGGTTCGTTGATGATGCGCAAAACCTCAAGGCCCGCGATCTTACCTGCGTCCTTTGTTGCGTTGCGCTGTGAGTCGTTGAAGTAAGCCGGGACAGTGATTACAGCTTGCGTGATCTTCTCGCCGAGCTTCGCTTCCGCGTCCGATTTCAGTTTCGCCAAAATCATCGCGGAGATTTCCGGCGGCGAAAAGGTCTTCTTCTGACCGTTCACTTCCACTTGCACGTGGGCGTCGCCGTTCGCCGCTTTTACGATCTTGTACGGCACGCGATGTTCTTCTTCGCGCACCTCGTCATATTTGCGGCCCATGAAACGCTTGATCGAGAAAACCGTGTTCGCCGGATTCGTTACCGCCTGACGTTTGGCGGCCTGGCCGACCAACCGCTCGCCGTTCTTCGAGAACGCGACGATCGATGGCGTCGTGCGTGCGCCTTCGCTATTTTCCAAAACGACCGGGTCACCACCTTCCATGACAGACATGCAGGAATTCGTTGTGCCCAAATCGATACCTAAAACTTTAGCCATTTGTACAAAATCCTTTCAGGAACTCTTTAGCACGGGACGTTCCAAGATTATGTCTTTAATCGTAAGCGCTTTCCCATCAGACATTAAGCTATCTACACGCGCCTAGCACCAGTCTGAAAACGAGTCATTCTGGCACGAAAAAATCTACGCGCCTAGTGGAGCGAGTGCCACGCTGGCTCCCAATATCTTTGCGCTTGCTGTCGTATGACTGTGCTGTCCTCCTAAAAGAGTCATCGTCGCCCGCGCCGGCCAAAGGAATAGCCACGATGTGTGCGTCCCCCGCCGATGGCGCGCCGGCCCGCTTGTGAGCCCTCGGTTTCAAAGAGAACCGTGTAAAGGTAGGGAAAGTTCTCCAGTTTCAACCGCGGGATTTTTTGGCCAATGAAACGCTCGATTGCTTGCAAGGCGGGAAGCTCTTCGCCATTCATCAGAGTAAAGGCGTCGCCGACGTTTTGTGCGCGACCGGTGCGGCCGATACGATGGACGTAATCCTCCGGATGTTCGGGCACATCATAGTTGATCACGTGGCTGACGCCCGCGACGTCAATGCCGCGCGCCGCGATGTCGGTCGCAACCATCACTTCGTACTTACCTGACTTGAAGCCTTCCAGCGCCTCGACGCGTTCGCGCTGGGTGCGGTTGGAATGGAGAACGGCGATGGAGTGGTTCGCAGTTTTCAACTTGTGCGCGATGCGGTCGGCACCGTGTTTCGTGCGGGAAAAAATGAGCGCACTGTCGTAATTCGTCCGCTCCAGAAGGGCCATGAGAAGATCAAATTTTTGCTCGGCCGCCACCGGATAAACAGCGTGGGTAACCGTCTCAGCCGGTGCGCGGCGTACCCCGATCTCGACGAGTTCGGGATTGCGCAAAACCCAGGCAGCGAGCCTTTCGATCTCCGGCGGCAATGTGGCGGAAAACAGCAGCGTCTGTCGCTCGGTGGAAATTTGTTCGGCGATCCTGCGCACATCTGGCAGGAAGCCCATGTCGAGCATCCGATCGACTTCATCGAGAACAAGAATATTCACCTGTCGAAAATTTAGTGTGCCCTGCTCGAGAAGATCGAGTAGTCGGCCCGGCGTCGCCACGACAATGTCCGTCCCGCGCGCTGCCTCTTCCCGCTGCTTGCCGTACCCGACGCCGCCATGCACGACGGCCACACGCAAATCGGTAAAGCGCCCGTAATCGCGAAATGCTGTTTCCACTTGTGCAGCAAGCTCGCGCGTCGGCTCCAGAACGAGACACCGAAATGCGCCGCGTTCCGCCAACAATGTGAGAATCGGAAGCGCAAAGGCTGCTGTTTTGCCGGTGCCCGTCTGCGCGGTGCCGATCAAATCTTTCCCGGCGAGAATAATCGGAAAGGTCCGGAGCTGGATCGGCGTGGGCTCAATGAAGCCCATCGCCTGCGTTCCACGCACTACCTCCGTGGAAAGGCCGAAGTTGTTAAATGACACGGCGGAAAGTAAAGCGGCGCGCCTCTAAGTGGCGATCGCCTTTTCAGTCTTTTTCTTTCGCCCCGATTCAGCGCCGGGTTTCGCTTCTTTGCTCTTCCTGCCTTTTTTTTCCGACAAAACTTCTTCGCTCATCTGCGGCGCGTCCACCCATTCGATGAATGCAACGGCCGCTGAGTCGCTCTTGCGCCGTCCGAGCTTGACAATTCGCGTGTAGCCGCCGTTGCGGGTCGCCGAGCGTGGAGCGATATCGTTGAATAATTTCGTGACTGCGCCACTCTGTCGAAGGACGGCCAAAACAGTTCGCCGGGCGTGGAGCGAATTTTTTTTCCCGAGCGTTACCATCTTTTCAGCGAGCGGCCGAAGAGCTTTCGCCTTCGCGAGCGTTGTCTTGATTCGCTGATGCTCAATTAGACTGCAAACCTGATTTGCGAGCAATGCCTTACGATGTTCGGCGGTGCGCCCCAGCTTCACGGTTTTTTTCTGATGTCTCATTACGACTCCTTCGCTCGAGAATTTGCCTAACGAGTAGCCTACTCGTCAGCTCCATCAGCCGAGCCAGTCATGCTCGCACCATTAGCTCCTGCGGGCATATCGACGAGGCCCGGATCGAATTTCATCCCCAGGCCCAAACCGAGCTGGAGAAGCTTGTCTTTAATCTCGTTGAGCGATTTCTTGCCGAAGTTTCGATACTTGAGCATTTCCGATTCGGTTTTCTGTGCAAGCTGACCCACCGTTGTAATGTTCGCGTTGTTCAAGCAATTTGCCGCCCGCACGCTCAGCTCGATTTCGTTGACACTCATGTTGAGCAATTTTTTGAGCTTCATGTTTTCCTCGCTCACACCGGCCGGCGTTTCGTCGAACTCGATCACTTCCTCATTGAAATTAACGAAAACATCGAGGTGATGGCGCAGAATCGCGGAGGCTTGGAGGAGCGCGTCGTCGGGAGTCAGACGACCGTCGGTCCAAACTTCGAGGATGAGCTTGTCGTAGTCAGTGCGTTGGCCGACGCGGGTATTTTCGACCGCATATTTCACCCGAGTCACCGGAGAAAATATCGAATCGATCGGGATCAAACCGATTGACTGATCAGGACGCTTGTTTTCTTCGCCGGTGGCGAAACCACGACCGACACGGACATCGAGTTCCGCATCGAATTTATGTTTCTTGTCGAGTGTGCAGATTAACTGTTTCGGATTTAAAATTTCGTAACCCTGCACGAGCTGGATATCGCCCGCGGTGACTTCACCCTCCTTGTTGACACTGAGTGAGAGCTTGCGCGATTCGTGGTCCTCGGCCTTAAACTTGACGCGCTTCAAGTTGAGAACGATATCGGTCACGTCTTCGACCACGCCGGGCAGGGTGGCGAATTCGTGTTGCGCGCCGGTGATCTTCACCGCGGTGATCGCCGCGCCTTCGAGCGACGACAAGAGCACGCGACGAAGGGAATTTCCAACCGTGTGACCGTAGCCGGCCTCGAAGGGCTCGGCGACAAATTTTGCGTAAGTTTCAGTGGATGAATCCTCGTCTTTCACGAGGGTTTTCGGCATCTCAAAACGACCGTAACGAACAGACATAATAACAATGAGCGATCGAGAGAATTAGCGATTCAACGATTGAGAACACATCTCAATCATCCGATCGCTTAATCAATGAATCACTAAATTCCTCATCGCCGGGTTACCCCTGGCGAGTATGGCTTCGCATCAAGCGACGGAAACCCAGGGACCAACGGCGCAACTTCTTAACTCGCAGCGGAACGCGCAATGAACATTGTCGCCAGCAATTTGCAAGCGGCAATTTTTCTCGGTCGCGCGAAAACTCCGTCGCTGTGAATTTTTCCCGCGGATTAGGGACGGGCTTAGGCGAGCCTCGCTCTGCCGAAGTCTAATCTTCGACGATCTCGTCGCTCAGTTCATTCGGATCGCTCGGCTTTTTCGGAAAGTGCTGCGCGAGGAGACTACCGGCTTCCGTAATCGCCTCGACCAGTGCGTCACCGAAACTTTCATTCTTAAATTGCGATCGCATCGAATCGATCAACTTTTGCCAGAATACGTCGCCGCATTTTTCGTGAACGCCGCGATCGCCGATCACGGCAAATTTTTGCACGCGCGGAGCCACGAAAATCAGGACGCCGTTCCGTTCGCGCGTTTTGTGCATCCTAAGCTTTCGAAATTGCTTGCGCGCCGCCGCGACAGCATCGCCGATCGAACCTCGTTGAACATAAACTCGGATCTCGCCGGAAGTTTTTGCTTCCGCGGCTGCGATTGCCTGCACGATCTGATTGTTATCGAGTTTGCCGAGAAAATGTTTTGTTCGCATTTCGGATCACCAGCTTCCGCCCGCTCCGCCGCCGCCAAAGCTGCCGCCGCCGCCGCTAAACCCACTAAAGCCGCCACCTCCACCACCGCTCCAGCCGCCACCTCCGCCTGACCATCCGCCGATGAACGGTCCGCCTCCGCCGGTGAACAAATAGCCGCGGCGCCGTCGGCGAAAAAATAAATTACTGAACATGAAACCGAGAACCGCCAGAATAACGAAGAGGACGAATGCATTCCCACCCGAGCTTGACTGCTTTTCCTTATTTGTGCGGCCGCTACCTTTGTATTCGCCCTGGGTCGCTTTAATAATCGCTTCGATTCCGTCGGTGAAGCCGCTCGCATAATCGCCCGCCCTGAATTTCGGGCGGATCACGTTGTTAATGATATCGAAACAGATGATATCGGGCAGAACGCCTTCCAAACCGTAGCCGGTTTGGATGAACATTTTTCGATCGTCAATAAAGGCGAACAGAACGGCGCCGTTCTTCTTTTCTTTCTGCCCGACGCCCCAATCTTGCGCGATGCGCTGCGTGTAATCTTCGATCGACGAGTCGCTCTCCATGTGACGATAAACCGCGACCACAATTTGGTTCGATGTGTCGCGCTCAAACTGCGCCAGGCGCTCGTTTAGAATCTGGCCAAGTGAAGGCGAAACGACGTGCGCGTAATCGTTAAAGTAGCGCTCGGGCTTCGGCGGAATCGTTTCCGCTGCCTGCAGATTGATCGCTGTCAAC
This sequence comes from Verrucomicrobiota bacterium, assembly GCA_040003015.1. Classification (GTDB taxonomy): domain Bacteria; phylum Verrucomicrobiota; class Verrucomicrobiia; order Chthoniobacterales; family UBA10450; genus JBDUDH01. The sequence goes on along the minus strand of JBDUDH010000093.1, from coordinate 7,389 downwards.
GGAACGACGAGCGCGACAAAAAGGGCGATGCTTCGCGGGGGAATCCACTGTAATGGGGGCCGTGCCAGCTGCATCGGCGCGGGCAACACGCCCGCCACGACAGCAAGGAAATTCACGGAGTGCCCGTGGGCGCGGGCGCGGCGGTTGCGTTCCCAAAATCGAACTTCACCGCGGGTGGTTTCTCCGCGCCCGGCTGCGCGCTAAAAAAGGGCCGCGATTGAAATCCGAACATTCCGGCAAAAATATTCGTTGGAAATCTGCGCACAGCGGTGTTGTACGCTTGCACGATCTCGTTGAACTTTCCCCGCTCGACCGAGATGCGGTTCTCCGTTCCTTCGAGCTGCGCCTGCAGGCCGAGAAAATTCTGGTTTGCCTTTATTTCCGGATAACGCTCGACCACTACGAGCAAACGCGAGAGTGCACTGCTCAATCGCCCTTGCGCCGCCTGGAATTGTTCGAGCTGCGCAGCGTCAGTGGGCGCTTTGTTGGGATCGAGTTTCACTTGTCCCACGCTGGCTCGTGCCTGCGTCACTGCGATCAGGGTTGATTTCTCGAAGTTTGCCGCGCCCGCGACTGTGCTCACCAGATTCGGTATCAGGTCGGCGCGGCGTTGATAAACATTCTGCACCTGCGCCCATTGCGAATCGACTCCCTGCTGCAAACCGACGAGGCGATTATAACTTCCCGCCAGGGCGATTCCTCCAATGACGGCAATTAAAAGAAGCGCCGCCAGGACTGCTCCGCAACCGATCGCGATTTTATTCATGAAGAAGTTTTGAACGCCTGTGGCGCTCTATTTTTTTACGAACGTCACTTGCGATGCCACGGCGCGCCATTCGCCGTTTTGTTTCACGAAGGTATCGGTCCAGCGATACTGGCCGCTGATATCGTTCTTTTTATCGTGGCCTTTTACTGAACTAACTCCGACTGCCACCGCAGTGTCGCCAAAGATACGAATTTTAACATCGTCAACTTTGGAAGCAGTGAACACCACATTGCCGGTCATATTTTTGATGTCCTCAGCTTTATTCAAAAGCTTCCCGTCAGGATCCACCATCGTGAAATCTTCCGCCTCGACTCGTTGCGGAACCGAAGCGTCGCGCTTGACGAAAGATTCGGACCATTCGCGCTCGATTTTGGTGATCTGCTCGATCTCTTTCGCTTCGTCTGCGCTGACGCTGGTCACGCGCGCGAGAAGAAACATTGGGAATAGAGCGACAAGAAGAAACTGTTTCATGGATGGGATCATTTAGAAAATCTGCGAGCCGGTCAATCATCCATTCGCAGTGATCGTTATCTAATCTTCGCGACCCAAAATCAGCCGCAAAAATTTCGCATCCGAAAACTTGGCGTTTGAACCTTGCCTAACGACCAGCGCGTTCATGGACGGGATGATAAAAAGACGCTGATAACCTGAACCGAGCGCGGCCACCATGTCCGGCGGCGCATTGCGACAAAAGCATACGTGCGACCAGTCCACGCGGCTCCATTCCAAATCAAGCAGGTCTTCGATGTCCGCCTCGCGCGCATCCGGATTTTCCGCTTCGCGATTCAGCCAGAAGGTGAAACCGTAAGCGGGATTGGAGCTCGAACCGTTGAAACACTGTTGCAGCAGATCGCGCGGAACGATGCGACGCCCATGATAACTTCCGCCGAAAAGTATCATCTCCCCAAGCCGGGCCCATTCGCGCGCGGTCAATTTAAATCCGGTCGCCAGCAACGGATTGCCACGTTTGTCTTCTTTGTGTTCGAGATCGCCGAGCCGCAGCGGAGCAAGCACGCGCTTTTTTAAATACCCGAACACGCTTCGTCCATCCAGTTTCCGGCGCAGCACTTCACCAAAAATTTGCAGATGACTCGGACCGTAAGTGAAGACCGAGCCCGGCTCCGCTAATATCGGCAGGCGCACCGCCATGGCGTTGCGATCACGGATCGATTCGCGATGCAAATGCGGCGCGGGCTCGATTCCATCGGTAGCATTGAGCAGTTCGCGGATGGTTATCTGTGATTTGCGCGAATCCTTCTTCCACTCGGTGATCGTGTTCGCCACCGGCTCGTCCAGCGTCAAAAGCCGATCGTGCACCGCAACCATCGCCGCGATTCCCCAAAAGCTTTTTGTTCCGCTAAAGATCGGCCAATCGCGATCAGCTGCCCCGCCGTTAGCGTAATGCTCGAAAATCGTTTTGCCGTTCTGGATGACGAGCAACGCACTCCCGCGTCGTGTTTCCGAGTAGCTCGCTGCGCGCGCCGCGTCGCCGCGCTGTAGTTCGACGGCTCCAATGAGCGGATGCGCAAACAGGATCGCAAACAGACCTGTGAAGGCGCGCGGGACCACCGTCACTTCGGTGTTGCGGACACCTGTTCTTTCTCCGGCGCCTTTGACGCGTCGGGCGCGCCCGGCTTTTTCGCATTATCGGAAGACGACGATTCTTGCGGTCGGGGCGCCGAAGGCAAATACCGCCGTTTTAATTCCTCGGCATTCGGCAGCTCGTCGAGATTGCGCAAGCCAAAATGATCGAGAAAAAATTGCGTAGTTTCGTACAGCAGAGGCCGACCCGGCACATCCGCGCGGCCTGAAATTTTGACAAGGCCGCGCTCCATCAAAGTCTGCAACACGCTCTCAATCGCCACACCGCGGACGGCTTCAACATCGGCGCGCGTAATCGGCTGACGATAAGCGATGATCGCGAGCGTCTCGAGCGCGGGCGGCGTGAGGCGCGCCGGTTTTGTTGCCGGAAAAAGTTGTCGGACCCAGGGCGCATACACGGGATCGCTCGCAAGCTGCCAGCCTTCGGATTTTTCCACGAGGCGGAAAGCGCGACCCTGGTCGATGTATTCGATCTTCAACTGCTCGAGAGTGGCGGCAATCTCCGCTTCGTTGCCCGACGCAAACTCGTTAGGCGCAAGTTCATCATCGTCCCCCGCCGCCTTGATTGCTGTGCAAAGATCGCGCGGCGAGAGCGGCTTTTGCGCGCTGAAAAGCAACGCTTCAACTACTTGCGACAGCTTCATACTGGAATTCGGACAAAAAAGCGTGTCATCCTGAGCGGAGCGTAGCGGAGTCGAAGGATCCCGTCGCGAAAGTTGAAGGTCCCGTTGTAAGCTCAGACCATCCCGTTGCGGCGCCGGCACGTATCACCACGGGATTCCTCGACTTCGCTCGGAATGACGGCGCGATTTTGCACCGCGCTCTAATCGATTCCGATTGCATCTTCAATTGCGTCGGCCAAGCGATTGGCTTGCTTATCGATCTTGTCAAATTCGCGGCCTTCGACAAGCAAGCGAATTTTTGGTTCGGTCCCGGAGTAACGCAGGAGAACGCGCCCTTTACCGGCGAGCTCGCGCTCAACTTCATCTCGCAGTTTCATGACTTCCCGCAGTTCTTCGATGGGCGGCTTCGCTTTCACCCGCAAATCGCGTTGCGCCTGCGGATATTTCGTCAGGCATTTTTTTAATTCGCTGAGCGGCTGGCCGGTCGAACGTATGATCCGGAGAATCTGGAGCGCGCTGATGATTCCATCGCCGGTGGTGGTGAAATCGCGAAAGATCATATGGCCGCTCTGCTCTCCGCCGAGATTCAACTTCCGTTGCAACATTTCTTCGATGACGTAGCGATCACCCACCTTTGCGCGGATCACTTTCCCGCCGTGAACGGCGAGCGTTTCATCCAAACCGAAGTTGCTCATCACGGTGGCGACGAGCGTATTTTGCTGAAGCTGCCCGGAACGCAGCAAATCGATGGAAGCAATCGCGAGGATCTCATCGCCATCGACGATCTCACCTTCCTCGTCACAAAGGAGAACGCGATCGGCATCGCCATCGTGCGTGATGCCAAGCTGAGCGCGGCTCTCTTTGACGAGCCGCTGAATTTCCTCCGGATGCGTGCTGCCGCAGCCGGCATTAATGTTCGTGCCATTGGGCTGGTCGTGCGCCACCACAACCTCTGCGCCCAGCTCACGCAAAATGCACGGCGTCGATTTATAGCCGGCGCCATTGGCGACATCCACTGCGATCCGCATTTTCTCGAGAGACATGCCGCGCGGAAAACTCGTTTTCGCAAACTCTACGTAGCGTCCTAGTGCGTCATCGATGCGCGCGGCGCGGCCGATCTTTCCCGCAGTGGGCCGAATCGAATCAATCTCGCCCGTGAAAACAAGCTGCTCGATTTTTTGTTCAATCTCATCGTCGAGCTTGTAGCCATCGTCGCGGAAAAATTTGATGCCGTTGTCTTCGTAAGGATTGTGCGACGCGGACAAGACAATGCCGGCGTCGGCGCGAAGGGAGCGGGTAATGTAAGCGACGCCGGGCGTGGGCAGCGGACCAATCAAAAGAACGTCCACGCCTAACGACGTAATGCCGGCCACGAGCGCGTTCTCGAGCATGTAGCCGGAAAGCCGCGTGTCCTTCCCGAGAACGATCTTCGGACGCAACTCGGCCGGCGTTTTTCGTGGATTGAGCTGGGTGAAGACATGGGCCGCGGCCCGCCCGAGCTTGAGAGCGGTTTCCGCCGTGACCGGTTCGACGTTCGCGATTCCGCGCACGCCGTCGGTTCCAAAAATCTTTTTCTCCTCCGCCACCTTGTTATTCAAACTCTCGAACCGGTTCTCGTAAATCGGAAACTCTTCGATGCGCTTGATGAAAAAGGTTAAGGCGCAACAGGCCGCTCGCCAACTTTCTGAACGGGCACACCCGCCCAAATTTCCCTTGTATAGGCGCTAACCGGCATGATCGGAAGTAGCCGAAGCGTCTTCGCTCGTGCGTGGGTCAGGCGCATTGTTTCGGTTCATCTCGTTGATCTTTCGATGCAATGTACGCCGGCTAATCCCCAGCCTCTTTGCAGCCGCGGTAATGTTTCCATGGGTCGTGGCCAGGGCTTGCATAATCAATCTTTTCTCGCTCTCATGCAGATCCAGTGCGCTTGCCTTTTCACCGAATGCTTTCGCAGGTGTGATGCCTCCAGGTAACTGCAACGATGCCGCCTGTCGCACATTCGCCGGCAGATCGCGCAGTGTAACCTTCGGCCCATTTGCCATGACAACGCCGTGCTCGATCGCCGCGCGCAGCTCACGCACGTTGCCGGGCCAGTTATAGCTAAGCAGCGTGTTCATCGCATCCGCCGTGATGTCGAGCAACGCCTTCTCATTCGCCTTACAGAAATGCCGCAGGAACGAGTGGACAAGAAGAGGGATATCCTCCTTTCGCTCGCGCAACGGTGGCATCGTCAGGTGCACCACGTTCAACCGGAAAAATAGATCGTCGCGAAACTTTCCTTCCTTTACCAATTTTTCGAGGTCCTTGTTCGTGGCCGCGATCAATCGCACATCCGCGCGCAAAAGTTGATTGCCACCAACGCGTTCAAATGCGCGTTCCTCGCTGATCACGCGCAGCAATTTTACCTGCGTGCTTGCATCAATCTCGCCGATTTCATCAAGGAAAATTGTGCCGCCGTTCGCTTGTTCGAAGCGGCCGATCCTCCGTTCATGCGCGCCGGTGAACGCGCCGCGTTCGTGTCCGAACAGTTCGCTTTCGAGCAGTGTGGGCGAAAGCGCGGCGCAATGCACGGTCACAAACTTCGCCTTGTGTCGTCGGCTCAAATTGTGGATCGCGTGCGCGGCCAGCTCCTTGCCCGTGCCGGTTTCCCCTTCGATCAGCACATTGGCCGATGATGGCGCGACCTGCCGGATGGTATCGAGCACTTCGTGCAAAGCGGGCGATTGACCAATAATATTTTCCAGCCCATAGCGTTCATTCACCTGTTGCCGAAGCGTCCGATTTTCCTGCTCCATCCGACGACTTTGCAGGGCGCGGGCAATCAGCATTTCCACCTTGTCGAGATTCAAAGGTTTCGTGACAAAATCGTACGCGCCTCGCTTCATTGCTTCGACCGCGGTATCGACCGAGCCGTACGCCGTCATCATGATGCAGATGGGCGGATGCGACAGCTTGAGGGCGCGCTCGATCAAAGTCATTCCATCTTCGCCCGCGAGCCGGAGGTCCGTGATCAAAATATCGATTTGATCGCGCTCCAGCACTTCCATGGCGCCCGCGATCTCGCCTGCCACATAAACGTCGTATTCATTGTCCAGCAATCGACGCAGTCCGTCCCGCGTATGCTTTTCGTCATCGACGATCAGGATGGTGCTTAACATTTAACGAGTAACTGAGTGAGAGAGTGAGTGATTTCAAATCTCCCGATGACAAAATCCCTCAATCACTCACTCTTTCGGGCAACATTCGCACGCGGCGATCTAGATACGGTAGTCGAATCGTCAACGTCAGTCCTTTGCCTTCGCTGCTTTCGATCGCCATTTCCCCCCCGTGTTCGCGCACAATCCGGCGCACAATCAGCAAGCCAAGGCCGGAACCGGAAGGTTTCGTCGTGAAATACGGCTCGAAGACGCGGCTCAGATTTTCGGCGGAAATTCCGCCGCCGGTATCGGCAAAACTGACGGTGACATGGGTGGCATCCATGTCCGTGCGAATATGTAAAATTCCGCGGTGTTTCATTGCTTCGAAACTATTTTTGATCACGTTGTAGAGCGCCTGCTTCATCTGGTCTCGATCGAGTTCCAACATTGGCAAATCGGACCGGAGTTCCTGTTCGACGACGATGTCGCGGTCTTCCATTTCTGGCGCGAGAAATCGAACCGCCTCCTCGACGATCGAGTTGACGCTTGCCGGATGCAGCTGTGGTTTGGAAGGGCGGATTGCCCGCAGGAATTGCGAGACGATCGAATCGAGCCGGCTAATTTCAGAACGCGCGACCCTGATGGATTCCTGCAATTCGGATTTTTCGGCGCCGTGCAGTTTTCGCACTTTACGCTCCATCAGTTGAAGATGAATGTGCAGCGAATTAAGTGGATTGCCGATTTCGTGAGCCACGCCGGCGGCGAGCAGCGTGAGCGCGTTGAAGCGTTCCGACTCGATGATCTGTTGCCTCGATTTTCGACTCTGCGTGATGTCGCGCAAAATCATGGCGTGGCCGACGGGTTCCGTCGCGCCGTCAGTCGGAACGGCGTCCCGGTGCTCGATCATCAGTGGCACGATGTAAAAATTGATGAACCGGTTCGCTGGATAGAAAATCTCCATGTCGCGATTGATTGCGCCTTCAGCTTGTGACAAAGCCTTCCAATCAAGTCCACGCACGCGTTCATCGAGCCGTTTTCCGATCGCGTTTTCCGAATCGAGCCCGAACAACTCGCAGGCCGCGTTGTTTACGTAAGTAATGCGACCGGTCGCGTCGGTCACGATGATGCCCTCCTGGATGGCGTTGAAGATGGTTTCGAGAAATCCTTTTTCCTGGGCGAGCCGCAGCAGATAATTCTGCACCTCCTCTGGCCCGATGCGCCCGAGGCGTCCGATTAACTTTTCAAGAAACCCCGATTTCAT
>JBDUDH010000141.1:0-14656 GCA_040003015.1 Verrucomicrobiota bacterium | reverse complement strand
CATGCCGCAAGAAACCGACCCGCCGCCGAACCGATATGACTCGCCGCGCGGCCAACGTGCCGCAATCGCTCCTTTGGTCGAGGCGGAGACGCGACCGCATGATCCATACGCCGCGTTTCGGTTCGGCGGATTCAGCTTGTTTACGCTCGGCAATTTGCTCTCGATCATGGGCCGCCAAATGCTCGCGGTCGCGGTGGAGTGGGAAATTTATGCGCGCACCCATTCGGCGACTGCGCTCGGCCTCGTCGGACTCGTCATCGCCATCCCCGTCGTCGCGCTTTCATTGCCGGCCGGTCATTTGGCCGATCGATTCAGCCGCAAACGGATCATTCTGGTTTCGCAGATTTTCAGCGCACTGGCTTCCGTCGCCCTCGCGTTGGTTTCCTGGCAACACCTCGCCATCCCACAGATGTCGATCTTGCGGCAGGGAAATGGAGTGTTGCGCGCAATCGCAACGATTTTCGAACGTCACCATCCGGCGTTTCATTTTGACGATGCGTCTATTCCGCTGATCTACGGGCTGCTCTTCCTCTATGGAACGGCCCGCACTTTTGGGTGGGCCGCGCGCAGCTCGTTTTTTCCAACGCTTGTCTCACGCGACGCATTTGCGAACGCAGTGACATGGAACAACAGCGTGTTTCAAATCGGATCAGTCGCTGGTCCAGGAATCAGCGGCCTGCTTGTCGCCCACGCCGGTTTTCCGTTCGTTTACGCGCTCGACGCTGTCTGTGCATTTTCGTTTTTCCTGTTCATCTTGCCGATTCGCCGCGGCACACAGATCCCGAATCAGGCCGAGAAAAATCCGTGGCGCAGTCTGGCCGCAGGGATGCGATTCGTCTTTAGCAAGAAAGTGATCCTGGCAACGATCACGCTCGATTTATTTGCGGTGCTTCTCGGCGGCGCGACCGCGCTGCTTCCGATTTATGCCGATCAGATCTTGCATTGCGGACCGGTTGGGCTTGGCTGGATGCGTGCCGCGCCGGCGGTGGGCGCGTTCATGACAGCGCTCGCCGTTGCCTACCTGCCGCCGATGAAACACGCCGGCAAAGCGTTGCTCTGGTGCGTGACCGGTTTCGGAATTGCCACGATAGTTTTCGGCGTCTCGGAAATCTTGTGGCTGTCATTATCGATGTTGTTTGTTGCTGGCGCATTTGACAGCGTGAGTGTGATCGTCCGCGGCTCGATCGTGCAACTGGTCACGCCCGATGAAATGCGCGGCCGTGTTTCCGCTGTGAACAATATCTTCATTGGCACGTCGAACGAATTCGGCGCGCTCGAATCCGGGCTCACCGCCGCGCTGTTCGGGGCGGTGCTATCGGTTGTCGGTGGCGGAATCGGAACGATTCTTGTTGTCATCGCGGTCGCGACGATTTGGCCGGAAACGCGCAAGATCGGAGCGCTGGATAAAAGTTTGCGTTGAAGTTTGTCGCACGTAATTCGGGGGGCCACTCGAAAGCTCGCAATCGCAAGGGTGGCAGTCGGCGCGTTTGTGATGGCGATGACGATCGCCTAGCTGCCCCCGATGAAAAAAGCGGGGGAAGACGCTGCTCTGGTGCGTCACCGGTTTCGGACTGGCAACGATTCTATTGGCCTTTCGCAAATCTTTTGGTTTTCGCTCGCCATGCTATTTCTCACCTGGCGTCTTCGACAGCGTGAACGTGATCGTGCGTCATACCTTGATCCAACTGCTGAGACCGGACGAGCTGCGCGGCCGCATTTCCGCTGTGAACAATATTTTCATCGGCTCCTCGAATGAATTTGGCGCGGTGGGTTCGGGATTAACGGCGGCCTTGTTTGGCCCGATAGTTTCAGTCGTGGCCGGAGGATTGGGGACGATCCTGGTCTTTATTGGCGTCGCAACGATCTGGCCGCAAACGCGGAAAATTGGTGTGCTCGATAAAAGCCCGAGAGCGACCGATATTACCGCCGCTACTTCAAGCTAAATTAGAATGCGCCGTGCAGTGCAATAGCCGCGTAAGGGGCGCCTTGTTCGCTATGATAGCGCGCGTCAGCGCGATAAAAATCGAAATTGCGATAAGGCAAATAACCGCCTTCCCCCGTGATGGTGAACGAGGGCGAAGCTTTCCATTCGAAGCCGGAACCGATGCGCACCTCGCTGTAGCTGACCAAGGCATTGTTGAGCCGGGAGTCACCATGAGAATCACCGAACCGATGATCGACGCGAAAGGTGTTTGCCTTCAGATCAGCGCCGGCAAAGAGCATGAAATTATGGCTGCATTGAAATTCGAGTCGTGGCGTTGGAAGCACGGCGTTGAGCACCCATTTCGGAGCGAATTTCCAGCGCACGCCTCCGCCCGGCAGCACTGGATATTTCTGTTCGTAGTTTACTCCGATTCCCACGACGAACTGTAGAGTTGGACTGTAGATGTAGGTGCCACCGATGACGAAGGGGACGATAAAGTCATCCGAAGTGAAATGATTGAATGTAGTTCCGTAAATGCCTGGCTGAGCTTGGATGCGCACCAAAATGGAATCGGAAAATTTCGTATCCAGACCGACAATCAGGTTCGTAGTTTGTAACGTGTTCGGAAGTTGCTCGCCGTCGGAAAATCCAAACGAATATCGCTCCCATTCCGCGCCAAGTCGCAAGATTCCGACGGGAATTCTCGGTGTCAGCACGAAACGAGCTAACGAATAGTATTCCTCGAGATCATCCACGCTCCGGCCGGCACGCTCGACTTCACCTTCGCCGACATAGGCCTGATCGATGTCAAACTCAGCTGACAATTGACACGGTTCATGTTCAATCGCCGCCGTCGTGTTCTCCGCCGTGACGTTTTTGTCGGTAACGCCAGCGAACATCGATCGGGAAAAAGCGAGCGCAGCGACGAAAGCAAAGAGGCAGAGATGTTTTCGGAATGTCATTTTCATATGCAACAATGGAGTAACGATACGAATCAATGGCCGACTGTGTCGCGCCTGAATAAGTTAATGGCTTTCGAAATATCTTTCTTCATGGCCGCTTCGGAGGCGAGCCGCTCGACACCGTGCAATTCCCCTAACGACGCCGCCGAAACTAAATCACCGCGCCAGACAAGTGTCGAAGCCTTTGCTTCCACCTGCACTGGCCACATCTGATAAAGCGTGAGCGCGACGTAGTATCCGCCGCTGGCGTAATAGAGCCCATCAACAGCCTGGTAACCGCCGCCCGCTGTCGTGTGGCTATAAAAAGCGCCTAGCGTAAGCACACCTGCATCATCCACATCCAGCAGCTCCCAATACAGTTCCGGTTTGAGTGATCCCTTGCCGCCGATTATGCCGGTTTCCTCGAGAAAACCGCCAAACTGACGATTTATTTTTCCCTGTTGATGAAGCAGACCGGACGATTCTTTGGCTGGGGAAACTGCTTCGGACGTATGATCATAAGGCGCTTCGCGCGAAACGCCGCCCGCTGCAAAACTTTGCGCGCGTCGCGTCAGAATCTCCGTCCAGAATGCGGCGACCGGGCCGGGCATCGCTTCCTCGCTCGCACTTGCGCCCGCGGTAAACTTTTTCGCTTCTTCACGGCTGATCTGAAGTTCGGGGGACATTTTCTCTGTCGCATTGACGAGTGCCTTTACCGAGGAGTTGTCTGGCGCATTCTTCAACCGCGAAAAATTCGCCGTTGTGGGCGAAGCCGGCAGATCGGAATGCAAGTAAATTTTCAACTCCCGATGAGCGGTAGGGTCCCAGCTCCGTAAAGCTTCCAGCGCTTTGGCTGGCGAACCCGGCACGACGTAACAGCTCTGCGTCGAAAGAAAACGGGGCGAGCTCATCGCCGGACCGTTGGCGGTTTTGACTTCGCCTTTGGACAACTCGTTTAGATTGATGCCGCCGAAAACAGAGAAGCCTGCCAGTTCCGAAACCGGATCAGCATCGGCTGCACGCGCGACGATAAGGCCGAAACCCAGCAGCGAAATAAAAATGGATCGATTCATCGGATCTTGCGCATCACCTGCCGTCGCTAGCCGGGCCAAACTTTCAGGTGATCGTCGTGCTGTCAATGCAGCAGGTAGGTTTTCCGTCTTGAAAACCATCATCAAATCCCTACTGGAAGAAGTAGGCACGAAGGGTGGAGCGCGATTTCGCGATGCACGAAACCATTATTGTTGTTGATCGACTAACCAAACTTTTCGGTAACGTTCACGCTGTTGAGGATCTCTCGCTCAGTATTGATTCCGGGCAGATCTTCGGATTTCTCGGCGCAAACGGCGCGGGCAAAACGACGACCATGCGAATGCTCTGCGGCTTGACGCGGCCGACTTCCGGGCGCGCAACCATCGGCGGGGCGGATGTCTGGCTCGAACGCTATGCCGTGCGCCGGAAATTTGGTTACATGGCGCAGAAGTTCAGCCTTTATCCGGATCTCACCGTGCTGGAGAACCTGCGATTTTTCGGCGGCGCCTGTCGCGTTGCGCCTAACGAGTTGGGGCCGCGCATCAAACGAATCCTTCGTCAGATCGATCTCGAAGAAAAGCGCGATGCCACGGCCGGCAGCTTGTCGGGGGGAACGAGGCAGCTCCTCGCGCTGGGCTGCGCCCTCGTGCACGATCCGCCGTTACTTTTTCTCGATGAACCCACCTCCGGGCTCGACCCGGTTCATCGTCAGCAAATGTGGAATTTGCTTTATGATCTGAGTCACGGTGGCATCACGATTTTCGTCACGACGCACTACATGGATGAGGCGGAGCGCTGCACGGAAGTCGGTTTCCTGCAGACTGGACGATTGCTGGCAAAAGCGCGGCCCCGCGTGTTGAAGGCGAGCTTTAAGGCAAAACTTCTGGAACTCGATGTCGAACCGGTCATGCCGGCGTTAGTGCAACTGCGAGAATCGCGCGGCGTTCTCGGCGTCTCGCTGCGCAGCGGCAGCCTGAGGCTTTACGCTCCGGATGCCGATAAATTGTTGGAAGAGTGGCAACGAAAGTGGCCTTTTCCGGAGTTGCGCTGGCTCGGTCAACGTTGGGTCGAGCCAGACATGGAGGACGTTTTCACCGCTTACTCGCAGGGATATGACGCGGTACTCAATCGGCCACAAGTCAATTGATATGGCGCAGTCCCTTCAGCATTCGATTCTTCCATTACGCCACCTCCGATGAAGATCCGGAACGTGATTCAGGCGATCAGCAGCGTCGCCTACAAGGAGTTCATCCACATTTATCGCGACTGGCGCATTTTGGTGCTGCTGCTGATTTTGCCGCCGGTCTTTACTCTCATTTTCGGACACGCGTTTGAACAAACCGAATCCAGCGATGTCCCCGCGCTTTTGGAAAACGCCGATCACACGCCAGCGAGCCAGCGTTTTGTCGATCAGCTCATTACGAACCGCACATTCAAATGGAAATTAACGACGATGGGCGGCCAGCCCGACCTGCTCAAGGAGGATGTGTACGCCGCGTTGATTATTCCTCCCGGCTGGGGCGAAAGTTTGAAGAACGGCAACCCAATCGCCTTGCCATTGTATCTAGATGGCAGTGATACCAACATCGCGAGCGAACTGGAAGGCCGGGTCCAACAGAGCCTCGGCGATTTTCAAAAAATGGAGCGCGATGAGATGATCGAAGCTCTCCCTTCCGAAGTTCTCGATCTGGCCAAGAAGCTGCCGGTAGAGGTGCGCAAGCAATTCGTCTCCGCGATGACGCAGTGGAGCGTGAAATCAAAGGTGCTCTACAATCCAAAACAACGCTTTATCGATTACGTGGTGCCTGGAATTATCGGCATCATCCTGCAATTGCTCACGGTTACTTTGACCGCTTGCACGATCGCACGGGAACGAGAGTCGGGCACGCTCTATCAATTGATGGTCACGTCACTTCGGCGCGGTGAGATCGTAATCGGTAAAATTCTACCCTATCTGGCAATCTCGATTCTCTTGATCCTGGTGGTGATTCTGGTGGCGGGCTGGCATTTTCACGTGAAGTTCCATCAGCATCTTTCCCTGGCGATCATTTGTCTGCTCTTTCTCCTTTGCTCGTTAGGCTTGGGCCTGCTGATCTCGGCTTTCTCCCGCACGCAAACGCAAGCGATCCAGCTCTCGGTATTTTTTCTCCTGCCCGTCTTCGTCCTTTCCGGGGCGTTTGCGCCTCTGGAACAGTTGCCGCGCAGCATCCGTTTTCTTTCGGAATGTTTTCCGCTCACTCATTTTTGCCGCGCGTTCCGGCTCGTGAATCTTTATCGGGCCGCTCCTTCTTTTTTGACCGGCGACCTGACATTTCTGTTCCTCGGCGCTGTGATCACCTTTATCGGCGCGGCTTTTTTGCTGAAGCGGATCCAGGAATAACGGAACCGAAGTGCAATCGTGGAAATTAAAGAACCATGGAAGCGCGTTAGCGATTAGACAGCCGATTTTGGTCGTGGGATCGACCCTAAGTGGGAGAGTCACATGAGCAAAGTGAACACTGCCCGTTTCCATTTAACGATCGCAACGATGATTGCGGCACTCTGCCTAGGCACGGTGCACGGAGCGGCCAGCGAACCCGAGAACGCCACGCCCCAAGACGTATTCGATGGGATGCGCCAGAGCTTCCGAGCCGAAAAAGCGAAGGGAGTTTATGTGCGCTATCAATTCAGCTTCAGCGGACCGAACGGCGGAAATTGGTGGATCGATGTGAAGGATGGAACTTTCAAGATGGAGAAAGGCAAGATCGACAATCCAAACGTCACTTTCACTGCCAGCGATAGAGACTGGGTCGCGCTCTCCAATGGAAAACTTGGAGGCATATGGGCCTTTTTGACCGGCCGACTGAGGATTGCCGGCGATAAGGAACTGGCGAGAAAGCTTGGCGAGATCTTCCCTTAGAATCTCATCTCGATCCCGAGTTTGAAATAAGGCGCGGGCTCGGCCACTACGCGCTGATTGGCGCGAAAAAAATCGAACTGCCGCCGGAAAGTATAGCCTGCGCCGGCGATGATCTTCAATGGCTTGAAGCCGGTGTAACTCACCTGCGCGCCCCCGCGAATCTCGCTGTATTGGAGTATGGCGTTGTGCAGTTGCAATCTCCGCTCGGGCGTTACGACATCGTCGGTGCGAAAACTGTCGTAACTGATCTGCCCGAGCAGCCGGAGTTGCAAGTCGTCGGTCGGATCGTAAACCAATGCGGGCTTGGGGAACACGCCCTCGAGACGCAGCTTGTCGGTGAAAAGCCAGATGAGACCACCGCCAGGAGCAACTGGCGGATCCTGATAAAGGCCGCCGCCCAAACCGATGACGCCGAAGATTTTGTCTTTCTTGAGCGGGAAGCTGATGAAAATTTTCCACGGAATGTCGAAAGTGTTCACAGTAATGCTGTCCTGGAAATAGGTCCCCGGGTCGAGTTCGATTCCCGCGCCCGTATAATCGTGCGCCACGTATTCAAACGCCAAATGTCCGTAGAGCGCTTGCAGATGGTCCGGCAGTCCGTTGTTCGTGCCATCAAAGTCGAAACGCTCGTATTCCACTCCGGTGCGGAAGTACCATTTGCCTGTAATGAGGAAGCGATGGTCATAACTGAAATCGTCGTAGAGAGAATCGCCGTTACCGAGACGAGATTGGTGGAAATCGCTGCTTAGCGTGTAGTTCGACTCTACTGAGAAAATATCGTGCGAGTTTTCGTCTTCCGGTGTGGGCGAGGGTTGAATTTCAGCGGCCGGGCCGGCCAGGGCGGAACCAGCGGCCCCAAGCAATAGAGTCACAAGCATTAGTCGTAGGTTTTTCATCGTGTTATTGGCGAAGCAGACATCAATCATTCGGAGGAGCGGGCCGGTTTCGATGTATCGGAGCAGCAATATTGGAGCAAGGAGTAATTTGAAAAGATTGCCTGACCGGCGATTTCCTCCGATGATGAGCACGAGAGTCGCTCAGTGAAAAAGGCGACAATCACAGCGTTTTCATGCGCGCGGTTTTAGCTGAGTCGTCGCGTATGCAAGCCGTGAAGAAAATCAATCATGACGCCTGAGAAGTATCTCGCAAAAACGGACCGGAAACTGGCCGCCCTTATCGGGAAAGTCGGCCCGTTCACAGTGCGACCCGGCAACCTCATGCGGCCGTTCGATGCGCTGGCCGAATCGATCGCCTACCAGCAACTGAGCGGGAAAGCGGCCGCCACGATTTTTGGCCGAGTGCGCGCGCTTTACCCGCGTCGAAAATGGTTCTCGCCGGAATTGATCATTGCGACCAGCGATGAAATTTTTCGTTCGGCCGGACTTTCACGCGCGAAGACTGCAGCGCTCAAGGATCTGGCCGCGAAAACGCTCGATGGAACAGTTCCATCGAGCGCCGCACTGGCGTGCATGAGCGATGAAGAAATCATCGCCCGCCTAACGACGGTTCGTGGGATTGGCCGCTGGACGGTCGAGATGTTGCTCCTTTTCGATCTCGGACGCCTCGACGTTTGGCCGGTGGACGATTACGGCGTTCGAAAAGGCTTTGCCAAAACTTTTCAGCGCAAAGAATTGCCCAAGCCGAAAGAATTGCTCGCCATCGGAGAAAAATGGCGGCCTTATCGTTCCGTCGCCGCGTGGTATTTCTGGCGTGCCCTCGAGCTGAAATAATCACTCCGCTTTCATCGGCGGACGCCCTACATCCTCGGCCGGGGCGCCGCGATGCTGCTGGATAAACGCCGTCGGGTTCAACCAGCCGCGCGTGTCTTGACGATACCCTGGCCCGATGTAGGGCGTGATGAACTCGCGCATTTCGAAATGAAGGTGCGCCCAGTAGCGACCTTGCGCCGTTCCGACAGTGGCGATCTGCTCGCCGCGCCAGACTTCTTCGCGAGGTATCACCAACATCGTCTGAAGGTGGCCGTAATATGATTGGGCATATTTGCGCTGACCTTTTTCGTCATAAGCATGCAGCACGATGATGACATTGCCCCACCCGGGGCCGCCATCGCGCGCGAGTAGAACACGGCCATCCGCGACCGTGAAGATGGGATCGCCCAGATCGCTGTCCTCGCCGCCGATTCCATTTAGATCGTCACCGAGATGTTTGTTTTCGGTGAATCGTTGCGCGTTGTAAGCCATCGCGCCGTGTTCACTCCCGAGCGGGAAATCAAAGCGCGTTGCCAACGGCAAAGAAGCGAGTTCCGATGCCGGAACTATTTGAAACGCCGGGTAAAAGTATGGCCGCGCGATCAATTCGCCGCCAAGGCGGAACGCAATGTCTGCAACGAAAGCCAGCAGGGCCGCGGCGACGAGAACGAGAAAGTAGAAGACAACTCGTCGCCATTTTCTCATTCCTTCCGTCATCCGTTTTTAGATTTTCCTGCTTGTGTCCGTTGGAGCGCAGCAAAACATCTCACGTAGTCGCAAGGTTGCTGCGACAGCCTTCGTCCAGCCCAAGCCGGGAGTCGGGCTGACAGATCAGCCTTCCGAATTGGCGATTGGCAATGCGCAATCTCCTCCTTACGTTCGCGCCATGAAGGTTCTGGTTACCGGCGGAGCGGGCTTCATCGGATCTCACCTGGTGGAAAAATTGCTCGCAGCCGGCCACAACGTCTCCATTATCGACGACTTCAACGATTTCTACGATCCGGAAATCAAGCGCTCGAATATTACCGGCTTTGTTAATCACGTCGCGGTCCATGCCGTCGATCTTCGCGATGCCGGCGCGATAAAAAACATTTTTCTCGCCGAAAAGTTCGACACGATCATGCACCTCGCCGCGCGCGCGGGAGTGCGGCCTTCCATTCGCGCCCCGCAGCTTTATTATGACACGAACGTTAACGGCACGCTCCATTTGCTCGAAGCCGCACGCATGACTGGCATCGAGCGATTCGTTTTCGCTTCGAGCTCCTCGGTTTACGGACTTTCGAAAACAGTGCCGTTTTCGGAGGATTTGCATCTCACTCAAACAGTCAGTCCCTATGCGGCGACGAAAATTGCGGGCGAATTCCTCTGCTCCACTTATTCGCATCTCTACCAAATGCGCGTGGTCGCATTACGTTTCTTCACCGTTTACGGCGCCCGGCAACGCCCGGACCTCGCCATCCATCAATTTACGCGTCGCATCTGGAACGACGAGCCGATCGAGCAATTTGGTGACGGCACGACGGGGCGCGATTACACCTACATCGACGATATTATCCAGGGTGTGATGGCCTCGCTTAAATATAGCGGACCGCTTTTTGATATTTTCAATCTTGGCGAGAGCGAAACGCTAAACTTAAAAGACTTGATCGCCGCCATTGAAGAGGCGCTCGGAAAGAAAGCGAAAATCAAAGTGCTGCCGGAACAGCCGGGTGATGTGCCGCTGACATGCGCGGATATTTCCAAGGCGAAGCGACTGCTCGGTTATCAACCAAAGACCGCGCTGAAGGCGGGTTTGCCAAAGTTCGTCGAGTGGTTTCATCAGGTGCGCAAAGTTTCCTGAATCGGCGGGCGCGATCGAGGGCGATGGAGTGAGCGAGGGGATAAGATCGCGAACTGAAGCGTGCGACGATCTTCTAGCGCCGACTGTCTGGGAAAGCTCCGCTTGCAATAAGCCGCTCCCGCGGGAATAATTATCCACCGATGTCGGGATTTTCAGGTTCAGACGTCCGCTTTCCGCGACGATCCAGCTTTCTCGAGAGATTGTGGCGAGCGTTTGCGCTCAACTTAGCGCGGCTGCTCGATTGGATGAGCGGGAGGGACCGTCTTTTCACTCGTTCCCGTCATTTTGAGGCGGAGTTTCCACCGGTTGCGCAAAGTATGGACAAGCTGATTGTTTCGACCCCTCGAGGGCAGCGCGCCACGGACTGTGCGTCATTTGATGCGCTCCGCCCGACACTTAATTGGGAAATAACAAAGGATTACTATGAAATCTCATTCTCCTGGGAGAGGCTCGCGGCGTCCGCGCCGGGGTGGCTCCCGCAGGCGATTCGATGGACGGCGCGAAGGCATTCCGTCACACACTCCCGCAAAAAAAACCTTATGGAAGCGATTCACGGCTTTGTTCGGGAACGGCAACGCTGCTGTCAAATCGACCGCCGCAGATCCGGCGCGCGATGGATCGCCCGTCCGTTCCGCGCGCAAGCCTGAAGCAGTCGAAGTCACAACGCCTCGTCTTTACGTCGGCAACCTCTCCTTCGATGCGACTGAGAGCGATCTGTTCGAGCTCTTCAACGGCGTCGGCCAGGTGCAGAACGCGGAAGTGGTCAGCTACAGGCACAACCAGCGCTCGAAAGGTTTCGCCTTCGTGCAGATGCTGACGATCGAAGAAGCGAAACGCGCGGTGGCGGAACTGCACGACAAGGAATTCCTCGGACGCAAGCTCGTGGTGAGCGGCGCGAAATCGAGCGAACATCCTTCGCGGAACTGATTCAGGTTCATTGACTCGCATAATCGGGAGATCAGGCGGCATCGCAGCCGCCGGTCTCCCGGTTCGTTTTTATATGACGGATGGCCCGCGGCCCCGCATCTATCAGGCGCAGCTGCAAGCCGGTCCGCAGCCTGGCTCTTCAACGATCACTTCCAGACGAATGTCCTGGAGCTCGATTTGATCGTGAACCGCATTCAAAAAATCGAGCGCTTTTTGGTCGGGCATTTGCGCGCAACGCAACTCGATTCGCGCTCGCTTACCGGCGAGCTCAGGATGCGCGTCGGTCATTTCCCCATCGAGCAGGAATGAAACGTAGGCATTAAATTTTTCCTGGAGCTGAAACAACCGAAGGTCCGAACCGTCCCACGGACGCGGCTCGAACATCACGAGCAGCACTTCGCCCGTTTTTTCATCACGGCCGAAAAGATCGATCACGCCGGTCTGCTCGACGCCGCTCGGCGGTAAATCCGGTGAATCGGAATCGCCATTCATAATCTGCGCAAGGTTACAAAAAAACTTCCCTGCTGCAACGAATGGCTTGTGTAAGTTGACCGATGCGCAAGATAGTTCTCTGCCTCGTTTTCATCGTCGCCGGTGCGTCGGTTTTCGCGCAATTCACTCCCGCATTTTTGCAAAACGGCAGCTATTGGGGCGATGGGAAAGCCGAATTTAATTTCTACGACGCGCAAATCGTCCGCTACGGCCAGCCACGGGCGACGGAAGTGATTCAGATTTTGGTGCGCGAACCTTTCGATCCGAAACAGCTGGTGAAACCGGATGAGTGGAAGCTGCCGGGCGTAATCCAAATCCTAAAGCTCAATCAGATTCTGCATATCCCGACGGGCATTTATGTTTATCAGCAGATGCACTCGAATTTCTGGCGCGTAGATGACGCGCGGTTGCTGAAATTTTCCCTAACGAGTAACGACAGTTGCGGCAACACGTTCAAGGAAGGCCGTCGCGTCGGTGACAAATTCGACTACGAATATCATACCTATTGGGATGGTATGGCTGATGGCAGGGCCGACATCATTCCGCCGGCGAACGGCTATTTTTACGACGAGCTCCCGTTACGCGTGCGCACGATCGATTTCTCGAAGGGCAACGGCGAATTCGCGATCGAACTCGCGCCGACCATGATCAAATCGAAAAAGGACGATCTCGCGTTCAAGCCGGCCAAGGTTACATTCACGTCTACGGAAAAGAACATCACGGTCGCGGTCCAACACGACGGCGGCACCGACCAATTCATTCTCGATCGCGAGTTCCCGAATCTTCTGCGCGAATGGAACGCGGCTGATGGCAGCCATTTGAAGTTGAAGCGCAGTTTGAAGATCGATTACTGGAACTACAACAAGCTCGGCGACAAAGAACGCGCACTGGCCGATCCGATGTTGCAGCACCCCGATTAATCGAAACGGATTGAAGCCCGCCTCCGCGCGCGCTAACTAGCTTCGTGGCTAAAGTCAAGGCATCGCACCGACTCACACTCCTTGGAAAAAGCGTGGCGCGGCTTCCTGCGTCGCCCAGCGAAGCGCGGTTGGAAACTTTTCCGAATCCAGCGCATCGGAATTATCGCATTCGTTTCGAAACCGCGGATTTCACCTCGCTTTGTCCCGTGACCGGTCAGGCGGATTTCGCGACGATCACGATCGAATATGTGCCAGCCGCGCGCTGTGTCGAAAGCAAATCACTGAAATTCTATCTTGCATCTTACCGAAACGAGCGGGCGTTCAATGAAGCAGTCACCAATCGAATTCTTGATGATTTTGTCGCTGCCTGCGCGCCGCGCGAAGCAGTGATTACGGCAGAATTTTCCGCGCGCGGCGGAATCGCGCTGACAGTCCACGCGGTTTATCCGGTTGCAACTCGGCCAGGCCGCGCCTCCGTTCGCGACCGCCGATGAAACGAGCCGTCGTGCTCCTGAGCGGTGGCTTGGACTCGAGCACAACGTTGGCGATTTGCCGGAATGAAGATTACGAAATCTACGCGCTCTCATTCCGCTACGGACAGCGGCATGAACGCGAAGTCGCGGCGGCGACAAAAATCGCTATTGCGCTCGGCGTCCTCGAACATCGAGTCGCGGAGATTGATTTAAGAATCTTTGGCGGTTCAGCGTTGACCGACTCGATCGATGTGCCGAAGAATCGAGCGGAATCTGAAATCGCGACCGGCGTTCCGATTACTTACGTGCCGGCGCGCAACACCATTTTTCTTTCCTACGCGCTCGCCTGGGCGGAAGCGCTGGGCGCGTCCGATATCTTCTTCGGCGTCAACGCGCTCGATTACAGCGGCTATCCGGATTGCAGGCCTGAGTTCATCACGGCGTTTGAAAATCTTGCCAATCTCGCAACGAAATCCGGCGTGGAAGGCCAACGATTCCGAATCCATGCTCCGCTAATCTCGTTATCGAAAGCAGAAATTATCAGGCGCGGAACCGAACTGGGCGTCGATTTTTCGCTCACGCACAGCTGCTACGATCCGACAGCCGATGGTCGTGCGTGTGGTGGCTGCGATTCGTGTCAGATTCGACTGAAAGGTTTTCGCGAAGCCTGCCTGCAAGATCCGATCGCTTACGCTTGAAATGAATCTGCGATCAAAGTTAGGGATGTTCGTTCTGACGCGTCAGGAGCAACGATTGATCGCGTTTATCATTTTGGCTTTAATGCTCGGGCTGATCACAAAACATTTTCGGGACTCGCATTCGAATCCCGTAGCGCCAACAGAAAAGATGCAGCGTTCCACTCTCTCCCCAACACCGCCCAAGACGGACAAGCCAATCGAGGACCACGAATAAAATTAATGATCGTCCAAACCGGGAATACTGCCGTAGCCAACAAATGATGGACTGAGTTTTGCATCGTTGCTCGGAGGGGGCGGCGTGGTTTTGAAATCGAAGACGCTGACGCCGAAGCGCTGTTTGCCCTCATAAGTCCGGCCGTCACTCGCACCAGCCATAATGCGTTTGTTGCTTCTTTTTTCTCGGCCGAGGTAGATCATGGTGTGCGTGACCGGCGGATCGCGTTCGATGGCGTATGTGCCGGACCAAAAAAGCAGGTCGCCCGGCTTGAGCGCATCGAGTTCAAAGGAATTCGGATCGCGGCTGAGAACCGCCTGAAAGTTTCCGGCCTTGCGCAGCCAGACATATTGCTCGCTGGAATCGCGCGGCACATCGTCAACGCCGTTTTGCTTGAGCACATAATAAATGAACCCAGAACAATCCATCCCGCCGTTGCCTGGATCCGAAGAACCGTACGCGTAACCGAGATTGCGTTTGGTCAAGTCGAGCGCGTATTCGACGAGCTTGCGGACTTCGGGCGAATAATCTTCGTAATCTCGCAACTCGTCAGGCGAGACGGTCGCGGGCGGTGCACTTTTTCTCTC
>JBDUDH010000058.1:0-14765 GCA_040003015.1 Verrucomicrobiota bacterium | reverse complement strand
CCGCCGGCGGGCGATAAGATTTCGTTCAGCGAAGGGAAGTTGAACGTGCCGGACCGACCGGTGATTCCATTCATCCGGGGGGATGGCACCGGGCCGGATATCTGGGTGGCGAGTGTGCGCGTCTTCGATGCGGCGGTCGAAAAAGCCTACGGCGGACAGAAAAAAGTTTCGTGGTTTGAAGTGTTCGCCGGCCAGTCCGCCAAGGACAAATTCGACGAGTGGTTGCCTAACGACACGGTCGAGGCGTTTCGCGAATATCTTGTTGGCATCAAAGGTCCCCTCACGACTCCCGTCGGTGGCGGCATTCGCTCGCTCAATGTCGCGCTGCGACAAATGCTCGACCTCTTCGTTTGTCTGCGCCCGGTCCAATATTTCCAAGGCGTCCCCTCGCCCGTGAAGCATCCGGAAAAAGTGAATATGGTCATCTTCCGCGAGAACACCGAGGACATCTATGCGGGAATCGAATACGCCGCGGGCTCGGACGATTCGCGCAAGATCCTTGAATTTTTGCAGAAGGATTTTCCAAAAGCCTTCGACAAAATCCGATTCGGAACCAAAGAAAAAGCTTCGGAGTTTTGGAAAAGGGTCGGCGCGCCCGAAAAAGATGATGTGATGGTCGGCATCGGCATCAAGCCGGTCAGCCGCGCCGGAAGTGTGCGCCTCATTCACAGCGCGATTGCTTACGCGATCAAGAGCCAGCGCAAAAGTGTAACGCTCGTGCACAAGGGCAACATCATGAAATTCACCGAGGGAGCGTTTCGCGATTGGGGCTACGAGATTGCGAAACAGTACTTCGGCGCGCAGGAAATCGACGGCGGACCGTGGTGCAAGATTCCAATGGGCAAGCCGGGCGCCGGCATCGTGATCAAAGACGCCATTGCCGATATTACCCTCCAGCAGGTGCTGACGCGGCCGGAAGATTTCGACGTGATCGCGACGCTCAATCTGAATGGCGATTACCTGAGCGACGCGCTCGCCGCCCAAGTCGGAGGAATCGGAATCGCGCCGGGAGGTAACATTAATTACATAACGGGCCATGCCGTTTTCGAAGCGACGCATGGCACCGCCCCGAAGTACGCGAACCAGGACAAAGTGAACCCCGGCTCGGTGATCTTATCGGGCGAAATGATGTTCCGCTACATCGGTTGGGATGAAGTGGCCGATCTCATCTTGAAAGGATTGAGCGGCGCGATCGCAAGCAAGCACGTGACCTACGATTTTGCGCGCCTGATGGAAGGAGCCACGGAAGTGAAATGCTCCGAGTTTGGCGAGAATGTGATCGCGAAAATGTGATGTCTATTGTCGCGATGTTGCGGTCGCACAAACAAGGAGCGGCAGTTCGCGGCGCTCTCCGTCGAGCTCGGTGATGGTCTGGCCCACGCGACGCGATCCCATGCGTTCGTAGAAAGCGACGGCGTTCGGGTCGGACTCAATTTGAAGGGTGGCGAATCCTAACGCGGACGAACGCTCCAGCGCATGCTGAAACAGCGCCCGGCCGACACCGCGGTTCATCGCCTCGGGCAGGATCCACAAATGCTCCAGACGCAGATCGCTCGCTTCGGGGAGAAGCGCGTAGAAACCCACGATCTCGCCGCGTTCGCGTGCCGCATACGTTTCATGTGCTGCGATAAACTCCGGCGTAATTGTCAAAATATTTCGCCAGTGTTCGATCCAATTCTCGGGATAACCCCAATGGCGTTTTGCCATAAACGCAATCTGGGTGAGGACTGTTGCGTCGTCCGGCGTGGCACGGATGATCTGCATGCGGACGAATCGTAGAGATGAAAATCTCAGCTCGCTACCGCCGCGTCGCGGTTGCGAGCGAAAGGATTGAAATCGGTGTTTCGGTCGTAGACGTCGACTCCTTCGGACCGCTTTAAACTATTGACCACCCGATAGGTCAATGGCGTGGCGGCGGCTTCGTAGAGGACCTTGCCGATATATCCCGAAGCGATCAAATTCAACATCGTCGACCACGAGGCGCGTCCGCCGAACGCGATCAGGATCACGACCGTGGTATCGACAAGTTGCCCAGCGACAGTTGATCCGACGGTGCGGGTCCAGAGCCATTTGCCATCGGTCCAGATTTTCATTTTTGCCAGGGTGTAGGAATTAGTGAACTCGCCCAGCCAAAAAGCGACCAGACTGGCGACGATAAAGCGTGGCACAATGTAGAAAACTGCTTCGAATGCCGCTTGATTCGGCCAGTCGGGCGCGGCTGGAACCCAGACGACGAAGAGTCCCATCAACATCAAAACCGCCGATGCGAAAAAGCCGAGCCAGATGGCGCGCCGGGAAGCGCCGTAGCCGTAAACCTCGGTAAAAATATCGCCAAAGATGTAGGTGATCGGGAAGAGCAATTGCGCGCCGGCGATATTGGCGATGAATGCTTTCCCATGAAAATGAAAGAGCGTAACCGCACAGATTTTTTGTCCCACCAAATTTGAGATGAGCAGGATAACGACAAAGATGTGCACGAGCAGATCGTAAAACCGGAAGCTGCTCAGCCGCGCATCGCGTGCCGTCAGCTGCCGAATGACCGCGCCCTTCGACATATCAGGGCTTCTCGCCTTCGACGTAGAGCATTGGGATCGTCATGCGAAGTTCGCCAAACTTGTTCGCCACCGAATTCAGTTTGGTTTCGAGCAGCGCAAAAATTTCTTTTTCGTCGGCGGGATTAACGACCGCTCTCCAGCCATCGAGGAATCCGAACTTTGTCAGGGAATGGTTGAAGAGCGCAGTTCCATCGAGATATCGCAAAACAAAGCTCTCTTCCACGACTTTTCCGACGCGGAATCCGGCCATCTCGAGCAAGCCGCAAACCGATTCCCTGGTTCCGCGGTGATCTTCATTCAGCTGCAGCCGTTCCAATTCTTCGGACTTGTCTCTCTCGCGTAATATCTCCCTGAAGATCGCGTAAAATTCCTGCATGTGACCTTTGATGTTCGTAGTAAGTGCAAGGTGTCCGCCATTTTTCGATACGCGAAAACATTCCTGAAGGACTGCGCCCGGGTCGTCGAAATTGTTCAGGCCCAAATTGGAAGCAAGCAGATCGAATTCCGAAGATGGAAAAGGAAGATGAGCGGCGTCCGCTTCCACAATCTCGACGTTCGACAATTCTTGGAGTGCGCGTTTGGACTTCGCGCGCTCGATCGCTTCCGGCCACACGTCCACGCCCACGAGTTTGCAGGAGGGACCGTAAACCTGCGCAAGCTCCATGAGAGAAAATCCGGTTCCGCAGCCGACATCGAGGATTTTCAGGTGACCGCGAATAGCGAGATGTTGAAAGAGCAGATGCCCAAACCGGGAAGACCAGAAGGAGAGTTCATCGTAGATAGCCGCCGTCCGCGGGTTACTGAAATCTGTTCGATGCTCTAAAAAATGCTTCATCGCTGAAACTCTATCGCAAATGGACATTAAACGTAATCTCGCCGGCGCTCCAGATCGCTCCTTTCCCTTGTGTCCGTGACAACATTTTGAGTTAGCCAGCGTTGTATAAACCGTAGCATCGGCGCCGTGACGTAGAGATTTCCCGTAGTGGCGTTCGTGTCGGGCGCGATGACCGGTGCGGCAGGCGACACTCATTCGCCTGCCGCTCAGGGAAGGCTGCCTGCCTCGACAGCTCGTATTGGCGCAACTCAGAACCTGGCATAGATTTGGCATTATGATGACCCGCTTCGTAACCCATCTTTTAGTGATTTTTGGAATCGTACTCCTGCTCGCCGGGTGCGCGGCACGGCCGGACACGACCGCCGCTTACGACGACGTTCACAGCGCGCAAATTACCGACGAAGTTCCGACAACAAGCGGCCGAAAAATTCCTGTCACAACGGTTCACGGACCGTAATCGAGCGATCAGGCAGTCAAGCTGGCGATGACACGCGGCGCTTGGTGCGCGTCAGTGCGATCTGCGTCCTCAGTCATCGGCGGCCAGTGCTCGATTAGGATTCAGAAAATTTCGCGGACGATTGCGAAATATGTTCGTGATGCCAGTATCGATGATGTTTCATCGTGATTTAGATATGGCCGCTGGCTGGAGCCGGCTTCTTTTTTTTTGCAAAGACTGCTTAGGCGCGGGCCTCATTCTCCTCTCGGTCATGACAGCCACGGCTGCGGAAAAGCCGGCAACGCAAAAGAGGAACATCACCGAAAAAGACTTGTTCAATTTCGTCTGGATAGGAGATCCGCAGATCTCGCCGGATGGATCACGCGTTGCCTTCGTGCGAGTGACGACGAACGAAAAGAAAGAGGGCTACAACACTTCCATCTGGAGCATCTCCACTGCCGGAGGTGACGAGCCCCATCGCCTTACGAGCGGTGAGCATGATACTTCGCCGCGCTGGTCGCCGGACGGGAAGTATCTGCTTTTTTTACGCGCGATAGAAAAGGAGGGAAAGCCGGAGCCGCCGCAATTAAGCGTCCTGGCCATGGGAGGTGGCGACTCGTTCTTGTTCACCACACTGCCAAAAGGTGTGGGCGATCCGAAGTGGTCGCCGGACGGCAAGATGATTGCGTTTACGAGCACGACCAACTCCGAAGATCTGGCGAAGCAGAAAAAGCGCAAAGAAGAGGAGTTAAAAAAAGCGGTCGCAGCTGAAACTTCTCCGTCACCGGGCAAGGAAGGAGAAAAAGAAAAGCCGACAGATTCGTCGGCGAAGAAAACCGAGACTGAGTCCGAACACGAGAGCGACATCCACGTGATCACGCGCGCGGTCTATCGCTCGGATGAAGATGGTTATCTCGATCCAAAACACCCGCAGCACATCTGGGTGATACCAGCACCGCGCAATGCCGAGGAAAAAGTGCAACCGAAGCAACTCACGACCGGTCGTTTCGACGAAGGCAATGCTGTTTGGGCGAAAGAGAGCGGGCAGCTTTATTTCACTTCGCTTCATATCGACGAACCGTATTACGAATTGCCCAAGAGCGAGCTTTACTCGGTCGCGGCAAGCGGAGGTGAACCGTCGAAGATTGCTTCCTTCGACATGGATGTGGGCGATCTTTCGCTGCGCCCGGACGGCAAGCAGATCGCATTCATTGCCTCCAGCAATCAGCCCGTTAATTCCTACACGCAGCCAGATCTTTGGGTCGTCTCGCTCACGTCGAATGCAAAGCCGCGAAATCTGACATCAACTTTTGATTGGGATGTCGGCAGCGGTGTCTTCGGAGACAATTCGGCGCCGCGTGGAGGTGGCGGCAATGGTCCCATCTGGACCGCCGATGGGCGGAGTATCATCGAACTTTACGGCAAAGAGGGAGCCACCAATCTCGGGATGTTCGACGCCGAGAATGGCACGGAGACGGATCTCACGCATGGCAATCAGGCCGTGATGCGCTTTCGTGCATCACCCGACAGCTCGAAGCTGATCTATTCAGTTTCCACGCCCACTCGGATCAATGATCTGTACTGGCTCGATCGGGCTGGCGGAGCGCCGAAGCAGCTGACGCATGTTAATGACGAATTATTTTCCCAGCTGAA
Organism: Verrucomicrobiota bacterium; assembly: GCA_040003015.1. GTDB lineage: Bacteria > Verrucomicrobiota > Verrucomicrobiia > Chthoniobacterales > UBA10450 > JBDUDH01. Next base: position 9,286 of record JBDUDH010000058.1, on the reverse strand, counting down.
CCTCACCGAGCCGGAGGAAATCTGGTATCAAAGTTTTGATGGAAAACGGATTCAGGCGTGGGTGCAGAAGCCGCCCGCTTATGACACGCACAAAAAATATCCGCTCATCCTCGACATTCATGGCGGTCCGCACGCTGCCTACGGATATATTTTCGAGCACGAGTTCCAGTGGATGGCCGCGAAAGGCTACATCGTGCTTTATCCAAATCCGCGCGGAAGCACATGCTACGGTCAGGATTTTGGAAACGTCATTCAGTATCATTATCCGGGAGATGATTATAAGGACCTCATGGTCGGCGTGGATGAAGCGATCCGACGCGGCTACGTCGATACGGGCAAGCTCGGCGTGACAGGGGGTAGCGGCGGAGGTTTGCTCACGAATTGGATCGTCGGGCAAACAACTCGCTTCGCCGCGGCCGTGGCGCAACGCGATATCGCGAGCTGGGAAGATTGGTGGTACTCCGCGGATTTTACTCTCTTTCAGCCGACCTGGTTCAAAGCTCCTCCGTTTGAAAATCCGGAAGACTTTAGAGCGCGCTCGCCCCTCACCTTCATCAACAAAGTGAAAACTCCGCTCATGTTAATTCTCGGTGATGCCGATTTCCGCACGCCTCCGGGCGCGGGAGGCGAAGAGATGTTTCGCGCGCTCAAATTCCGGAAGATTCCGACGGTGATGGTTCGCTTCCCGAATGAGACGCACGAACTTTCGCGCTCGGGTCAACCGTGGCATCGCGTGGAACGGTTGCAACATATCGTCGGCTGGTTCGATCACTGGCTGATGGGTGTGGGCAAACCGGAATATGAGGTGGCGTCAGAACGCGAAGTGCCGATCAAGCGCGAGAACGTTCCCGGAAAGGCGCCGACGCCCTCGAGATAGGAATTTGTTGTAGTTGCTGGACGTGCCGGCCGCATCTTCAAAAATTGTGGCCGGCACGGCCGCCTCTATAGCCTTTCCTTTCTACCAGCTTCCTGGTTATCCTAAAAGTCATGGCCTCGTCCTCCCTCTGGCAGCGGTTTCAGAAATATTTCCTGCGCTATGATGACCTCGATTTCTCGCTTGATATCAGCCGGATGCGGTTCCCGGATGATTTTTTCCAGAAGATGCAATCGCGCGTCGAAAAAGCTTTTGCGGCCATGCGCGATCTCGAAGCAGGCGGCATCGCAAATCCCGACGAAAAGCGAATGGTGGGCCATTATTGGCTGCGCAACGCCAGGCTGGCGCCGAACGCGCAATTGCGCTCAGACATTCAAGACACGAACGCGCGAATCAAGAAGTTCGCCAGCGATGTGCACAGTGGAAAAATCGTCGCGGGCAAGGGCCGGCGTTTTGCCCATCTGCTTTTGATCGGGATCGGCGGCTCGGCGCTCGGTCCACAGTTTATTGCTGAAGCGCTCGGCCGTTCGCGCGATCCGATGGACATTTTCTTTTTCGACAACACCGATCCGGACGGATTCGATAAGGTATTCGATAAGATCGGCGACGGCCTTGCCCAAACTCTCGTGCTTGTGATTTCGAAATCCGGCGGGACAAAGGAAACACGCAATGGAATGCTGGAAGCGGAAACGTGTTTCAAAAAGGCGGGGCTCGATTTTCCGAAACAGGCGGTCGCGGTGACCGGCGTCGGCAGCGAGCTCGACAAATATGCAGAAAAAAACGGCTGGCTCACGCGTTTCCCGATGCATGATTGGGTGGGCGGGCGCACCTCGGTGATGAGCGCGGTCGGTTTGGTTCCAGCGGCGCTCGAAGGTTTCGATATCGACGCGTTTCTGGCAGGCGCAGCCGGCATGGATGAACAGACGCGCGTCGCCGATACCGAACGAAATGCCGCGATGCTCCTCGCGCTGATGTGGTATTACGCCGGCAACGGCAAAGGGGAAAAGGACATGGTGATCTTGCCGTACAAAGATCGCCTCGCCTTATTGAGCAAATATTTGCAGCAGCTTGTGATGGAGTCGTTAGGCAAGGAAAAGGACAACAACGGCAACATCGTCAATCAGGGGATCGCAGTTTACGGAAACAAGGGATCGACCGATCAGCATGCTTACATGCAACAATTGCGCGATGGCGTGGCCAACTTCTTCGCCACGTTTCTAGAGGTGCGCAAAGATCGCAGTGGCGAAAAAGTCGAGGTCGAAAAAGGCGTGACGAGTGGAGATTATCTTCAGGGCTTCCTTCGCGGGACCCGCTCGGCCCTTTACGAAAACGGGCGCGACTCGATCACGATCACCATTGCGGAAGTGAATGCGTTTAATGTTGGTGCGCTGATCGCGCTTTATGAGCGGGCCGTTGGATTCTACGGAGCGCTCGTCAATATCAACGCCTATCATCAGCCGGGTGTGGAAGCCGGGAAAAAAGCGGCGACCCGCATCCTGCAGTTGCAACCACAAGTCGCTTCGCAACTTGCAGCCGGTCCCGGTAAAACCGCCGCCGAGATCGCGGCTGCGATCAAGGCCGATCCGGAAGACGTTTTTCATCTGCTCCGGCATCTGGCGGCGAATGATGCCGCCATCAAAGCGACTGCCGGCGAAAATCCGGGCACGGAAAAATTTTTACGGGCAAAGTAGCGTCGCGGAGCGCTTCGCTTACAGTTCACGCGCGCAAGCCGAGTCGACTGGCATTGTGCGACGCATGTCCAAGCCAACCGTCAGCCCAAACATTCCATGGCGCGATGTAGTGGAGTTTGTCCGACAACTGAGCCACGATCTGCGCAATCATCTGAACTCTTTCGAGCTCCAGGCGGCTTATGTCGCCGAGTTAGTCGAGGACCCGGAAGTAAAAGAAGAGTTCAAACGCCTGCGCGCCACAGGCTCGGAGCTGGGCGAGCATTTGCAAAGGCTCTCGGCATCGATTGCACAGATCAAATTGCACACGATGCCATACAAGGCAGCCGATTTTTTCGAAGACCTGCGCGCGAGGATCAAGACTGACGACGTGGACAAGGCCGCGGCCGTGGAATGGAAGATCGATCTCGCTGATGAGATGCTTGAGATTGATCCGCAACTTCTTGTGCAAGCCTTCCGCGAGTTGTTCACGAACGCGTTTATCCACGGACGCGGTGAAGGACCGCTCGCGGTCGACGTGCGCGCTGCCGATGCCGAAGTGGAATTTGTCCTGCGCGAGCCAAAATCGGAGTTCAAGCAGTCGACCGAGAACTGGGGCGTGCAACCGCTGCGCCACATTGCGCAAGGCCATTATGGGCTTGGCCTGTTTCAAGCGCGCGCTATTCTCGAAGCGCACCACGGCCAAATGTTTATGCGCCATGATTCCGAAGCTTCCGTTCTTACGACGACGGTCGCGCTACCTTTGCTCAAGCAGGCGCATTAGGGCGCGAAAAAAACATTGCGCATTTTCTTCGACATTTGAATGAAATGCCGATGAAAGTGTCTACTGCCATCCCGCCCCAATTCGCTTGCTGTCCGGGGCTATTGGATTTCCATGACTGTTGAGAATCGACGCATCCTGATCATCGACGACGAGCGCCCAATCCTCCTGACGCTGGAGGCGTTGCTCGGCCGGCACGGTTTTCACGCAGATACGGCCCCGACGGCCGCGGCTGGAAGGCGCACCTTGGAGAGTAAAACGCCGGCGCTGGTGTTGCTCGATCTACAACTGCCCGATGCGGAGGGACTGGAAATGCTTGACCAAATCAAACGTGAGCATCCCGACACGCAAGTAATTATTCTGACGGCGCACGATTCGCTGAGCAACGCGATCGAATCAATCAAGCGCGGCGCTTTTCATTTCATCAGCAAACCGTACGCGCCGGAAGAATTGCTCAGCCTGGTGGATAAAGCACTCGAGAAGCAATCGCTTCTCCGCGAAACGGCGGAGCTGCGGCAGACGGCGAAGCAATTAAAAAAGCGCCTCGAACAAGCCGAGACGCGTCTCTCGCCCGTCTTCAACAGCAAAGTCATGCAACAGATCGATGAGCTCATCATCGCGATGGCGCCTTCCGAAGCGAACGTCTTGATTACCGGCGAAAGCGGCGTCGGAAAGGAAGTGATCGCAAATGTGATCCACAGCCGGAGCCGGCGCGCCGATAAACCGATGGTAAAATTGAACTGCGCGGCCTTCCCGCAGGCGATGATTGAGTCGGAGCTGTTTGGCTATGTCAAAGGCGCGTTCACCGGAGCGATGAATGATTTTCGCGGCATGATCGCGGAGGCGGAAGGCAGCACACTCTTTCTGGATGAGATTTCCGAGATGCCAACCGATCTGCAAACGCGTTTCCTGCGCGTTCTACAGGAACGTGAATATCGCCCCCTCGGGAGCACGCGCACTTTGAGGGCCGATTTCCGATTGGTCGCTGCGACCAACCGGCCCATCAATCAGGCGCTCGCGGAGAACCGGCTGCGCTCTGATCTTTATTACCGGTTGAACACGTTTCAAATTGAGATTCCGCCCTTGCGCGAACGCAAGGAAGATGTGCCGCCGCTGGTGGCAACATTCGTAAAAACTTTTGCGCAGCAGGTGGGAAAAACCGAACCAAGCATCTCGCCGGACGCGTTCCAGAAGTTGCTCGATTACAGCTGGCCGGGCAACGTGCGTGAGCTGCAAAACGCGATCGAATATGCGGTTGTCCTGGCGAGACAGAATTTGATCACGGTGAAAGAATTGCCGGCCGAAGTGCGGCTGCCGGTGGCTTTGCAAAAAACCGGGCGCGCGAACCAGCATGCTGGTGGTGCGCAAAGCTTGATCGATATGGAGCGAAACGCCATTCTCCAGGCGCTCGCTCAATGCCACGGCAATAAGAAGAAAGCCGCGGAGCTTCTCGGTATTCAGCGCCCGACTCTTTACAATAAAATCAAGCGTTATGCGATCGAGCTTTGAATTCAAAGCGTTGATCTGAACGTAATCGTCGCTGCGGACACAAAGTTTCCGCGCTACGTTTCTGTCTTCGATGTCTCGTCATCTGGACAAAGTGCTGGCGCACGCCAAACGCCAGCTCGAATCGACCGGCGAACAACGCCTGCCGGACCTTCTGCCGGTCTACCAAAAGTTTCTCAAGATCGAGGATCACCGGTTGCGCCTGCAACATCAGGCTGGAGGCGCAGGCCGCGAAATTTGCGCGCTTCGAGTTGAGATGGTGGATGTTTTATTGCGGCAGGTTTTCTCCGGCGCCAGCGCGACGGCCGAACGCGAGAAGAACACCACGCCATCTCCCATGACGATGATCGCACTGGGCGGCTATGGTCGCGGCGAATTGAATCCTTTCAGTGACGTTGATTTGATGTTTTTGCATTCGCAAAGCGCTGACAAGATTTCGCCTTCTGTCACCCAGACGGTGGAACAAATTCTCTATCTGCTTTGGGACATCGGGTTCAAGATTGGTCATTCGACCCGTTCGATACGGGAAGCGGTCCTTCAGGCAAACGAAGACACGTTGACGAAGACCGCGATGCTGGAGTCGCGATATTTGTCCGGAGACACGGAATTGTTCCGCCAGTTTCGGGCCCAATTTCGGGCGAAATGCGTAAGAGGCCACGAAAAGGATTATATTGCGGCGCGCATGCAGGATCAGATCAGGCGTCATACGAAATTCGGGAATAGCGTGCATCTGCAAGAGCCGCACGTGAAAAGCGGATGCGGCGGGCTACGCGATTATCAAAATTTGCTTTGGATCACCTATTTTAAGGAGGGCGCATTGAGCACGACACAGCTCGTCGGAAAGGACTGGCTTACCGAAACCGACTGCCGGCGTATTGATGCCGCCTACGATTTCCTCTTACGCGTTCGGACCGATCTTCATTTACTCAATAAGCGCGCGACCGACATCCTGCACTTGCATCAGCAGCCAGAAATCGCGCAGCGGCTTGGTTATTCGCAGGAAACGCCGATTCGCCGCAATGAGGCATTCATGAAGGATTACTACGAGCATACGCGGAATGTTTTTCGTATCACCGAACGATTGACGGAGCAGTTCGCCACTGGCACAGCCACAACGAGCACCCGATTGTTCTTCCCGTTTCTGCCGCGCCGGAAAAGCGATGAGGAAAAATTTGGCGAGTTTTACAGCCGCGAGGGTCAGCTCCACGCACAACGTGCAGATCTTTTCAGCAAAGACTTGGTCCAGATCAGCAAAAGTTTTCAGTACGCGCAGGAACGCAAACTGGAGCTGAGTTCCGAAATTATCGAGAGTCTCAGTCAGGCAACGCGTGGCATCGGACGTCGGTACCAGTACGCAAAAGAGCCTCGAGAAAGCTTTATCCAAATCCTTTCTCGCAAAGGTGAAGTGGGACGCATCCTGCGCATGATGCATCGGGTTAATTTTCTCGGTCATTATGTTCCCGAGTTCGGTCAGCTCATCTGTTTGGTTCAACACGAATTTTTCCATCGCTATACAGCGGATGAACACACGCTGGTTTGCATCGAGAAACTCGATGCCTTGATCGCCACCAAAAACCCGAAGTTTTTGCAATATCGAAAACTCTTTGAGCAACTGCCCGATCCAGTCGTTCTCTACTTAACGCTGCTCTTGCATGACACGGGGAAAGGTGTGGGAGCGCGTCCCCACTCCGAAGCCAGCGCTCTCTTCGCTCATCGTGTTGCAACTCGTTTGCAGCTGGCCCCGGCCCGCCGAAAACAGCTCGTGCTGCTGGTGGATCATCATGAAACGCTTTCAAACATGGCGCAGCAACGAAATGTCGATGATCCCGCCACGGTAGTGGAATTCGCCCACATCATTAAAAATCAGGCGAATCTTGACGCCCTGATGTTGGTGACCCTGGCAGACGGCCAGGGCACGACCGATACGTGGTCAGATTGGAAGGAATCGCTGGTGTGGAATCTTTATCACGCCACGTCGAGTTATCTCGCAAATCAGGAGGGATTCTATCAGCAGACGAAGATCGAGCGCGAGAAATTACTCGCCGCGGTCTCTCGAAAAGTTCCCCTCGATTATGCGGAGGAGATCGAAGCCCATTTTGATTACATGCCGGACAATTACTTTCGCGCCTTCGAAGTGGAAGAGATCGCTTCGCATCTCAAGCTCTTCCGGGAATTTTGGGAGAACCTGTATCAACGCAATGAGCCTGCGTTGACTCCCGCATTTCATTGGCAACCGATCACGGCGCAGGGTCACAGCGTGGTCTCGATCTGCACCTGGGATCATCAGGATTTGCTCGCAAATATTGCCGGTTCTTTTTCGGTTGTGCCGCTTAATATTTTAAGCGCCGACGTCTACACGCGAGGTGACAATCTGGTGCTGGATATCTTCCGCGTCAGCGACACGAAGCTCAGAGCGGTGACGGATGAACGCGATTTTGCATTGGTCGAAACGACTTTGCGAAGTGCTTTGCAAAACGAGCAGTTCGATTTTCGGGCATTACTGGAGCGCGCGCGCCGCCGCATCGACTATCGACTCGGTCAAGGACTCGATTTCCCCACGAGCATCACTATCGACAACAAAACGCATCCCGCTTACACGCTCGTGCAGGTGCAGACACCCGATCGCCTCGGGCTTCTTTACGATTTGCTGACCTGTCTTCGCCGCGAAGGAATTAACATCGCGCTCTCGCGCATCAGCACGGAGAAAGGCGCGGCTATCGACACCTTTTATGTTGTCGATTCGAACACCCGAAACAAAATTACGGATTCGCACCAACTCGAACTTTTGCACCGACGCCTTCAGGAAGCCGCGCTGCGGATCTTGATTTGAGCGGCAGGTGCAGCCCGTGACCGCACCGGGGTCGCTTTTGCCGAATCGAACGAATCGTTTACTATCCGACTTTGTCATGAACGTTGTTATTCTCGCGGCCGGTTACGCGACTCGTCTCTATCCCCTCACCTGCGAAAAAGCCAAACCGCTCCTGGAGGTAGCCGGCAAGCCGATGATCGCATGGGTGCTGGACAACCTTGCGCCCAGCCCGGAAGTAAAAACCGTTTATATTGTCACGAATGATAAGTTCGCAAAGGATTTTCAGAATTGGGCCAATGCTTACGCCAAGTCACAGCCGCAGTTGCAGCTTAAGATTGTTAACGATGGATCGACCAGCGATTCCGATAAGCTGGGTGCGATTGGCGATATTGATTTCGTTATCACGCGGGAAGAGTTAAGCAATCAAGATTTGCTGGTGGTGGCGGGAGACAATTTGTTCAGCGAACCGCTCATCGAGTTCGTCAAACGGGCCAAAGGTTCTGCCGCAATGCTCGCGACGTATGACGTGGGAGATCTCGAAGCGATCAAAAAATATAGCAGCATCACAGTCGATGCCGAAGGCGTGATCACTCACTTCGAGGAGAAGCCAGCCCATCCACAGAATACGCTCATCGGTATCGCTCTTTACTATTTTTCACAGAAAACGATTCCGCTCTTTGCGACCTACCTCGCAACGGGAAACAATCCAGATCAGCCGGGGCGTTTTATTCAGTGGCTCCACCCGCGCCAGCCAGTGAAAACGCACCAGATCAAAGGTACGTGGTTCGACATTGGCAGCAGGGAATCATTGGAAGAAGCGAACAAGATTTTCGCAAAGTTTAAATTGTAGCGCGAGCCTCTGGCTTGCGTTCAGGTTTGCCCGCAAGCGGGACGCTTGCGTGACTTTACTTCAGCCGGCCCTCATCAAATTCGATCAGATCGAAGTAGGTGCGGATATCTTTCCGGCCCTGGCCCCCCGCTTCTTTCAAAAAATGGGCGAAACGCGCTTTTTTTACCGCCGTATCGGGGTGCCGGGAAATCATCGCCTGGTTCCATTGCTCGATCTCTTCCGGCGAATGTTTGGCGCCATTTTCTCGCACCCAGGCGAGAATTGAGATGTCGTCCTCTAGGCGATGCGCTGCTTCTTCAAAAGCATCGGGATCAACTTTCAAGAAGGCGAGCAGATGCTTATCGAAGCCTGTTGTTTTGTAGTTGTAGCCGCTAAGTAACCCTTGGCGATGCAGCTTCGCTTTGTCGATCAGCCGCGGCAGATGCACGTAGTCACCGAGCCGCTCGTACGGACTGCGCGGAAACAGTTTTTGGATTACGCTCAACACTGGGAGGTCGCGGGCAAACCGTGAGGATACAACACTTCGCCACTTGCGGCCCGGTCGGGCTTCACGAGCGATGCGCCCGTTTGCGGGAGCAGCTCGGCTCCCTGCGGCTCTGCAATGACGAAGGGGCGCCCGCATTGACGGCGAAGCGCGCTCTTAGCCGCCGCATGTTCCATTTGCTTAAAGCCGCAATGGGGACACCCCAGACTGAGCTTGGCAGGCGACTTGGCCACTGGTTAGGAGAAGCCGGTACCTACTTCTCAGTTAACTCCGCCCGCCGAACACGCCGCCTTAAGCGGCGCCGCAGGTTCCTCG
>JBDUDH010000152.1:0-15232 GCA_040003015.1 Verrucomicrobiota bacterium | reverse complement strand
TGGATATCATGATCGCGCTCGTCATGAACACGGGCGCGGCGATTGGCGCACAGATCGGCGCGATCGCGACTCAATATTTCACCGGTCCGAAAATCCGGCTGGCGTTTGTCCCGCTCCCTTTGGTCGGCGCGGCAATCGTGATTTACACTTTGTACACCGGGCACAAAGTCTAAACTCTCCTGATGCGCATATTGATCTGCAGTGACGGCACCGATCCGGCCGACAAGCCGACGAAACTTGGCGGTCTCATCGCCGGTCCGTGCCACGCAACTACCACTCTCCTCGGAATTGCTGAGACTCCGGAACAGGATCAGCCGCTCCGGGCCGCGCTCGACAGTGAAGCGGCACTGCTGCGGAGTTATGGTGTTTTACCGGAGGTTATCGTGCGCGCCGGCGAACCGATCCGGCAAATTTTGAATCAAACGGCGGAGAAACGTTACGACATCGCCATCATCGGCGCGCGTCGAAAAGGAGGTGCCAGTTCGTACTCGTACTCGGAACGGACCTATGAGGTGATCAAAGCTGTGCCTCCGCCGGTATTAGTAGCGGGGGGGCAATTCGAGCAGATCAAGCGCATTCTCGTCTGCACTGGCGGCAAACGATATATCGAAAATGCCGTCCAACTCACCGGCGAGCTCGCCAGCTGCGTGGGAGCGTCGGTCACATTATTTCACGTGATGGCGGAGCCGCCGGCGATTTACGCTGACCTCGTCCGCTTGGAAGAAGATGTTGATCAACTCTTAGAGTCGCGCTCGGAACTGGGCCTCAACCTTCGCGGCCAAAAGGAAAGCCTGCAGAAAATAGGCGTGAATGTCGCGGTGCGCGTGCGACACGGGATTGCGATTGATCACATCTTTGCGGAAGTGCGCGAAGGTAACTACGACATGATTGTGACGGGCTCCTCGCAGGCGCGTGGTCCGCTGCGGCATTACATTATGGGGGACCTCACGCGAAGCATTCTTAATCGTGCCCTTTGTCCCGTGTTGGTCGCACGCGCGGGACGATCCCACGGAACCGCGCCGGGAATCTGGAACTCGGTCAAGCGAATTTTCACCTCGGAGTGACTTTTTGCGAAGGCGGCGCGAAGTGTCCACGGCTTGCACTAAGATTCACAGGCGCTATTTTCCCAACAGCTTTTTCATGATCCATCTCCCCTTAATCCACCGCCGTCTCGCCGCGAATCTCATCTCGCTCGCAATCGTCACATTGGTTTTCGGCTTCGCTGGTTGCAGCAAGAAGCGGGGCGGGCAAGGCGCTGGCGTCACCGGCGATTATGTCAGCGGAACGCCCTTGCCGGAGCGTCGCGAAGGCACGTCGTTTTTTGCGGGCAATGTCGATCGCAATCAATTTCGACCGATCTATTTCGATTACGACAGTCAGACAGTTCGTTCCTCCGAGACCGGAAAAATCCAACAGATCGCCAGCTTCATGAACAGCAATTCATCGGAAATTATCGTTGCTGGATTTACCGACGAACGCGGAACCGCGGAATACAATCGCGGGCTCGGCGAACGGCGCGCCGGAGCAGTGCGTGAGAATCTTATTTCACAAGGCGTGGACGGCAACCGCATTCAGACCGTCAGTTTCGGCCTGGAAATGCCGGCTGATTCCGGTCACAACGAATCGGCCTGGGCGAAAAATCGACGCGCCGAAATTGGCGTAACGAAGTAACGCTCTTCGTTTCGACGCCAGTTACGAGAGGAAATCGCCGACTGAAAATTTCGGAAATCATTCCGCTTCGAAGCAGCTTTGCGGAACGTCCCGGCGCGCCGGCGCAACTGCTCAATCTCGGCGTTTAACTGGCAAAATTTCTTCGAGCTTGTTCATTGCTTCAAAATCCTTCGAACCTCCCTTGCACCGCCGTGGTGCTGGCAGCCGCATCATCGAGCTTTAGCCAGCGTCCCGTGGCTGTGGAATAGATCGTAGCTTCAACTGGACATCGCGTGACGCCGCCTAACGACTCTCCGTAAGCCCGCACTTGCGCACCGTAAGTCTGAATGAGCGATTTGACCGCCGCTAATTTCACTCGGTTAGTTTTCCAATCGACGATCAACCATCTCTCTCGTTTCCGGTGAAACGCCGCCAGATCAATCAGGCCTTCGGTACATTCCGTGGCGCTATTGGAATGGAGAAACGGAAACTCCGTGTGAAACACGAGCGCGGGATCTGCCAGCGCTTCTTTTAATTCAGATCCGATAAAAGAATTCCACTCGCGTGCCGAGCGCGCTTTCATCTGCGAACTCTGCTGAGCTATCGCAAAATGCTGCTGCCATGCCTCGACGCCCTCGAACCACGGCATTTTTTCCATCAAGTCGTGCCACCAACTTCCGTAAGCCAGCGCCGCTCCGGCAACCATTCTGAACGGCCAGTCGGGTTCGCGGTCGAGCAATTGTTCTTCTCGCGCTGCGGTATCTCCGCGATGTGAAACGGAAAACATGTGTGGCAAACGGCGATGAGGAAAATCATGCGCGGCGGTCTTCGCTTTTTCCAGATCGAGTTTTTTTGCCGGCGGAAAATCCAATCGCGGCGTCCTCGGCTCCATCTCGCTTCCCGCGACAAGCAAGGTATCGATTGAAAGTTTGTCCCCGAACTCGTGAAAATGCAGCGCATTCGATTCGGATGGCCGTACCTTCAGTTGCGCCGCCATCGTGCAGTGGTTCACTTCGCCGGTTTTGTTGGCGAAAAGTTTTAGATCATCTACCAGGACGAGCGTGTGCTTCGCCCGCGTGAGCGAAACGTAGAGCAACCGCTCCAGCTCCTGGGCGCGCTGCGATGTTTCGAGAGCCTTTAGTTCCTCATCGATATCATCGCTCCGCAAAACCGCACGCGGTTCCTTGCTGGCCCCGACCGAAACCAAACGTGGATAACGCGACGAGCCAAAATACTGGCGGCGCCCGAAAAACGGCAGCACGACGGCATCCCACTGAAGGCCTTTCGCTTTATGCGCCGTGATGATTTGCAATGCGTTTTTGCGCGCCGGCCGAACATCGCGAGGCGCAGAATAATTTCGGCTGAGTTCTTCCGCCCATTCGAAGAGTGATGCGCCGCCGACTTCGGCAGTCGCTGCGAGCACGAGCAGTTCGTCGATCTCAGCATCTGCCGCTTCCGCGACATCAGCCGGCAGTTGGCGGAGGCGTTCGCGTAAAAAAAAGCGCTCGATCAGAAACTCCACCGCATCACGCAGAGGCAACTCACGCGCCTGCCGCTGAGCCTCGCCGAGCGAGCTGAGAATAGCGCCGATTTCGCCGATGTGTGCCGTTCGCTCCTCGAGAGCAAATTTCCCTCCGCGTGCGACAAAATCTGCCAGATCGTCATCGGCAATGCCGAAAATCTCACGCAGCGCTCCCACGATTTCATAGGCATTCGCTGGCTCTACGATCGCGACGAGCAGTCCAGTCAACCACGCATAAGCGGCGCGACTGCCTTTCTGATCCCGTTCGGATTGCACTTGGACGGCGAGCCCTTCGCGAGCGAGGGCGCCCACGATCGTCCCGAACCAGCGTTTCATCGGACAGATAATCACGACGTTCGACCAGGAACGCGCGCGTAATTTTTCGAGTCCGTTTTGTTTGAGCCAGGCCGCGAGTTGCGCCGCCTCGATCGCCCCTTTCTTATAATCTTGTATCTCGGGATCAAAATCCTCTGGTAACTCCGGCGCCCAGCGCAAAACCTGGCCGGTCCCGGCGTCCGGGCGTGAGCGAAGCGCGACGAAATCGACCTGTCCCTGTGAACTGAAGACATTCGGAAAAGTTGTATTCACAAAATCGACGATGCTCTGGTCGCAACGGAACGTCGTCGTGAATTCAAGTGCTTTCCCCGTACCGTTACTGGTCAACCGTTCATGAAAAGCGCGGTAGCGCCCGAGATCGGCGCGCTGGCCAAAGATCGATTGTTGCAAATCGCCCACCATGGAAAAGTGCCCGCGACGTGGCGGAAATTCCGCGGTTGCCAGCCAATCGCCTTGCGCGGAGACCGGACGCGCACATTCCACCAGCAACTGAAATTGCGCCGGGTCGGTGTCCTGCGCTTCATCGAGGATGATCCGGTAATTGCGTTCGCGGAGCGCGCGCGATATCGCCGGCTCGTCAAATAATTCAAGCGCGAGCGTTACCTGATCGGCGTAAGAGAGGCAGCCGCGGGCGACGCGATAGGCGCGATAGGCGCGCGCGGTCTCGGCCGCGACTACCAGGGCGCAATCGGTCAACCATTTCCGCAACGGAGCGAAGGTTTCACCCCAAACTTTCTGAAAATCTTTGCCGCCGAACTCAAACTTCGGCACTGGAAGAAAGCCGTCATTCTCGCGCAGCGCTTGTTCCCACATTTCGGCGAGCGCCTTTCCACGCTCGATGTTTTTTGCGCCTCCTCCTCTTGGGACGATGCTTCGTAACTGCGTGAAATCGAGTTCGCGACACGCTTCGATCTCGCCTCTCCATTTCACCATCGGGCTGAGTCGTCGGCCGAGCGCGAGCACGTTTTGCAGTGGCGCATGCCGAGCAAACCTTTGCTGGTGCACCGTCGGAACCGCGGGGAGTTCCAGCGATTCCTGCATGAAATCGCGCCAAAGCTCTTCATCATCTTCGAGTAAATCGAACTGCGCAGGCAAACCGAGATGATGTCCGTAATCGCGCAGAAGCTTCACGCAAAAGCTGTGGATCGTGCCAAAAAATGCGCGATTGAAAGCCTCGAGGATTTCGATTGAAACACGCGCGCGCAAAATTTCTTCCCGCGCCCGCTGCTGCATTTCGTCCGCGGCCTTATTGGTGAAGGTAACGACCACGAGGTTCGGCAGCCACTCACTTGCTCGGGGATGACGAGAGATATGAACAATTCTTTCAACGATGGATTGCGTTTTCCCAACCCCGGCCGGAGCGATCACGGAGAAATTTTCAGTTATGCCGGTGATAAATATCTGGCGCTTTTTCTCGTCGGCCGGTTCCTTTTGCTCGCTGGATTTCATTCGCCTTCGTCAACTGCTTGAAAACCGGGATGGCTCAAGGTCCACTTCTCGGCCAGAACTTCCGGATCGATCGCAAGGGTTGCGAGCGGATAGGCATTCTGAAATCCAAACTCTGGATGAATTTCCCCTTTGATTCCAAAATTTCCCGAATCTTGCATGCGCGCCAGTTCGTACCAGACCGCATCGAAGCTTCGCACTTCGTCCAATGTTAGGTGTGGCGCCTCGAACGGCTCGTCGGGTCGCAGGATCGCGGCTTCGATCGCGCCCTCGAAATCGTGGGCGCGCGCCAGCGCATAAAGCGCAAGCTGCACGCCTTCGCCTTTGCAAAGATTTTCGAGCTTAAAATTTTTCGTGGCGCCGGTTTTGTAATCGATGATTAATTCGGTTGCTTCCGCGAATGGCATTGCCGGTTGTTGCAGAAGCAAGTCGATTCTTCCCCGCAGGAAAAGTTGAGCGCGGTCGCTGAGTGGAACCGCGCGCTCCGGCAATTTCAACTCCGTAAAGCAACTTTGCCAGCCCGTCAGTTCCGCGACCGATCGGCCGAGCGAATCCGCCATATAGAGTGCCTGGTTCCAAACCGAAATCCACCAGGGCGGCAGCCGCCGACCACTTTTTGCCGCGAGTTGTTCGATTTGAGATCTCGTGCCTGCTGCAGTGGCGCGAACACGCTCTACAATTTGCCTGCCATTGGGCATGGCCGTGGCAACGCCCGCGCCGGGCTTATCGATAATGCGACTGAGCCAGGCGTGCGCCCAAGTGCCGAGCGTACGGATAAACGGAGTTTCGCGCCCGTCTTCCCGCGCTTTGATCTTGAGAAAATAATCCATCCAGACAAAAGCGGGTGATCGGAGAGCGTCCTCCCAGCGCTTGCAAGTCAGCCGGAGATTGGCGTGCCGGCCAGCGCGAAAGGCAAACTCGTATGGACCGAATGTTTTGGTTGGATTGCGGCGGGCATCGAAAGCAGCACGGGTCTGCCGAGCGGCGGCAAGCGTCGTTGGATCTGGCGTCGCTTCGGCTGGCAAGATCGCTGCGGATTTTATCCAGGCCCGCGTTTTTTCTGCCAGAGCTTCTGAAATCGCGTCGGATATCGGTTCGCCGCGATCGAGGAAATAGAGTCGATTCAAAAATTCGCTCGGTTTCAAACGCCGCTCCGGATCGCATTCATCAATCAAGCTCGACGTCGCGCACAGTTTGCCTTCGACCGTTTCGAGCAAGCTGTAGAAGTGCGCTCGGGCGAGTGCGCGTTTCTCGTTCGGACCAAGTAATAAGCCGCGACCGGGTCGCGTCGTGATATGACCCTCGCCCTGACGTCCACGCGTCAGCGCGCGCCGGTTCAACTCATTCAAACGCTCGAGATCCGCTTCGGAAACAAATCCACCTTCTCGATCGAGAGGTGGCCAAACGCCTTCGTTGAGCCCTGTCAGAATGAGGTGCGTCCAATTTGCACCGGCTGCATTGTCATAGGGAATCAAATGGATTTTGCTGTAGGGATGGCCGCCGGTATCCGATCGCACCCGCTCCGTGGAATGGATAATTTCTTCCAGCCACGCGAGATAAACGCGACGCGAGATCGGCTCCTTCAGCGCCCGGCTCAACGACTCGATGTGCGGCTCCAGTGCGGCGACACGATCCTTCCACTCGTAAGCGGAAAAGATACTTCGAGTCGCTGCGATCAATTCCTCGAACGTTCCGGTTTCTGGCAGGATGGAAAAATTGCGGATCCATTCTCCGACCGCGCTGTCCGTTTCATCAGCCGACAAAAAGTCAGAGATGACGGTAAGATCGTTAATGAGCGTTTCGGCAAACGCCCGGTGAACTGTCTCTTCGATTCTCTCGCGTGAAAAATCCGCCAGCGCATTGCTCGGACAAACGCGCAGAAAACGAATCAAACTTCCGCCGCGCGGATTCGATTGCACATCGAGCCATGCCTGCCACTCTTCTGTTTCAAACGGTCCCGGGCGCAAATGGGCGAGACCGTCGTTATACGGCAACGGGAGTCGATCGAGCATCAGCGAGACTTCGCGTGATAACGCCGAATATCCCGGCAAGAGCACGCCCAGCCGTTCGCAATCTGGCTCCGCAAGCCAGGCCGCGATTTGCGCGACGATCGCTTCTGCCTGCTCGCGCGTGTTGGCGCCAAGTAAAAATTGGATCTTCTGCGGCGCGACCGGAGCGACTCCCGATTCGATCGCTTCTGCGTAAATCGCGAACGGCCGCTTTCTTTCCGCAGGCGAGAGCGGGACCGATTCGCCCAACCTTTCTTCCCATGTGCCCACCCATCGCATCTCGATCGCAGCTGCTGGCCCGCGCGGCGCAGGAAGAACAATTTCCGCCCGTTGGCTCGCTGTCGCTGCAGCCTGGAGAAAATTCCAGAGCGGCCAATGGACGGCGCCGAAACCGAGAATAACAATCGCTGCGAGACGAGATTCCGCATTAGTGGCGCGCCGAAAAAGTTCGCGGTCGGCCTCATGCATGAACAGGCATCCACTCGCCGCGACCAATTCCTCGAAATCGGCAACGATCTTCTGGAGTGGATTCAGCCGAGCCTCCCTAACATTCCAGCCCGCCGCACCCAGTTGATCGAGCTCGCGCAGCAGGTTGGCCGGACTCAGAGCGACCGAACTTGCGGCCCGACTCTGGTCGCGCTCCGCCGCGGCCGCGAGCAGCAAGCGAAGATTTTCGCGGATCGCGATTAACGGCGGGAGCCGTAAGGCTTGCATGAGAAAGGTGCGGCATTCCAGAGGTGTCCAAAAACGGATGCCTGCGAAATTCATCTTCTGCTTGAGAAGACGTCGGCGTAGAAAATAGCTCGCGGTCCGCGAAGGTGTCAGCACTGCGTAGGGCAAACGACTCCGCCACGAATTGGCGCACGCGTCCTCGAACCACGAAGCCAGGACATTTTCCCACTCTGCTTCGGCATCGCCTCCCAGGAACAAACGTGCAGTTTTCAATTCGGACGAGCGACTGGGTGCCGGCATCAACTCCATTTTGGGGCAGCAAGGATCGTTTCGCCAGAATGAACCGGCCCGATTCATCTTTTGTTCCGCTCTAATGGCGGTAGCTGCGCTTATCTTCGGAGAGATGACTCGGACGCTTACTCCACCCTCATATGATCGTTCGCGAAGACGCACATGGGTCCAGCATCTCTGGCGGGAATGGATCGTCGAAAGTTGGCGTCCCATCGCGCCGGCATCCGCGCGACCGGAGCCGGAACAATGGGACAATTCCCGACTGACCTTGGCCTGGCTTGGTCATGCAACCGTTCTGATCAACTTTTTCGGAATAACGGTGTTGACTGATCCTGCGCTTTTCCCACGCATCGGCATTCGTCTTCCGTTTTTCACCATCGGACCGAAACGGCTGACACAACCGGCGTTAAAGTGGAATGAGCTGCCGCCGATCGATCTCGTGCTTTTATCGCACGCGCATTTCGATCACTTCGACATGCGAACACTCCATCTTTTTTCGAAAAAGACGGTAATTATCACCGCGCCGCGGACGCGTGATTTGCTACGCTGGACCCGCTTTCGCGATATTACGGAACTCAACTCGGGCGAAGAGCATGTCATTACGACGGCCGCTGGAACGATGAGCGTGAAAGCAATTCGAGTGAAACATTGGGGCACACGATTGCGGCACGATAATTTTCGCGGTTACAACGGCTACGTCCTCGAGCGCAAGGGACATCGCCTCATTTTCGCTGGCGATACAGCTTTCACCGATGAGTTCGCCGTGTTGCGCGACGGACGTCCCTACGATGTCGCCATCATGGCGATCGGCGCCTACGATCCGTGGATCCGATCGCACGGCACACCGGAACAAGCGATCGCCATGTGTGACGCGGCCGGTGTTAATTACATCATGCCGGTGCACCACCAGACGTTCCGGCTCAGCTTCGAACCTTTCCGCGAACCGATCGAGCGTTTCCAAGCCGCGCTCCAAAACGAGCCGGAGCGAATCGCGCTGCATGAAATCGGCGAGACCTTTGTGCTTCCTCTTGAGCGCAGTCTGCGGCGGCTTCGTCCTTGCTCCGTCGCGTAGCGGATGCCATCTTTGCGGCCTTCGATCGAGCCGCCGATGTAGCTCAGTTGGTAGAGCAACGGTTTCGTAAACCGTAGGTCACGGGTTCGAATCCCGTCATCGGCTCCAGATCAAAAACTGCTCGGAAATGTCTCGAGAGCTTTGCCTCATGCGCAAGGTCTGTCATTTATCCGGTGTCTTTCTGCTTTCTCGCTGCGCGCGCCAGCAGCTCGCGCACTTCTTCGTCGGTGGTCTGGGAAAAGTCTTCGTAAAATTGTCCGACCGCATAAAAATTTTCATCGGTCACGGCGCAGATGACTTCGTCCACCTCATCTCGAAATTCCCGGCAGCTTGTTTCCGCCGCCACCGGTACGGCCACAACAATTTTTCCCGGTTCTTGCTGACGAACGGCGCGTGCGGCAGCACGCATCGTGGCGCCAGTCGCGAGACCGTCGTCGACCAGAATCACAATGCGGTCGCGCACATCCGGGAAAGGCCGATCATCGCGATATCGCTTTTCGCGTGACTTCAATTCCTCGGTTTCATCGGCAATCACGCTTTCGATTGCCTCGCCGGCATCGTTGCCAAGCGCGGAAACTACATCCGGATTGAGAACGCAGATGCCGCCTGAAGCGATCGCGCCCATCGCCAACTCGGGGTGACCAGGCACACCGAGTTTTCGCACGACAAAAACTTCAAGCGGCGCGCCTAACGAGCGCGCGACTTCGTATCCAACCGGCACGCCCCCACGCGGCAAGGCCAGCACAATCAAATCATCGTGCTGGCGATAGTCGCGAAGTTTGCCGGCGAGAAATCGTCCGGCGTCGGCACGATTATGAAAGAGCATCTGAAACAATTCCGAATCCTTTGCAGATTAATTGCGGGTGGCGAAAGCTAGCGAGGCACGGGTAATGGTTTTGATTTAAGAGGAACATGCGAAACAGGCAAATCAACCCGTTGTCATGAATTCATCATCGGACATCAGCCCAGTCGCCTGTTCCCGAAGACGTAGCTGGCCGGCCGCGGCATCAGTCTGTGAATCTCGCTCTTTCTTGAGCACGTCGATTTTTCCTGTTCAAGAGGACCAAATTAGGACACTGCTGAAACTTAGGCTTTGGACGGTTGCGCGTTTTGCACCGACCGGATGGCGGGTGGCCGCTGCAAATGCCAGTCGGTGCTCTGCTCGTAAGCGTGGGCTATCTGAAAAATGCGTGCTTCGTCGAGCGCTTTGCCGAGGATTTGCAGGCCGATCGGAAGTTGAGTGCCCTCTTCGCTTTTTACGAACCCGCACGGAAGGCTGATCCCGCAAATGCCCGCTAGGTTAGCGGCATTGGTGAAAATATCGGCCAGATACATTTGCAACGGATCTTCGGCGCGCTCTCCAATTTTGAAGGCCGCCGTAGGCGAAGTCGGCGAGATCAGAGCATCGACTTTTTCGAATGCGGCCGCGAAATCTTTACGGATCAAGGTGCGGACTTTTTGCGCGCGAAGATAGTACGCATCGTAATAGCCGGCGCTCAACATATAAGTGCCGAGAATGATGCGACGTTTGACTTCGGCGCCAAAACCTTCTTCCCGCGTCCGTTCGTAATGCTCGAGGAGGCTGTTTGTATTTTCCGCGCGATATCCGTACCGGACTCCGTCGAAGCGCGCGAGATTGGCCGACGCTTCCGCTGTTGCGATTACGTAATAAACATCGATCGCGTATTCAGTATGCGGCAGTGAGACCTCCACGACCTCCGCGCCTAACGACTCGAAATGCGATAAGGCCGACTCGACCGCCGCTTTTATCTGCGCGTCGATGCCCTCAGTCATATATTCTTTCGGCAAACCGAGCCGGACGCCGCGCAAATTGCGATCGAGTCCATCGGCATAATCTGGAACTGGTTCATTCAGACACGTCGGATCTTGAGGATCCGCTCCCGCCATAACACTGAGGAGAAGCGCCGCATCGCGGACTGTTTTTGTCAGCGGTCCGATTTGATCGAGAGACGATGCGAATGCAACGAGGCCAAAGCGCGAGACGCGTCCGTAGGTCGGTTTCAATCCAACAACGCCTGAGACCGAAGCCGGCTGACGGATCGATCCACCGGTATCCGAGCCGAGTGCGCAGATTGCTTCATCTGCGGCAACCGCGGCAGCAGAGCCTCCGCTCGAGCCTCCCGGAATTCTCTCCAGGTCCCAAGGATTACGCGTCACCCGCACACTCGAATTTTCGGTGGAGGATCCCATCGCAAACTCGTCCATGTTGGTTTTGCCAAAGGGAATCGCGCCCGCCGCTTTCAATTTCCGGATCGTAGTCGCGTCGTAAATTGCGCGGTAATTGCGCAGGATTTTTGAAGCGCAGGTGCAGGGTTGATTCTTCACGCTGATCGCATCTTTGATTGCGATCGGCACACCGCCGAGCGGCAGATCGACATCGACGGTTTCCGCGTCCTTTAGGGCCGCTTCCAAATCGAGGGAAAGATATGCGCCGATCAGCGGATCAACCGTCGCGATACGATCGTGCAGCGCTTCGATTACTTCGCGCGGCGACACTTCGCGGCGGCGAAGGAGCGTTTGCAAATCGGCGACAGTGAGAGCCGGCAGTTCCGCCTTTGTCATTCGACCACTTTGGTGACGACAAAGAGACCGTTCGCCTGGCGAGGTGCATTACTCAGTGCCTCTTCGTGTGTGAACCAATCGCGCGCCTTGTCCTCCCGAAAAACGTTGAATCGCGGGAACTCGTGGGCGGCCGATTCGACGTTGGTCACATCCACTTCCCGCAGCTTGTCTACATAGGTAAGGATATTCTTCAACTGCGCCTGAAACAGCCGCGTCTCCTCGGCGGTGAGATTCAGTCGCGCCAGTTTCGCGATGTAAGCGACATCGAAATCAGAGGGGGGCATTCTATTTTTTCGACCGGGCTTGGAGCGGTCGTCCCGATTAAAAATGGAGAATACTGGCCAGCCAGATGATTGCGGCAGACAAAGCAAGCACCAGAACGATGAACAAAAGGCGGCCTTCGCGTCGCTCTTTGCGCAAGGAACGTCGCCGCCCTCCTTCCCACGCGACATCGCCGTAACGTTTGTCCTGCAGCGCAATCGAGACCTCGAGGCGATTGCGACCTTCGCTCGCCCGCATCAGCAGTTCTTCGCGCTGCCGCCGCGATGTTTCTTCGGCCACGCGCGGCGCATCTTCAATCATGCGCTGCAACTTTTCCATTTCGTTGCGCAGTGCATTCTCGCGTTGCGCGAGTTCCTGCTGTTTTTGATTCAGCGGAGTGCCTGATTTGGCGGGTCGGCGGGCCATGAACGATCACTGACCCTTCGCTGCCATCCAGAAGAAGATCAATAAGGCGATGAAGCCGAAAATGATGAGCGGCAACGTAAATGCCAGGCCGATCTGCATCCAATTAACGAACGAATTCGAACCAGGCAACCCTGCCATGCCGGAAGATGTTTCCGGAAGAGGGATCTCGCCGCCATCCGTTGCACTGGCAGCTTGCAAGCGGCTGCGTTGCTGACTGAACTCTGTCCGCGCATCATCCACGGCGCTGAGCGCGCGGCTTAATTCCTTGTTCAGATCGGCCGGGTTCCAGGTCTTCGGATCGATCGTTTCGAGCAACTCGAGATGTTGTGTGAAGCTTTCGCGGGTCGCACGCAATTGCTCGACTTTTTTCTGCGCGTCGTAGGCCTCGCGTTCCAGCACGACGAGCGATCGCGTGAACTTGTCGGTCATCTCCGCTCGACCGCGTTCGAGTTCCTCCTGGCGCCGGCTGAGTTCCTCGAGCTCGCGTTTTTGTTTCTCAATCTGTTCCTGCTGTCGCTTGAGCTGCAGGAGTTGTTCCTGCGCCTTCTGCACCTGGGAATCCAGGTGCTCGGGCGTGACGCCTTCGTCTTGGCTCAGCTCGAGCATCTGTTCGATCGGTCGAATTTTTTCTGCCATGATGTTAGTTCGCAGCGTCGCAGCGACAGATGTTTATTTGCCTTGCCGCCAAGGAGGATATTAGAGAGGCGATTTTAGAATTCCACATTTTTCACGATGAAATCATCACCGGTACATGACAGCTTCGCATCGCTGCACAGGCACGCCCGCGACAATCCACGGCACTGGTCCACGAACACTGCTGTAGAATCTCGGCTCCCTTTTGTTTGCGATCGCCAAGAAATGATCTGTGATTTCAGCGGCCTGGCATCATCTCGAGCAAAACACCCCTGAAGTATTCTGTCTCTGGAATCGTCGGCACTACCGGATGATCGAGTGCCTGTTCGAAGCGACGCAAACGGCGCGCCGATCGCCGAGCGTCGACGAGCGCACCCGCGATGGTTTGGTTGAAAATGGTTTCGCTCACATGATACGAGCAGGAAAATGTCGCAAGCAACCCATCTTTTGAAAGAAGTTTGAACGCGCGCACATGCAGCTCGTGATAGCCCCGTAAGGCGTCACGCAATCCATCTTTCGTTTTCGTAAAGGATGGCGGGTCAAGAATGATCAAATCGTACTGCATTTCCGCCTTTTCCGCCGCGCGCAAAAAAGAAAAGACATCCTGTTCGATCCATTCGACCTGCAAACCGTTGCGTTCGGCATTTCGTCGCGCGACCGCAAGACTTTCCGCACTCGTTTCCACCGCCGTTACTTTCGCCGCAGCGGCGCGCGCGCATGTCAGCGCAAAGGCGCCTTGGCTCGTGAAGCAATCGAGCACCCGTCGCCCCGCCGCATGGCGCGCGATTATTTCGTAATACGCCAGTTGATCCAGATAGAAGCCGGTCTTTTGCGCGTGCAAAAGATCGATCTCAAATTGGAGGGGCGCGCGGGGCCGGTCCTGAACGGAGTCGAAGGGTCGCGTCCCATTTATTTCGATAATCACCGGCCCCGACGATGCATCTCCTTCCAGGACGCCCACCTGCAGCTCCAGCCCCTCCGCTCGCCTAACGACAGCATCGTTGCGCTCGATGATTGAAAGTGGCGCGAGCTTCGAGCTTGTGTCGGCTAGGTTCGTCCCGCAGCGGCGGGAGAAGCTTGCGCTACTTTTCAACGCTTCCACGATCAACGCTTTCCGCATGTCCATGGCCAGCGTTAGCGTTTGCAAAACAAGATGGTCGCCATAGCGATCGATAATCACCCCCGGTAATCCATCGCTCTCGCTCCAAACCAGCCGGCAAATTTTCAGATTCACCCCGCGCCGCTTGCGATACTCGACCGCCTGCGCGATCCGGCGTTGGAAAAAATCGAGATCGAGATCCTGCCGCCGGCGCGAAAACCGCCGGGCCACGATCTGCGATTTGCTGTTGTAAATCGCGCTGCCGATCAGATGATCGCGTCCATCTTTGAGCGAGATGACGTCGCCATCGCGTGGATTCCCGAACGTTTTCAGCACTTCTCCTGCGAACACCCAATCATGGCCGTGCAAAATGCGCGCGCGTGGTTTGACGACGATGCCAGCCATAATGTTTTTACCTTACTACGCAATTCTGCTTTACCGCGTTTTCCGCGTCGATATGATGTGCGCCGCTACACCGATCCGATGCAAATTTCTCTCGATCTTCCGGGTTTAAAAAAACTGCGCAGCGGCAAGGTCCGGGAAATTTTCGATCTCGGCGACACTCTTCTCTTTGTCGCGACCGATCGACTTTCCGCCTTCGACGTCATCCTGCCCGATCCGATTCCGCATAAAGGCGCGGTCCTGAATCAACTTTCCGCATTCTGGTTTCGACGTTTCACTTTTGTGCGAAATCATATGATCGCAGATGAGTTCGAAAATTTCCCAAGCCATCTTCGACCTTTTCGCGAACAACTCGAAGGCCGTTCCATGATTGTTCGCAAAGCAGAACCGCTCTCCGTGGAATGCGTCGTGCGCGGTTATCTGGCCGGGTCGGGTTGGAAAGAATATTGCGAAAACAGTTCGGTTTGCGGTATTCCCCTTCCGGCAGGTTTGCAGCTCGCGTCCCCATTGCCCGAAATGATCTTCACGCCCTCGACAAAAAGCGATGCCGGGCATGATCGCAATATCGATTGGGAAGAATGTTGTCGAATGCTGGGCCAGGACATCGCGCACCGCGTTCGAGAGCTGAGTTTGCAAATTTATGCCGCCGGAAAAATCCACGCGGCCGAGCGCGGCATCATCATCGCCGATACAAAATTCGAGTTCGGCATGCTGAAGGGTGAAATTATTTTGATCGATGAATGTTTGACCCCGGATTCTTCGCGCTTTTGGCCGGCCGATCGCTACGAAGTCGGAATCAGCCCGCCGAGTTTCGACAAACAATTTGTGCG
>JBDUDH010000074.1:0-4503 GCA_040003015.1 Verrucomicrobiota bacterium | reverse complement strand
TCGCGCAGGTAATGGTGGGATGTGCCACGATCCATTTCAGGAAAAATTGCGCCCAGGATCGACAATCGAATTCCGCCGCCCAATCGGGCAATGGTTTGGCGAGGACGCGACGAAATAAATCGCCACCACCAAAAGGGCGATTCACGATGACGGCAATTTCCCGCTCTTGCGCCAGCGGAAGAAGCCGCTGCTCTGCTTCGCGTTCCATGATTGAGTAGTTGATCTGGAGAAAATCTACTTTCTCGCTCCGCAAAATCTTTTCCACGTCAGCAAAGGCACCCGATTCATAGTGCGTCACGCCGATGTAGCGGATACGCCCCTGTGCCTTCCACTTGCGCATGGTCGCAAGCTGTGTCGAGACATCGACAAGGTTATGCACCTGCATCAGATCAATGCGATTGGTCTGCAGCCGCTGAATGGAGCGCTCCATCGACTCGATTCCAGCCTGTTTGCCGGGCGTCCAAACTTTGGTTGCGAGAAAAAGCTTGTCGCGAAGGGCAAGCTTCGTCGCGAGATCGCCGATCGCTTGTTCGGCTCGTCCGTACATGGGTGAGGAATCGATTACGCGACCGCCGAGCTCCACGAAAAGCGAAAGCACCGCCTCCAATTGCTTCTGATTCTCCGACGTGAGCTCGACATTGAACGTTTGCCACGTTCCCAAACCAATTACCGGTAGCTTCTCGCCGGATAACGGAATTGCGCGCATCAGTATCGTTGATGATTCGTTTGTCGTTTTGCCGCTCACCGCTCCGATCGGCGAAAGCAAACCGGTCGCGCCGGCGCAGATCAAACGCGTGGCTTCGCGACGAGTTATGCCACCGCTTTGGTTCATCTTCTTTTGATTCATGTCGAGCGCAGTCGAGACATCTCATTCTTTTTCGGAATAGCAGCAAGAGATTCCTCGACATCGCTCAGAATGACAGAAATTTTAGCCATCAATGAAAACGACGACCCGCCGCCGTTTCATCAAACTCTCCGCTGCCGCTGGCAGCGCGTTTGGCTTTGGCCTGAGATCGACAAGCTTATTCGCGGAGAAATCGATGAAACCTTTGCGCATTCTCATCCTCGGCGGGACCGGATTCATCGGGCCGTATCAGGTTCGTTACGCGCTCAGTCGCGGCCACAAGGTTACCACTTTCAATCGCGGCAAAACACATCCGGGCGAATTGCCGAGCGAAGTTGAACAATTGATCGGCGATCGCAATGGGCAACTCGACGCCTTGAGAGATCGGCAATGGGACGTCGTCATCGACAATCCAACCACGTTGCCCGCGTGGGTGCGCGATGCGGCACGAATTCTTAAGGGAAATATCGATCGGTATGTTTTCATCTCGACGATTTCGGTTTATGCCGACACGAGCAACGGTGCCGATGAAACCGCGCCGCTTGCCAAGTATGATGGCGCCGATCCGTTTAGGGAGACACTCGAAGCGATGCGCGCATCGGGCTTCAAAACGTACGGCTCGCTGAAAGCGCTCTCCGAGCAGGAAACGGAGAAATGGTTTCCGGGAAAAACGTTGATCATTCGCCCGGGATTAATTGTTGGCCCGCGCGATGAAACCGATCGATTCACCTATTGGCCGGTGCGAATTGATCGCGGCGGCGACGTCCTCGCGCCCGGCATGCCGAACGATCCCGTGCAATTCATCGACGCGCGCGATCTCGCTGAATGGACGATCCGCATGGTTGAGAATCGCATTTGAAAGCCGGGCTAACGCCCGAGCGCGAAGCCGAAGTTCTAACCGCGTGGAAAAAGAAAGCTCAGTCATCCTGAGCGAAGCGAAGGACCTCCCCTTATTCGCGTAACGGCACACTGCATTTGTGAGGTCTCTCGCTTCGCTCGAGATGACATAGCTGTGATATGAAGCGCTTTCTCGCCAGAATTGTCGACGTTAAGCCTAACGAACTCCGTGCGCTTGGGCTCGGGTTCGTCTTCAACTTTCTCGTTCTCGGAGGTTACTACGTCATTCGCCCGATCCGCGATAACATCGGCGCAGAGGGTGGACTGGAAAATCTTCCGTGGATGTACACCGGCACCTTGGTCGCCATGCTGTTCGCTAATACTCTTTTCTCGGCAATCGTCGCCCGGATGTCGAGGCGTCGATTCATTCCGATCGCCTACCGTTTTTTCATTATCAATCTCGTTATTTTCTACATTCTGATGCGCAGTCTCCCGCCGGCGCAAAACATCTGGGTTGGACGCGCATTTTTTGTGTGGGTGAGCGTCTTCAATCTTTTCGTCGTCACTGTGTTTTGGGCATTCATGACCGATATTTTCAACTCGGAGCAGGCGAAACGCCTTTTTGGTTTCATCGCCGTCGGCGGCACACTCGGTGGCATCGTCGGCGGTCTCGTCACTGCGTCGCTGGTCAAGAAGCTCGGAGCCTTCAATCTGTTTTTCGTCTCCGCACTGATGCTGGAAGCCGCCGCCTGGTGCGTGAAACTTTTCCCGACAGAGTTTAAGAACGGCCGGCAAGATCGACAACCTACGCCGGTAGACGCAGGTGCGGAAAAACCGATCGGCGGGGGAATCATCACCGGCATCTCGCACGTGATGCGCTCGCCGTATCTTCTAGGCATTTGCGCCTCGATGTTGCTCTACGCCATTTCGTCCACGCTCGTTTATTTTCAACAGGCCGCCATCACAGCGCAGGAATTTCACGATCGCGCCGCGCGCACGGCATTCTTCGCGCAAATCGACATTTCTGTGAATCTGCTCACCATCGGGATTCAGATTTTTCTTACCGGCCGGCTTTTGAAATGGTTCGGTGTTGGTCTCACGCTGGCATTTCTCCCTTTGATCAGCACGATCGGTTTTCTCGCGATGGGATTCATGCCCGTGCTCGCGTTGCTTGCGGTATTCCAGACAATACGCCGCGCCGGCAACTTCGCGGTCACGCGCCCGGCACGAGAAGTTCTGTTCACCGTCCTGAGGCGCGAAGACAAATACAAGGCCAAGAGTTTCATCGATACGTTCGTTTATCGAGCAGGCGATCAAATCGGTGCGTGGTCATATCCGTTGCTCACCTGGTTGGGGCTAGGCCTAACGGGAATCAGCTTTGTCGCCGCGCCGATGGCAGCGATCTGGTGCGTGCTCAGTCTGTGGCTGGGACGAAAACAAGTTGAGCTGGCTCGCGAACGCGAAGCAGCCGCGCCGCTTGGCGACATCGCCGCGCCGGAACCGGCATAGCCCATTCGCCAAGACTGGCTGACTCACACTACTATCAGCGAAATAGACTTTCGTACCTGGTGCAGCGATAGGTTGAAGTGAATGTCAGCTACGACGCGAAGAATCGGGTTCAAATTAGTCCCTCGACTGCTCGACCACATCGGCTTAGCGATGTACAGCAGCATTCCGAAGGCGATTTCCGAGTTGGTAGCGAACAGCTACGACGCCAATGCGACGGAGGTCCGAATTAGTGTTTCTCTGGATGAAGGTGCCATTTCCGAAATTCACCATTGTGGACAACGGTGATGGAATGTCCCCCGAAGAGTTAGAGACCCGCTAGTTAGCTCTTGGCTACAACAAGCGCGAAGTCCGCTCGCCGTCAACGAAGCGAAAGCCAATCGGCAGCAAAGGAATTGGAAAACTCGCTGGTTTAGGGATTGCCACAACGATGGAAGGTGCGTCTGTGCACCGGCCCACACGGAGCAATTCAGGACGACACTAACTTGTAACGCCTAATTAGGATCAGTC
Source organism: Verrucomicrobiota bacterium (assembly GCA_040003015.1). Lineage (GTDB taxonomy): Bacteria > Verrucomicrobiota > Verrucomicrobiia > Chthoniobacterales > UBA10450 > JBDUDH01. Next base: position 806 of record JBDUDH010000074.1, on the reverse strand, counting down.
GACGATCTTGACGCCTTCGGTTGCCGTGCGCCGGGTATACAGCTCGCTTAGTCGCTTCGTCATCGGGCCGACTTTTCCGCCGCCAATAATTTTATTGTCGATCTTAACGACTCCGGCTAGTTCGCCCATGGTGCCGGTGCAAAACATTTCGTCGGCGCGATAGACGTCGTCGAGTGTCAGATCGGCTTCGGTGCACGGAATTTTTTCGGCGTCGCAAGTTTCTAAAATCGTCGCGCGAGTGATTCCTCCCGGGCATGCGATGACGCGGCTCGTCGCCAGCTCGCCCTTGCGCACGATGAACACGTGCGTGGCATTTGTTTCCGCGACGAAGCCGCGCATGTCGAGCATGAGCGCGTCGTCTGCGCCGGCATTGTTTGCTTCGATCTTTGCCAAAATCGAGTTCAGCAAATTGGCGTGATGAATTTTTGGATCGAGAATCTCCGGCGGCGGCCGGCGCATTTTGCTCGTGATCAAGGTCAGCCCGGTCTTCGCATAGACGGGTGCTTTATGTTCGGCGAGGATGATCAATGTCGGGCCTGATTGATTCAGTCGCGGGTCCATTCCGGAAGTGATCTTCACTCCTCGCGTGAGCGCTAACCGAATGTGCACACCGTCGCGCATCCTGTTAGCGACAAGCGTGCGCGTGATTTCCTCAATGATCTTTTCGCGCGCAGAAATTTTGGGGAACGAGAGCCCCATCGCGGAACGATGCAATCGATCGAGATGTTCGTGCAGCTTGAAGATACGGCCATTGTAAAGTCGCAAGCCTTCCCAAACGGCGTCGCCGCCTTGCACCGCCGAATCGA
>JBDUDH010000101.1:0-15372 GCA_040003015.1 Verrucomicrobiota bacterium | reverse complement strand
TTTAACGGCGCCAGCACGGGAACTATAATACCGTTGGAAGACGGAACCTCCTGGAAACTGGCCAATGCCGGCGAGCACTACAGCGGACATGCCGATCACCCCGGTGTAGCCGTTATGAAAGGCATCTTCGGCTGGAAAATGCGCATCGGAGGAATCGCAGAATTCTACGTTCTGCCGGTGAAGACGCACTGAGTTCGTTAGGCCAGGAGCCGCTCCTACCGCGCCGGTGCGCTCGGCAGCGTCACAGGTCGCGAAAGCCCGAAGGCCGCATGCGTCGCCCTCGCCGCGCGATCGACTTCGCTCTCGTCGATCACCACCGCGATCTTGATCTCCGACGTGGAAATCAGCTGGATGTTAATGTCCGCCTCACCGAGACACTGGAAAAGCCGCGAGGCCACGCCCGAGTGCGATCGCATCCCGATTCCGACCACGCTCAGCTTGGCCACGCCATTTTTCGCGAGGAGCGCGCGCGCGCCGATCTTGGTCACGAGCGGACGCAAGAATTCTTCTGTCACGCGCAAATCGTCTTTGTGAATCGTGAATGAAATGTCAGTCGTGCCTGAAGTCGATGCGTTTTGCACAATCATATCGACGATCACGTGCGCCGAAGAAATCGCGGAAAAAATCAGGCCCGCTATGCCAGGCGTGTCGGGCACTCCTGAGATCGTCACCTTCGCCTGATCGCGTTCGATGCTGATGCCGCGAATAACGACATCTTCCATGCTCGCGGTTTCCTCTGTTGCGACTGTGCCTGGTTTGTCGCTCAGGCTCGAGCGCACCTCGAAATTGACGCCGAACTTTTTCGCAAACTCGACCGCGCGCGATTGCATCACTTTGGAGCCGGCTCCCGCCATTTCGAGCAGTTCGTCGTAAGCGATTTCCTCCAGCTTGGGGGCATCGGGAACCACGCGGGGATCGCACGTGTGCACGCCTTCCACGTCGGTGAAGATCTGGCAGGAGTCGGCTTGCAAGGCCGCAGCCAACGCGATCGCAGTCAGATCGGAACCGCCACGACCGAGCGTCGTGATTTCGCCTTGTGGTGTTTGTCCCTGGAAACCGGCCACGATCACGATGTAATCATCAGCAAGCAGCGCGTGAATCTGACGTGGCGTGATATTGGCGATCTTTGCGCGCGTATGGAAATTGTCGGTCACAATTCCGGCCGCGGCGCCCGTGAGTGAAATGGCCCTTCCGCCGAGCGCGTTGATCGCCATTGCGGTCAGCGCGATCGCGCTTTGTTCCCCTGTCGCCAGTAACAGATCCAGTTCGCGTTCGGTTGGCTTCTGCGAAATTTCCTGCGCTAGTTTTAAGAGATCGTCGGTTACGCCAGACATCGCCGAGACGACCGCCACGACATCATTCCCAGTCCGCTGCGTTTCGATCAACTTTCGGGCGACATTGCGAATTCGCTCGGGAGTAGCGACCGAAGTGCCGCCGTACTTTTGGACGATCAAAGGCATGAATGAAAAGATGAATCAAAATCCGATCGCCTGCAGAACTGCCCCTTCGCGAGCTTCAACAAGCGACATTTGCGTCGCGTGCCCAATTATTTCAGGATCTTTCAAACCGTGCCCCGTCGCCGTGCAAACAATCCGGCTTTGCTCTGGGATCTCTGAGAACGAATAACGTGGATTGCGCTTCGCGTCGCAACATTTGAAAAGTCCCGCGATCGAGGCGGCGCTGGCCGGTTCCACGAAAATGCCTTCGTTACGGGCGAGCCATTTTTGCGCCTCCAGAATTTCGTCGTCCGTCACAATGTCGATCGCGCCGCGCGAATCATGGATTGCGCGTTTCGCATTCGACCAGCTCGCCGGATTGCCGATTCGAATCGCGGTCGCGATTGTTTCCGGTTTGTCGACAACGCGATCATAAAAAATCGGTGCGGCTCGCGCCGCTTGAAAGCCGAGCATTCGCGGCGAACGGCTCGATTTTCGAGCTGTGCGATAATCGTGATAGCCGAGCCAATACGCTGTGATGTTGCCGGCGTTGCCCACGGGCAACAAATGAAAAGCCGGGGCATCCCCGAGATCATCCACGATCTCGAACGCCGCCGTCTTCTGGCCCGCGATTCGATCGGGATTGATTGAATTTACAATCGTAAAATCTTTGCGCGCATCGAGCTCGCGCACCACCCGGAGCGCATCATCAAAGTTGCCGTCGATCGCAACGACAATCGCGCCATAGGCAAATGCTTGCGAGAGTTTTCCACGGGCGATGTTACCAGCGGGCAAGACTACTGCGCAACGAATGCCGGCGCGCGCGGCGTACGCGGCCGCCGATGCGGACGTATTCCCCGTAGAAGCGCAGATCACAGCAGTGGCGCCATGCTCGACCGCTTTCGAAACGGCAACGGTCATGCCGCGATCTTTGAACGAGCACGTCGGATTCAGCCCCTCGTATTTGATGTACACCTCACACCCGCGGCCGACGATGGCACTGGCGCGCGGAGAAAAAATGAGGGGCGTGGCGCCTTCGCCTAACGAGATGATCGGGGTCGATCCCGAAACCGGAAGATAGTCCCGATAACGTTCGATCACTCCCCTGCCCCGCCCTGGCGTGGCTGTGATTTCGGCAGGCTGCTTCACTTGGCTTCAGAAATGCCGGAAACAAAACGATATTCCAATGACGAAATCGCCTCAACTGTAGCGGCGGTCTATGACCGTCGAAAGATAACGCTACCACGTACGGCGCTTATAGAACGCCGCTACAAAATAGTGTGGGCTTGCAAATCTTCCAGCGCGACGAATTCCAGGGCCGAGGCGTGAGTTGCTTTCAAATCCACCGGCGGAGCGACTCCGCGCTTAAACGCTTCCTGCCAGCGCGCGACACAAATACACCAGCGGTCTCCGGGATTGAGCCCCGGAAAACCCGATTCCCGATGTGGCGTGACCAGATCATTTCCTTGCAGAACCGAATAATCCAAAAAATCGCGCGTCATTACTGCACAAACGGTGTGTAATCCCTTGTCGCCGGGACCGGTTCGACAATATCCATCGCGATAAAAACCGGTCAGCGGCTCGCGACAACAGCATTGCAACTCGGTACCCAACACATTCGTCGGCATGGCCTCAGTCTATCACTGCCACGAGAGATGCGGCAAATTTTCCAATTTATCCGCTATGCCATTGCACGGTCCATCGCGCCGACGAGTGACGATAGTTGAGAGTTGAGGGTTGCGAGTTAAGAGTTGGCTGAAATAGAACCCCTCTCCACTTTATCGAATCTTAAGATCTCTCGCCCATGCCCGCCCTGAGCAAAGAAGATAAGCTGCGACTTCTCACCACAATTCTCGAAAGCCGGCACGGCGATCTGCGCGAGCAGAATTTGAATCGCCAGGGCAAAGGTCATTTCCACGTCTCGGGAATGGGACACGAGGCGCTTGCTGCGCTCGCATTGCCGATGGACGAAGACGATTACATTTGTCCGTACTATCGCGATCGCGGTCTTGTCCTCGGTCGCGGCGTCGCATCGCGCGAGCTGGCCCTGGACTACATGGCGAAGCGCAAAGGTCAAAGCGGCGGACGCCAGATGCCGTCGCATTACAGTTATGCCGATCGTCACATCTGGAGCGTTCCCACGCCGACCGGTTCGCAGCTATTGCCTGCCTGCGGAATTGCGTGGGGCATTCAACTGGATCGAAAACAAAACCTCGTCGTCACCACGGTCGGCGATGCCGCTACGCGTCAGGGCGATTTTTTCGAGGCGGTCTGTTTCGCGAAGGAGCGAAAGCTTCCCGTGCTCTTTGTTGTCGAAGACAACGCCTACGGTATCAGCAGCCCGACTCGAGAAATTAATCCGCTTGCGCTCGGCGTTCTTCAGCCTAACGAGTGGCGCAAGATCGACGGCGCCGACGTGCAAAAAGTTTATGACGCTGCTGTGGAAGCGATGGACGACATGCGAGCGGGCAAAGGTCCGGCCTTTTTCTGGGTGAAAATGGAACGACTCTCCAGCCACACCAGCTCTGATGATCAAAAACTGTATCGCAGCGCCGAAGAACTTGAGACGCTCGAGAAATGCGATCCGCTCCGCGTCTGGCGCGAACGCTTGATCGACGAGGGAGTGATCAGCGCGGACGATTATGCGAAGGTCGATAACGAAATCAAAGAGCGCATCCGGCAGGAATTCATCGCTGCTGAGCGGGAAAAAAATCCCCTGGCAAATGAACTGGAAGCCGAAGTCACGGCCGAGCCGCCGCGGCTCGATGAAGAAGTTTTACCACCGGGCAAATATCGCATTGGCGATACGATCAATCAGACCCTTCGACTCGGATTAAAGAAGGATCCGCGCCGCGTAATCTTCGGCGAGGACATCGAAGATCCCAAGGGCGGCGTTTTTCGTCTCACGCAAAAGCTCTCGACCGAATTCCGCGATCAGGTTTTCAACTCTCCCCTCGCCGAATCAACCATTGTCGGCGTTGCTTGCGGGCTCGCTTCCTACGGACGCCGTCCCGTCTTCGAATTGCAGTTCATCGATTTTATTAATCCCGGTTGGAACCAGCTTGTCACCAACCTTTCGACTTTGCGCTGGCGTTCTTTCGGTACATGGAAATGTCCGGCCGTAATCTACGCGCCCTACGGCGCCTATCTCCCGGGCGGAAGTCTGTGGCATAGCCAGGCAAATGAAGCCGCGCTCGCCCATTATCCCGGCATCAACATCGTCATTCCGAGTACGCCGGAGGACGCCGCCGGCTTGCTCTGGACGGCGATGCATTGCGAGGATCCGACATTCGTTCTCATTCCAAAACATCTGCTCTGGGCCGAACACGAATCCACTGAGCCGATCCGCGCGGTCCCTCTCGGCGAAGCGCGTAAATGCAAGCGAGGCTCGGATGTGACCCTCGTCGCGTGGGGAAACACCGTCGAAAAATCTCTCGAGGCGATCGCGAAAATTGGCGACGACGTGAGCATCGAGTTGATCGACTTGCGCTCGATTGTGCCCTGGGACAAAGCCGCGATCGAAGAATCGGTGCGCAAGACTGGCCGGCTGGTCGTCGTTCAGGAAGACAGCGAAAACTGCAGCGTCGGGCAAATGATTATTACGCATGTCACGTCGCAGCGCGATATCTGGAGCGAAATGGTCAGTCCACCGATCCTGGTCAGTAAAGGCAACGTCATGATCGGTTACAACCCGATCTACGAATACGCGGCGCTGCCCGATGTTGAGCGAATCGTCGCCGCAATCAGCAAATCCGTTTCAACAAAACACGAGCGCGCGATCGCAACAGAAGCCGCGCTCCCCAGCGGCAAGAAAATGGAACCTGCCGGTGTAGGGGCAGCTGTCCCCAGGCGCAAAGAAATTGAGCCTGCGCCTGAGGATGAGCGCCACTACACTCCGAAAATCGACATGTCGAAGCAACGCGCGCAACCCATTACGGTTCCCATTATGGGCGAAGGAATTCGCAACGCCAAAGTGGTCGCCTTATTGAAGAAAGCGGGCGATCGCATCGAGCTCGATGACCCGCTCTGCGAAGTAGAGACCGACAAAGCCGTTTACCCGATCGAATCGTCTTTCGCCGGGACGTTGGGTGAATGGAAAATAAAGGTGGATGAAACGGTCGAGATCGGTCAGGAGCTCGGCACGATTTTAACCAGCGAACCTTCACTCGCAGATCAAATGCAAACGGCTGCGAAAGCTTCCGGCGATGGTGTAGAGGCGGCTGTCCCCAGCCGCAAAGAGCCGGTACCTGCGCGTGAGGACACGCGCCGCTACACCATCGAGCCAGCGCTTTCACCAACGATTGTTCGGCGTCTCGGCCGAGTCGTTTCCGCAAATTTGCAGATCGATGCGCGTTGGGATGCGATCCGCAAAGCGCGCGAAGCTGCCAAGAAACAGAACGGAAAAAACGCTGCTTCGCCCTCGGTAATGATTGCCTGGGCGGTCGTGCGCGCGATGGAAAAACACGCGCCGTTTCGACGCGTGATGCTGGAAGACGATCGCATTATCGAGAACGACGACTTCGATCTCGGCATCGCCGTCGCGCTCGAGGACGATCGCCTCGCCACCGCCGTCGTCACGCATGCAAACAAGCGGGACTGGTCCGACTTTGTGCAGCGGTATGAGCAGATCGTCGAAGAAACGCGAAACGGTCGCGTCGATGCGGTCAATGCTCCGATCGTCATCAGTAGCCTGGGTGCTTTCGGCGTGCGCGCCGCGGCCCCGATTGTAGTGCCGCCTTCCGTCGGCACATTGTTTGTCGGCTCCGCGCATCATGAAATACTCGGTGACGGAAAGAAAAATCAGTCCACGGAAGTAATCACGCTCTCATTGACCTTCGATCATCGCATTGTGAACGGCGCCGGAGCGGCGAACTTCGTTCACGAAATCAAGGAACTGATCGAGAAGTTCGAAATCCCGAACGCGTGACCCGTTCGACTCCGCGATGATGGCCCGCGCCTCGTCGAGCTGCATCGCGCCACACTGTTGAGATGTCTCCGCCCCTACAACGCGGCCAGCGTATATCTCAAGCGTGGCGGCAAATGGCTCGGGATCTACTACACCGAAATTAAGGCGGAGAAATAAGAGAACGGCGTTGCGCTGGCAATCGTCTCGGTGAATCCAGTAATCGCTGGTCCAACCCGCGCTAGGTTTTGTTTTCTGTCCACTTCGGCGGGCGCTTTTCGTTGAAAGCGGCGATGCCTTCGCGCGCTTCGTCGGATTCGCGCGCCTGCATGTGATATTTCAATGCAAGATCGACATCGTCTTTCACCATGCTCGACCAAAGTTCTTCGATCAATCGCTTTGTCTGCGCCAACGCGCCAGGTGCGCCTTGCAAAACAGCATTGGCGATTTTCATCGCTTCCGCTCGCAACTCGTTAGGCGAAACGACGCGATTCACCAGACCGATTTCAGACGCGCGCGCGGCGTCGATCAGTTCAGAGGTAAAGAGCAATTCGCGGATATCGCGTTCGCGCAATTGTCGGCGCAGAAAAGTCATCACCAGGCCGGCAACCAGTCCGCGCTTCGCTTCCGGATAACCGATTTTGGTTCGTTCGGCGGCGACGACAAAATCGCAGGCGGACATAATGCCGGCGCCGCCGGCGACGGCCGCGCCATGGATTGCGGCGATCGTGATCAGACGCGTCTGACTGATCGCTATTAATGTTTTCGCTACCATCTCCGCCGACAAATGCGCGTTTTCTGTTACGGCGGCTTCCTTCAGATCGAGACCTGCGCAAAAGGCTTGTCCCGCGCCGCGCAAGATCAGAACGCGCTGTTTTTCATCAGCGGACGCCGCGTTCATAGCCGCCGTCAGTTCCTGCATTAATTCAATCGTCAGAGCATTGCGGCGCTCGGGCCGGTTGAGCGTAAGTGTGGTGATCTGCGGATGAGTATTCTCGACAATAACGAGTGGCATTGGGAAAAGATTCGTTAATTCGCTGAATCGTTAAATCGTTAATTCCAGGATCGCCTGGCCAAGCGTTTTGCCTTGCGCGTCGATCCGCAGCGAGCGGCTGCCACCTTCCGCTAAAACACCAGACAAAACAAAATTCAAGGCGGCGAGATTTGGCACTTCGTAACGCATCACTTCGCCCGCGCCTAATGGCTGGAAATAATTTTTTACGACTTTACTCGTTAGGCGATCACATAAAAGCGAATAGTCACTTTCGTCGCGAGCGAAGACGGCGATATTTGCGCTCGAGCCCTTATCACCGCTCCGCGCAAACGCGATATCACCTAAACGAAACGAAGCTTTCTTCATGACACGGGAATCAGATCGTGTTCGAGAATTTCCATCCGCTCGTTAACCAGGATTTTGTCGATCAAACAAGGCCAGTACCCGAAGACCGCCTGCACTTTCGGCCGACCAGCCGAATAACCGGTGACACCTTGCGGCCCGGCGGTGACGAGCGGCGCGATCTGTTTGCTAAAACGCTCGACCGCTTCCCGACGTGGATCGGCTACACTGACGCGCAGGACCGCTTCGAGTAACTCGTTAGGTTTACCTGGAAGTTCCAGTCCGGGAACGGAGGCGCCGGTCCCGAGCACTTCGACGAGCGAACGCTCGAATTTCAAACCCGATTCCGCCAGTCGCTGCAGCACACTTTCACCGCAACGCCGTGCTTTCTCCGCGGCATTTCGCCCGAAAATCGTAATCATCGCATGGGCCTTGTAGCCATCGCGGTACGTCGCACTCACCTTATAGTGCGAAGTGGGCGCATGGCCGCTTGCTCCGCGAATGGAAACGCGATCCTGCGCCACTTCCTTCAATTCGATGCCGAGTAATGAAGCTGTCGCATCCGGACTGATGTAATTGCCCGGGTCGCCGATCTCGTAGAGCAACTGCTCTTTGACCGTGCGAAGATTTACGCTTCCACCTGTTCCGCCGGGTTTCGTGACGATACAGCTGCCGTCGTCAGCAACTTCGACAATCGGGAAACCGATATCTTCCGGATGAGGCAGTTCCAGCCAATCGGTGGAAAAACCGCCACAGGCCTGGGTGCCGCACTCGATCAGATGACCGGCGATCGTTGCGCCCGCGATTTTGTCGTAGTCGTCGGGCGCCCAACCAAAATGAGCGAGACACGCGCCAACGGTCAGGCTCGGATCCGCGACACGGCCGGTGACGATGAGATTAGCTCCGGCGCGAAGTGCGGCCGCGATTCCGCCCGCGCCGAGATAAGCGTTTGCTGTCGTTAGGCGATCGAAAATTCTCTGTATTCCCTCGCCTGTTTCCAAATTATCAAATGAGCGTTGCGTTTGGTTCCTGATAGCCGGGAGGACATCGTCACCGCTTACGACCGCAACTTTCAATCTGCCGAGCCCGGCTTCTCCCAGCGCTTGCACGCACGCACGACCGCAGGCTTGCGGATTCAATCCACCCGCGTTGGCGACGATCTTTAAATCCGATCCGTCACGCCAAGCCGGAATCAAACTGCGGACCACATCCACAAAATCGCGCGCATATCCAGCATTCGGATCTTTCGCGCGCTGGATCGCCATGATGGAAAGCGAAACTTCCGCGAGATAGTCCAGCGTCAAAAAATCCAAATCCGGCTGCTGTGAAACGAGTCGCGCGGCAGCATTCGGATCATCACCCCAGAAGGCTGATGCATTACCAACGAGCAGCGGTGATCGCGCCATGGAAAAGTTTATACCTGGATGACGCCGGTGTGAAAGCGCGCCTTCGGCATCGGCCGCGAGACGTAGGAGAGCAATCGCATCAGCACCTCGCGCGTTTCGTGCGGTTGAACGATCGCATCGACCCAGCCGCGCGCAGCGCCATAACGGATGTCGGTCTGCTCTTCGTAGGTCTTCTTCACCGTCGCGCGAAGCTGCTCGAGTTCTTCCGGCGGCGTCTTTTTGTCATCCCGGGCGCGCGCTCGCGCAAGCACGGCAAAGACAGTATCGGACGCCTGGGCCGCACCCATCACTGCATAGCGCGCATTTGGCCAGGCGAGAATGAAACGCGGGTCGTAAGCCTTGCCGCAAAGCGCATAATTCCCGGCCCCGAATGAGCCTCCGACCACGATCGTGATTTTCGGGACAACGGAATTGCTGACCGCACTAACCAGCTTCGCGCCGCTGCGAATGATGCCGCTTTGCTCGGCATCTCTTCCGACCATGAACCCGGTCACATCCTGAAAGAAAATGATCGGCAACCCAGTTTGATTGCAATCCATCACGAACCGCGCCGCTTTGTCGGCGCTATCGGCGTAAATCACGCCGCCCATCTGAATGCCATGTTTTTTTGTGCGTACCTGATGGCGTTGGTTCGCGACGATGCCGACGGCATGACCATCGATTCGCGCATACGTTGTCACAAGCGTCTTGCCATAGTCGGCTTTGTATTCATCGAGCGAATCGGCATCGATGATCGAGGCGAGAAGATCGCGCGCATCGTAGGTTTTCTGTCCATCAAAACTAATGAGATCGTAAAGCGCCTCCGGATTTTTCGCGGGAGCGATCGGCTTGTTTTTCGCCGAAGATTTCGAATTCTGCGCTTGCTCGGATTCGGGCAAAAGCGCGATGAGCGAACGGAGCCGCTTCAAACAGGACGGATCATCTTTCTCGTAGAAATCCACCGTGCCGCTGATTTCCGCGTGCATGTGCGCGCCGCCGAGTTCCTCGGCATCGATGATTTGTCCGATCGCCGCTTTGACCAATGAGGGTCCGGCAAGATAAAGCCCGCTTCCTTCCGTCATCAAAATCTTGTCGCAAAGCACGGGAAGATAAGCGCCGCCGGCGACGCAATTGCCCATGATCGCGGCAAACTGCGGAAGGCCTGCCGCCGAGATCACAGAGTTGTTGCGAAAAATCCGACCAAAATCATCCTCATCGGGAAAAATTTCATCTTGCATCGGGAGGAAGACGCCAGACGAATCGACGAGATAAACGATTGGCAGCGCGCATTCAAAGGCGATGCGCTGGGCGCGAATTATTTTTTTGGCGGTCTGCGGAAAGAACGCGCCCGCCTTCACGGTCGCATCGTTTGCAATGATCATGCATGGAACACCCTCGACGTTTCCAATGCCGGCGATGGCCCCGGCGGCGGGAATGTCGCCCCATTGCTCGTACATTTTATATGCGGCCCACAGGCCAACTTCAAAGAACGTGGCATTTTTATCCAGCAGTTGACCGACTCTTTCACGCGCGGGCAACCGGCCCATTTTTCGCTGGCGTTCTTGTCCCGCCGCGCCGCCGCCTTCGCGAAGCACTGCTTCTTCTTTTAGAATTCGTGCACAGTGCTGGCGCAAAGAATTGTGCGAGGACGAAGCCGAACGAGACATGAGTGAAGTGCAGGCTTAATTCGTCGAACCGCGGCGATCAAGCAAATGCACGTGCGTTTTGGACTACTCGCGTCCTGAAGTGATTTCTGCCTAACGAGAAGCTGGCGAATTGTTCCAACCAGCAACGATCAGTAAATATCCGTCTCCGAGCGATAACCCGAGTCCGAGCGGATTGACCGCAAGCGATTACGCGCGCTGCGCTCTGATTCAGGCCGATTGATGCGCGCCATGGCCAACTTCACGAGCAGTGGCAAGGCCGCCAGAGTACCGACGGAAACGAGGGCAATGGCGGTCACTTGCCGCGCCGGGCGCTTCAATCGGTCCGCCACGAGAAGACCGATGCCAAGGCCGAACGCCGTGCGCGTGAGCACGAGCAATCCGTCGAGCGGAAGCTCTTCGGCAGTTTTTGGAATGGATATCGAAAGGGACATCACATACCCTTATACGTCCCGTTTCAAAAAAGAAAACGGGAATCTGTGGTCGCCGTTTGCTTCGAGCAGCACTATTATGTCGAATCCGATCTACGCTTTGATTCTCGCGGGCGGTAGCGGTGAACGCTTCTGGCCGCTGAGCCGGCGGGCTCGTCCGAAACAATTGCTGAAGCTCGTCTCGGATAAAACTCTGCTCGAAGAAACCGTCGCGCGCCTGGAAGGTCTGATGCCGCGAGAGCGAATTTTAATTCTAACAAACGTCGACCAGGAAGCCGCCGTCCGTGAGATCGTACCGCGATTTCCGAAGGAAAACATCGTCGCCGAACCGGCGAAGCGCGATACAGCCGCGGCGATCGCTCTGGCTGCTGGATGGGTGGCCGCGCGCGATCACGGCGCGACGATGATTGTCTTGCCGGCCGATCACATCATCAAGGATACGGCTGCGTTTCAAAAAACGCTCTTGACCGCAGCGCGGGCTGCGGAAGAGACCGGCGCTCTGGTCACGATTGGCGTGAAACCGACCTGGGCGTGTCCCGGCTTCGGTTACATCGAACAGGGCGCGACCGTCCGATTGAGCGGGCCTCCTGAGAAGAACGGCGTTTTTCGCGTCCTTCGCTTTCGCGAAAAACCGAACACCGAACTGGCGGAGACCTTCATTCGCAAAGGCAACTTCCGTTGGAACGCAGGAATGTTTGTCTGGTCAGTGCCGACGGTCCTGAGCGAATTTAACCGGCACTCGCCCGAGCTTGCTGATTTCATCTCGCAGATTCGCGTGCCAGGTAATTGGGAAAAGATATTGAAGGATCGGTTCGCCAAATTGCCGAAGATCTCGTTCGACTATGCGATCATGGAGAAAGCGGATCGAGTTCTTGTCGTCGAAGCGAGCTTTGATTGGGACGATGTCGGAAGTTGGAGAGCGGTCGCTTCTTACTTCGCCAAAGACGAACAGGGCAACGCCGCGAATTGCGAACTGACGGCGTTGAATGCGAGTAATAATATTGTTTTCAACCAGGACCAAACGAAAATCGCGTTGCTTGGCGTACAGGACTTAATTGTAGTGCGGACGAACGACGCTTTGTTGATTTGCCATCGGCACGATGCAGAGAAAATCAAAAATCTCGTCGGCAGCCTGCCGCCCGAGCTGCAGTAAGCGAGTGCAGCGCGCGATATGAAACGAATTCTCGGCATAGATCTTGGCCAGGCCCGCATTGGGTTGGCCGTTTCCGACGAGTTGCAATTTTTGGCGCATCCCATCGAGACGATCAAACGGTCGCAGCACAAAAACGTGGTCGCGCGCGTGGCCGAAATAGTGTGCGAAAAAGATGTTGGTTGTGTCGTCATCGGACTCCCCCGCCATCTCAACGGCGCAATCGGAGCGGCCGCAAATGACGCGCTCGCCTTCGCGGAAAAATTGCGCGCCATTGTTCCATGCGAAGTGCGGACGTGGGACGAACGACTCACCACTGTGGCGGCGCATGCCGCACTCCGCGAATCCGGAAAATCAAGCCGGCAAACGCGCGGCTACGTCGATCAAGTCGCGGCGCAGATTATTTTGCAAAGTTATCTTGATAGCCTGCCGATAAATCGGGACCAACGTGAGGCGACGCGAGATATTTAATCAAAAACTTTTGCAGTTATTCCAATGCCGGTCCGTTTGAAACTGATCGTCGCCTACGACGGCGGGTTTTTTGCCGGATGGCAAAGTCAGTCGCACGGCAACACGATCCAGGATCATCTGGAATTGGCGCTCAGCCAGGTCGCGAAGAGTGCGCTGCGCGTGCATGGCGCCGGCCGTACTGATGCGGGTGTTCATGCGCTGGCACAGTGTGCTCATGTCGATCTGCCGGAGAGACGTCTCTGTCCCGAGCAATGGACCGCCGCTCTGAATGCATTGCTGCCGCCGCAAATCAGAATGCTGAAGTGCCGATACGTGACGGATCAGTTCCACGCCCGATATTCAGCGAAGGGAAAAATTTATCGGTATCGCATTTGGTCGGGCGCTGTATTGCCGCCGCTCGAAGTGGGACGAGCGTGGCATGTCGCGGCATCGTTCGATGACAAAATTCTTCGATCGAGCGCGAATGTATTTCTCGGCACGCACGATTTCTCAGGCTTCGCTGCAAATCGAGGAAAGCCGGCGACAGATAACGTTCGCACAATTCGCTCTGTTCGTGTTCGTCGATCCGGCGCGTTGCTCGCAATTGAGTTCGATGGGAGCGGCTTTCTTTATAAGATGGTGCGTTTGATGGTCGGCTCGCTGGTTCGGTGCGGCTTGGGTAAGATGGACGCAGAAACCATCTCTCAATGGCTGCGTTCTCCCCGCTTGCCGCGCGCAAGGTTCAGCGCTCCACCGGAAGGTCTCTATCTCGTGCGCGTCCGGTACTAAGATTGCCTCATTTCTTCGGGACAGCCGAGAGCGACAACTGATGGCACCGCTTGGCAGGAGACCGCTTCCAGAAATTAGAATGGAACAGAAGCCCCAACAACGGAAGCGAGTTCTTAAAATGCAGGAGATCGTTTAGAAGTGGCTCGATACGTTCGCATTGCCACAAATGAATTTCCGTAAACCCGAGGATGCTTCGACGAGATGCAAAGAGCTTGTTGAGGAACGGTGTTGTTCTAAACGACCGCTCATTCCAGGAATTTCGCGAAACGCCAGCCCGTTTTTCGGTAGCCCAGGGCTTGATAAAATTGATGCGCTTCCACACGCTCCAGCCGTGCATTAAGGACGATGCGGCGGACCCCACGGCTTCGAAACGATTTTTCCACCGCGCCCATCAATTGCCGTCCGACGCCTTTGCGCCGCGCATTGTTTGAAACCACCATAGCGACGATGCGCCCAGTGCGATCGTCATGTTCGTAACTCGCGTGCTCGCTTGTTCCTGCCATCCCGACAATTTGTTCATCATCGGTGGCGACGAATGTGCGAAAACAATTATCCAAAAATATGGAACGCAGGCGCGCTCGCATTTCCTTCACCTGTGTGGGGTAGCCGAGTTGCGTCATCAAAGCAGCGAGCTGCGGCGCGTCGGCCATGACGGCGGCTCGGATCATGAAGTTCGACTAAGTTTCGCGCGGCTTCAGTCGCGGCAAAAGTTGTTCCAAAATCACGGCGACAGATTCATCCACGGTCTGCTCCGCCGTGCGCACCGTTATCTCGGCATCCTCGGGAGGCTCGTAAGGCGCGTCGATCCCGGTAAAATCCCGAATTTTTCCCGCGCGCGCTTTTTTGTAGAGTTGTTTCGGATCCCGCCGCTCGCAAACCTCCAATGGGGCGTCCACGAAGACCTCGATGAATTCGGTGTTGCCTTCCAGAGCGATCTCGCGGGCGCGACCGCGGTCGAGCCGGTAAGGCGAGATGAAAGCCGTGATGACAACCACTCCGGAATCCGCCATCAACTTTGCCACCTCGCTGACGCGTCGAATATTTTCCACGCGTTCCTCCGGAGAGAAACCGAGGTTCGAATTTAGTCCATGACGGATATTATCACCGTCGAGCACATAGGTGTGCATGGCGCGCTTAAAAAGTTCGCCTTCCATTGCCTGCGCGACGGTTGACTTTCCTGATCCAGACAATCCAGTCAACCAGACGACGGCGCCGCGATGCCCGTTGCGTCGCGTCCGTTGGGCCGCGGTGACTTTTCCTTCGCTCCAGAAAATATTTTCGCTTTTGACTCTCGAGCGATCGGTATAAATGCCATTCAACGCGATCCCGCCGCCTCCCACTTGGCCTCCATCGACCAGAACGAAACGACCGAGGGTCGGGACGCGATCGTGGTTATCCAGAACGAGAGGCGCACGCGTCTCAATGGTTACGCGCGCCACTTCGTTGCGCTCAATTTGATCCCGCGGCTCAGTGGTCGATTCCAGCGTCGCCGAGTCCATGATTTGCTCGATGGATGCAACCCGGCACTTCACGTCCTGCGTGACGAGCTTCAGAGAATAAGGCGCACCGACCTTTAAGGGTTCTCGCGCCATCCAAAAGAGGTCGGCGTGGAAGCGATTCGTCTCAATGGGCGTGTTGTCTTCATGTGAAGCGACGTGACCGCGTTCCACAAAAATCTGCTCGGCCAGGGTAATGCCGATCGACTCTCCGGCACTGGCTAAATCAGTTGCGGGTTCATTCCAGCGTTCGATGCTGGCGACGACGCTCGTTTTATTGGCTGGAGAAAAGACAAGGCGATCCCCCACCCTGAGGCGGCCGCTCTCGATTC
>JBDUDH010000068.1:0-15443 GCA_040003015.1 Verrucomicrobiota bacterium | reverse complement strand
TACTTGGCCGGGAACAAACGCAAAGGATAGTTAGACAGCCCCGAAAGCCCTCCGGGCTGGTCGAGATTTGAGTAAACTCGAAGCGGCCGCGGAAATTGTTATGCCAGGGTAGCTCAGCGGTAGAGCAGGGGACTCATAAGCCCTTGGTCGGGAGTTCAATTCTCCCCCCTGGCAACTCGTCCGAGAAGGAAGGCAATCTTCAAATCCGTAGTTCTCGGATCTGACTGGGACTTGACAATGAATGAACGTTCATTCACTGTCCCGGCTCCATGGCTGAACAGCAGATAGACCACGGCTTAGATCGACCCGTGCAAATTCTCGATGCGGCTTTGATCTGCTTTGCCAAACGGGGATTTCATCAGGCCAGCATGCACGATATCAGTGCGGAGGCTGGGATTAGTGTTGGTCTGATATATCGCTATTTTCAAAATAAAGACGCCGTCATTTCCGCGATCGCGGATCGGCATAAGAAACAGATTCACGAAATTCTGGAACGCGCCCGGCAAGCACCGAGCCTGCTTGAATCGCTCGAAATCCTTTTTACCGCGCACTGCTGCGAAAACGAGCCGCGTGTCACGTCGGCGTTCGTTGTCGATCTTTTTGCCGAAGCGTCGCGTAACTCGCGCGTGGCCGAATTGGTGCGCGATGTTTGCGAAACAACCATGACCGGCGTGACCGATCTGATTGCGCGCTCGCCGGAAGCAAAAGCAAGTGATTTGACGCCACGCGAACTGGCGGAGTTAATTTTCGCGGTGAGCGACGGCACATTAATGCGCGACGTGTTGTTGCCAGACAGCGCCACCGCGGCGCAGCACCGTGAACGCCATCTCGATGTTGTGCGACGACTCTGGCGTCTGTTATTCAGCGACCCGGCTTATGCATGACGTTGCAAAGGCGGGGACATCCAAGTTTCTCACGATGAAGCCGACGACCAAAAAAGTCATTAAGGCCATTCTGGCCGTCTTTGCGCTGTTTGTAATCCTCGCGGTGATCAAGGGTTTGCAGATTTTCACGATGATCTCGGCCAAGCCGCCGATGCCGCTGGAAACGGTGACGAGCGCTCAAGTGAAAGAAGAAGATTGGGCGCCGCTGCTTTCGGCGGTCGGTTCAATCTCGCCGGTGCAAGGTGCGATGGTCAGCACCGAGCTTCCGGGGACGGTCGCGCAAATTGGATTCGAATCTGGCGCAACGGTGAAGAAAGGAGATTTGCTTGTGCATTTGGATACTTCGGCGGAGGAAGCGCAATTGCGCTCGGCTGATGCAGACACCGAGCTGGCGCGGACGGACCTGGCGCGCGCCCGCGATCTCGCCACGCGCAAAGTGATTTCGAAAGCCGAACTCGACGCGGCGGAATCCAAATTCAAACAAAAGAGTGCGATGACGGAGAACATGCGCGCAATGATTGCCAAGAAAACTGTGACCGCTCCATTCGATGGTGCCGCGGGAATTCGGCAAGTGAACGTCGGCCAGATGGTGAACGCCGGTCAGCAAATCGTGCCGTTGCAATCGCTCGATCCCGTTTTTGCCGATTTCGCGCTGCCCCAACAACATTTCGCGCAATTATCTCCCGGCCTTGAAGTGCGCGTGACGACAGACGCAATCCCCGGTCGGGTTTTCACGGGAAAATTGACTGCGGTGAACTCAATGGTCGACGTGGCGACGCGAAACGTTGCGGTCCAAGCAACGCTCGATAATCCGGAGCATCTGCTGCGACCGGGAATGTTCGCCAAGATCGAAGTCGTGTTGCCGGAGAAGCATCGTGCGCTCGTTATTCCCGGTTCGGCGATCGCGTACGCGCCGTTCGGGGATTCGGTTTTTTTGATTGAAAAAAAGAAGGACCCGAAAAGCGGAAAAGAATCGCAGATGATTCGTCAGCAATTCATCCGCTTGGGCGAGGCGCGCGGCGATTTTGTTTCGGTCACGACGGGATTGAAGGCGGGCGAAACCGTGGTGGGTACAGGCGTTTTCAAATTGCGCAACGGCATGGCCGTGACGATCAACAACGCGCTCGCGCCGAAGCCGCAGGTTGCGCCGACGCCGGCCGATACGTAATGATGACGCAGCTTTTCATTCCGGGGGGCGCACTCGACGCGCGCGCGCTCTCCAGAAGATCGACATGAAATCGTTCACCGATCTTTTTATTCGCCGGCCGGTGCTGGCGCTCGTCGTCAGCTTCGTGATTCTCATCGCCGGTCTGCAGGCGATGAAAACGATAAACGTTCGACAATATCCGCGCAGCGACATCGCCGCGATCACGGTGAATACGATTTATGTCGGCGCGGACGCTGAGCTGGTGCGCGGATTTATCACGACACCGCTGGAGCGCGCGATCGCGGCGGCCGACGGCATTGACTATATCCAATCGCAAAGCAAACAAGGCAGCTCGTTAATCACCGCGCGTTTGAAACTGAATTACGACGCGAATAAGGCGTTGTCCGACATCAGCTCGAAAGTGGACGCGATCCGGCGTGACTTGCCACCCGAAGCAGAAATCCCGGTCATCAATATCGAACCGGCCGATTCGCGGTTCGCCTCGGCGTATTTGAGTTTTACTTCGGACATTCTCGCGCCGAATGAGGTCACCGATTATCTCGTGCGCCTGGTGCAGCCGCGCCTGACCGCGCTCGGCGGCGTGCAAAAGGCCGACATCCTCGGCGGTCGCACTTTTGCCATGCGCATTTGGATGAAGCCGGACCGGATGGCGGCGTTAAACATTTCTCCGGCGCAAGTCCGCAGCGCGCTCGCGCGGAACAATTATCTCTCGGCAGTCGGGAGCACGAAAGGTTCGTTGCTTCAGGTCAACTTGACCGCGAACACCGATTTGCATACAGCGGACGATTTCAAAAAACTGGTCGTGCACGAAGACAAAGGAAATCTCGTTCGACTGAGCGACATCGCCGACGTTGTGCTCGGCGCGGAAGATTACAACACGGAGGTGCGTTTCTCCGGCCAGCGCGCTGTTTTCATGGGGATCTGGGTTTTGCCGAACGCGAACTCGATCGACGTGATCAAGCGCGTCCGCGCCGAGATGGAACAAATTCAAAAGGAACTTCCGACCGGCATGACCGGAGGTATCGCTTACGACGCGACTGCTTACATCAACGATGCGATCCACGAAGTCGTGAAAACTTTGATCGACACGCTGCTCATCGTAATGGTCGTGATCTTTTTGTTCCTCGGATCTTTCAGGTCCGTGATCGTGCCGGTGGTTGCGATCCCAATCTCACTGATCGGCGCGCTTTTTCTCATGCAGGCGTTCGGCTTCACGCTCAATCTGCTCACGCTTCTCGCGATCGTGCTTTCGGTCGGGTTGGTGGTCGATGACGCCATTGTTGTCGTCGAAAACGTCGAACGCCATATGCGCGAAGGGATGTCGCGCATGAACGCCGCGCTCCAGGGCGCGCGTGAACTGATCGGACCCATCATCGCGATGACGATCACGCTCGCGGCCGTTTATACTCCAATTGCGCTGCAAGGCGGATTGACTGGAGCGCTGTTCCGCGAATTTGCGCTTACGCTCGCCGGCGCAGTGGCGATCTCGGGCGTCGTCGCGTTAACGCTCTCGCCGATGATGTCGGCGCATCTGCTGCGCGCTGGTCACATCGACAAAGGATTCAGCGGCGTCGTTAATCGCACGTTCGATCGCTTCCGGAATTGGTACGGAAGCCACCTCGATCGCACACTTGCCGCGCGACCTGCGGTGTATACCGTGTGGATTGGATTGTCCCTCTTAGCAATCCTGTTTTATGTGAAGTCGGAGAAAGAGCAGGCGCCAACGGAAGATCAAGGCGTCATCTTCGGCATCGTGACCGCGCCAGCGAACGCGACCATTGACGACACGATCCGCTATGCCGATGCAGCCGGAAAGATTTTCATGAATGTTCCGGACACGCGATTCACATTTCAAATTACATTTCCGGACAGCGGATTCGGCGGAATGGTATTGAAGCCGTGGGGTGTGCGCAAAACGCCCACCGCAGCCTACCTGCCGGAAATGCAGGCGCAACTCGGCGCCATTCCAGGTATTCGAATGTTTCCAGTGATGCCGCCTGCACTTCCGGGTGCCGACAGTTTTCCAGTGAGTTTCGTCATCGCTTCAACTGCCGACCCGGAGCGTATTCTCGAGTTCGCTAAGCAAATCCAGCAGAAAGCGATGCAGAACGGCGTTTTCCGATTTTCGGACATCGACACGAAAATCGACCAGCCACAATCCGAAATCGTTTTCGATCATGACAAGGTCGCGTCCATGGGCCTCGATATGCAGCAGGTCGGCGCCGATCTTTCCGCCAGTATCGGAGGCAACTTCGTCAACCGTTTCAACATTGCCGGCCGCAGTTACAAAGTCATTCCGCAGATCAAACGCACGGAGCGTTTGAATCCGGAACAACTGGAAAACATTTACGTAACCGGCCCGAACAATAAGCTCGTTCCGTTGAGCACGGTAGCCACGCTCGCGCACAAAACCGTCGCACGCTCGCTCAACCGAATGCAGCAGCTCAACGCCGTTCAGATCAGTGGAGTACCGGTCCAATCGCTCGACACCGCGCTAAAGTTTCTCGAAGATGAGGCGCACAAGATTCTGCCCAAAGGCTACGTGCTTGACTACACGGGCGAATCGCGCCAGCTACGCACGGAAGGAAGTAAATTTATCCCCGCCTTCACGCTTGCGGTCGTGCTGATTTTTCTTGTGCTCGCCGCGCAGTTCAACAGCTTCCGCGATCCGTTCATCATTCTGCTCGGCTCAGTGCCACTCGCGATGTTCGGCGCACTGCTTTTCACGTTCCTGAAAATGCCGTTTGGAAAATTTTTCACCGATGGTTGGACAACGACGCTGAACATTTACTCTCAGGTCGGCCTTGTCACACTTGTCGGTCTCGTTTCGAAAAACGGAATTCTCATCGTCCAGTTCGCAAACGAATTGCAACGGCAAGGTCTGGGCAAACTTGCAGCGGTCGCGCAAGCGGCCCGTATCCGTTTGCGTCCGGTCATGATGACGAGCGTCGCGACGGTGTGCGGTCACTTTCCACTTACGCTGGTGAGCGGAGCGGGTGCGGCCGCGCGAAATTCAATCGGTCTCGTGCTCGTCGGCGGCATGACGATTGGGACAATCTTCACGCTCTTTATTGTGCCATCGCTTTACATGCTCATCGCGAAAGAGCATCATGAACGGCGACTCGATGAGAGCGAGGCGGAGATCGAACCAGCCTCCGAACCGGAGCCAGTTCCGGAATACGCGATATCGGCGTTGGCGCGGGAATCGTAGTTCTAGAGCGGGGTCGCCGCGAGTTCCTGGCATCGTTTTAAGTCGAGCTTTCCCGAAGCGAGCACGGGAATTGCGTCTACCGGCCGAATCGTTTTCGGAATCCAGAGATTCGGGACGCCCGCGTCTTTTAACTGCGCGCGCAGTTTCGGCAAGTCGATCTGCATTGCGCTGAGCAAGATTAGCGCTTCACCTTTTGATTCATCGGGCACACCCACGATTGCGAGGCAACGGTCATTTTGAGAATCAAGCCGAAGTGCGCTCGCGATCTTCTCTTCGATCGTTTCGTGCGGTACCATTTCGCCGCCAATTTTTGAGAAGCGCGCGAGGCGCCCTTCGATGAAGAGGAACCCATCCTCATCGAAACGGCCGAGATCGCCAGTTTTAAACCAGCCGTGACGTAGAACTTCGGCCGTGCGCTTGGGGTCGTTGAGATAGCCCTCGAAAATATTCGGACCGCGCAGCCAGAGCATGCCACTGTCGTGCAGTGAGAGCTTGCGATCGGTTTCGGAATCACGAATTTCAGCTGCGATACCGGGAGCCATTTTGCCGGTGGAACCGAGGCGGCTCGAAAGTTGCACAGCCTCACCCGATTTTTTTGGCTCCGGCTCGGGCAGGTTCACGCTCACGACCGGCGATGTTTCGGTAAGACCATATCCTTCAAACACGCGCTTTCCGAATCGCTCGAAAAAAGATCGCGCCAGATCCAGCGGCAGTTTTTCCGCGCCGGTTATCGTTAGGCGAACACTCCGCAATTGTTCCGGCCGCGCTTTTCGTAAATAGCCGCGCAAAAACGTGGGAGTAGCGAGCAGGATCGTGACGCGATGCCGCTCGATCAGCTCGGCGTTTTTCGCGGCATCGAGCGGATTCGGGTAGGTGACGATGGGCACTCCCTCGATCAGCGGAAACCACAGCGTGACCGTAAAGCCGAAGCTGTGAAAAAAAGGAAGCGATGCCAAAATCACGTCGTCTTTGGTAGCATCGAGCAGCACGCAAAACTGAGAGACGTTTCCGATCATGTTGCGGTGACTGAGGACTACGCCCTTCGGTTCGCCGGAACTGCCGCTCGTGAAAACCAAGGCCGCCTCCTCGTGATCGCCCTCGCGCGGAATTTGCAACAAGCGCAAGAGCGCTGATGACGGCAACAAGATCGACAACACCCACCAAAGAAGGATCTGCCGCTTCATCGCCGGCAGGATGTCGTCAAGTTGAATCACGCCGGACGGCCATGGAAAATTCTCGACGCGCTTTGCAAATGCATTTGCCGAAATTGCGAGGCGGAGACTGGCCAGGCTTTGTGCATATTCGAGCGCGGCGCGGCCGCTGGTGAAATTGAGGTCTACGGGCACCTTGCTGGCCAGCGTTACGGCGAGGTTGGCGACGACCGCGCCTCTGCTGGCTGGCAGCACGATGCCGACGCGTTTGTCCGGACATACTTTGCGAATAAAGCGGCTCAACGCCATGGCCACGCCGAGTAATTTGCCGCGGCTGAGCGATGAGCCATCCATTCCGTCGATCACCGCGGTCGCGAAGGGCCTCCGCTTTAAGCCGCGCAACGCCGCTTCGGCGAGATGTCGGTGCAAACCCGGCCTGCGGCTATAGCAGGCTTCGCCCAGTTTCAGCAGCTCCTCGCGCACTGTGGCCGTGTCCACCGCTTCGGCATCGAGCGGTTTCCCGAATTCCACGGTCACGCGATGCGGAAATTGCCTTGGCCATTTCCGAAAAAATCGCCGGCCTTGAAAGGAAAAAATCGAGCCCCAAAGTTGGTCGAGCCAAACGGGGACGACAGGCGCGTTCGCCTGTCGCGCGATCAACTCGTAACCACGGCGTAAGCCGAGCAACGTGCCGGTTCGCGTGAGCTGACCTTCGGGAAAGAGACAGACAATCTCGCCTGCTCGAATTTTTTCTGCCGCACGGTGCATTCCATCTTTCGCGCGACGCGGCGTGATTGGAATACAACCGGCGATTTTGAGAATCGGATGAAGGATTCGGTTTTCATAAAACTCTTGGTCAATGAGGAAGCGAATCGGGCGCGGGCAGGCGAGCAGCAGGACAATGGCATCGACCCACGTGGTATGGTTTGGCAAAAGCAAAAAGCCCCCCTCGGGCAATCGCTCGCTTCCGATCGCGCTCACCCGATAAACGCTCCGCATGATGGGCAATCCAACAAAGCGGAGCGCTCGTTCGGCGGCGGAGATGGGTGGCATCGTTTATGATTTACAATCAGGCCGTTGCCTACTGCAATCGGCAATTCGATGGCCGCCCCCGCATCGACTCCAAAGCCCGGCGCATATCCGGCGCTCGCGCTGCTGCTCGCGATCAATCTTTTCAATTACATCGACCGGCAAATTTTGGCCGCGGTCGAGCCTGAAATTCGCGACACCTTTTTTGCGCCTAACGACCGCAACGCGATGGCGACAACGGGCGCGCTCGGCACCGCTTTCTTGGTCACTTACATGCTCGCGGCGCCGGCGCTCGGCTGGCTTGCAGATCGATTTCAGCGCTGGATGATTGTCGGTTTCGCGGTGATTTTTTGGAGTCTCGCCAGCGGCGCATCGGGTTTGGCGGCGACGTTCACCGCGCTGCTCATCACCCGCATTTTCGTCGGCATCGGCGAAGGCGGTTACGGTCCGGCGGCGCCGACGATTCTGGCCGATCTCTATCCGCTGGAAAAGCGCGGACGCGTGCTCGCGATTTTTTGCGCGGCCATCCCGGTCGGCAGCGCCCTTGGTTATGTGCTCGGCGGCGCGATCAGCGGACATCTGGGATGGCGCTGGGCGTTTTATTTGGTAACGCCGCCGGGTCTGCTGCTCGGCGCGCTCTGCTTCACCCAACGCGATCCGCGCGCGAGCAGTTCGAGGCGCGAGCAGATTGCGCTCGCTTCGCTGAGTGATTACGTCACGCTGGTTCGCACGCCGTCGTATGTGTTGAATCTGCTGGCGCAAGCGGCGTTCACCTTCGCCATCGGCGGACTCGGCTTTTGGGTCGCCGCTTATTTGCGCTATCGCGATCAACCCGCCGCTTCCGGCAAAGCGATCTTCGGTGCCATCCTGGTCGTGGCAGGACTGATTTCAACGCTGCTCGGCGGCTGGATCGCAGATCGGCTGCGCAACCGAAATCTGGGCGCGTATTTCCTCGTGTCCGGCCTCGGAATGGTGATCGCGTTTCCGCTTTTCGCGCTCATGTTGTTCACGCCATTTCCGGCGGCGTGGTGGCTGATCTTTGCCGCGATTTTCTTTGCCTTTCTGAACACCGGACCCTCAAACACGGCCTTGGCGAATGTTTCGCTGCCGAAAGTGCGCGCGAGTGCGTTCGCGCTGAATATTCTGGTCATTCATTTATTGGGCGACGCCGCAGCTTTTCCCACCATCGGATACATCGGCGGCCATACGAACATGACGATCGCCTTCCTCGTCGTGTCGGGGATGATGTTGGTTTCCGGTCTGTTTTGGCTTGCCGGAATGAAATATCTCGCGCACGACACAGCGGTTGTCGAAGCAGCGACCCATGCGTAAAAAAAAGCAGCAGGCGCGCGAGGCACACCCGCTGCTTTCTGGATTGGGTTCGCTATTGAACGACGACTCGTTAGGGCTCTGTTAGGCGGCTGATTGCCGGATGCCCGACCGGGGACTTGTTGTGCACCGAAGGTTTGATCTTGTTTTCAGAACGCGATTCACTTGAGTCGATTTCACATCAACGAAGCGAAACCTTCCATGACTCGACACGAACTGCTCGAAAAGCATTTCGGCTTCCGTGAATTTCTCGACGCACAAGAGGAAGTAATCGAGGCAATCGCGGGCGGCGCAGATGCGCTCGTGGTGATGCCAACTGGTGGCGGCAAGTCGCTTTGTTATCAGCTGCCAGCGCTGATGCTCGAAGGAACGACCATCGTCGTCTCACCTCTCATCGCGTTGATGAAAGATCAAGTCGATGCGCTGCATCGTCGCGGCATCGCGGCGACATTGATTAACAGCTCCATTGCGCTCCCCGAGCAGCAGCAGCGGATTCGCGCCCTCGCCCGCGGCGAATATAAACTCGTTTACATCGCTCCGGAACGGTTCCGCAGTCCGTCGTTTTTGGACGCGCTCGGACAAGCGACGATCGCTCTGTTCGCGGTTGACGAAGCCCATTGCCTCTCGATGTGGGGACACGATTTTCGTCCCGATTATTTTCGGCTGAATGTCGTTCTGGAAAAACTCGGCCGGCCACAAGTGGCGGCATTCACGGCTACCGCGACGCCGGAAGTTCGGCGCGACATTCTCACGCACCTGAATTTGCGCGAGCCGCGCGAATTCGTGGCGGGCTTTGCTCGTCCGAATTTAAAGCTGATCGTTACGCAAGTCAGTAACGAGCCGGAAAAATACGCACGCCTGCACGCGTTAATCCGCGAGTACAAAACCGGAATCGTTTATTGCGCGACCCGAAAGCGAGTCGAATCCGTCGCCGAAACCCTGAAAATGGCGAAGATCTCCAGCATTCTTTATCACGGTGGCATGAGCGAAAAGGAGCGGGAGAAAGCGCAGAACGAATTTATGCAAGGCCGGCGCGACATCGTGGTGGCGACAAACGCCTTTGGAATGGGAATCGATCGGCCGGACATTCGTTTCGTTGCGCATTTCGAAGTACCCGGAAGCATGGAAGCTTACTATCAGGAAGCTGGCCGGGCGGGCCGCGATGGCGAAGCTGCAACCTGCGAACTGCTCTTTAATCACGTCGACACGCGTGTTCAGGAATTCTTCATTGAAGGCAGCAACCCGCCGTTCGGGTTCATCGCGCAAACTTACGAGATGTTGCGGCGCGAGGCGGATGAGAAACAAGAGCTGCAGCTTTCGCTCAACGAAATGGCCGCCCTCCTCGAGACCAACGGCAACGACATGATGTTGAGTTCTGCCCTGCACATTCTCGATCGCGAGGCCTACATCGATCGCTTCGATCTCCCTGGACGGCGCGTACGCGGCACACGGCTCCTGAAACCGGAGGTTAGCGGGCATCAACTGAAGCTCGACCGGGTGAAGCTTGCGGAAAAGGAACGGCGCGATCGCGCGAAATTAAAGTTGATGGTCGATTTTGCTTACGCACGGCAATGCCGGCAACAGGCAATTCTAAAATACTTCGGTGAAGCGGATCCGGCGCTTTGCGGTAATTGCGATGTCTGTCTGGAAACAGCTGGACCGACGCGCGAGCCGACGGAAGAAGAAGCGTTGATTGTTCGCAAAGTGTTGAGCGGCGTCGCGCGAATGTCGCTTCGCCACGGCGACGAGTGGCGCCCGAGATTCGGACGCGGTCGCATCGTGCAAACTTTGGTTGGCAGTCGGTCGCGCGAAATTATCGAAGCGCGGCTCGACCAACTTTCTACTTACGGACTTCTGAAAGCGGAAGGAGTCGCGCATTTGAACCAGCTCCTGCGGGAATTGCAGGAAAACGGGATGCTGGTTTCGAGCGGAGGAGATTATCCCATGATCACTTTGACCGCGCGCGGCGAGCTCGTCATGAAAGGCGCGACTGATTACGCGCTGCGCTGGCCGCAACGTTCAGCTGCGCCAGAGGCGGGCGGCGCGCGCAAAAAGAAAACAGCTGCGGTTGGCGAGATGGTTCCGTTCGATGAAGCGTTATTCGATCGCTTGAAAAAAGTTCGGCTCGAGCTCGCGCGCAGGAACGGCAATCTCCCCGCCTACATGATTTTCTCAGATGAGACGCTGCGCGCCTTTGCTCGATTGAAACCGCGGTCAGTGGATGCAGGTCGAAAGATTCGTGGGGTAGGCGACTTGAAAGCCGAACGCTACTTGCCTTCGTTTATCACTGCCATTCGGAATAGTAACGAAGCCGAATCGACAAGATAATTGCAAGACCGGTGGTCGTGCGCGCAAACGGCTGCGACCCTCCGTACAAGGAAAAAAGCGGCCAGTTTTTTTCCAGGGCGGAATCAGTTGGACAGAATGAATAAGATGCGCGTTTAGATTCGGGAATGCTTATCGCGCGACACCACTGCCTCTTATTAGTGGCGCTTTCCGTTATGACAAGCAGCGGACATGCCGCGGGTCTTCCCGATGATTGCACGCAGGTAATCGTCGGAACCGCTCCGAATTGGAATTCGATGTGCGGTCAAGCACAGCTTTTCGAACGCGCAGCCGGTGGCAGATGGAAGCCTGCGAGCAGGCGGTTTCCGGTTCTCTTTGGGAAAAACGGTCTTGCCTGGGGCAGTGGCCTGGCGGGTCAGGACGAAGTTGGATTGCACAAGACAGAGCACGACGGGCGCGCACCGGCCGGCATTTTTCGAATTGGCAAGATCTACACTTACGACGCCACATTGCCGCCCGGCGCTGATTTTCCCTTCCATCAGGTGACCACCGCAGACGCGTGGATCGATGATGTAAGCAATCCCAAGTACAACCGCTTCGTTACAATCGACGATCCAGCGAATCCGCCGGCTTGGTTTGAAAAAGAGAAAATGCGGCACCACGATTTTGCTTACCGTTGGCTGGTAGAGATACGGCACAATTCCGATCCTCCAGTTCCCGGGGCGGGGAGCGCGATTTTTTTCCATATCCGGCGTGGGGTTGATCGTCCAACGGCAGGCTGCACCACGATGGAACAACGGAACCTCGTGAAATTGATCACGTGGCTGCGTGCGGACCGTCATCCTTGTTACGCGGCAATGCCTCGAGGCGCGTACGAGAAAAATTGGAAACGCTGGGATTTGCCACCGCCTGCGCTCTGATTCCGGCTGCGGAATATAAGGGCCGATCTTCGTTTGCTTAAGACGATCCTTGCCTTTACCCTGAATTCGTTAGGCTATTGCTATGAGGAAACGACCAAATCCGGACTCCGAACAAAATATCAAACGTATCGATACAAAACCGCGCGCGAAGAAACAAACGCACGGATTTCAAGTGCATTTCGTGCGAGGTGAAAATGTGGTCACGAAGATGTTCAGCGATTCAGTTTGCGGCGGGAAGGAAGCTGCGCGGCGAGCGGCGAGAAAATTTAAACGTTCGGCGCTCGGGGACTTACCTGCACGCGCACCGCGTCGTTCCGCGCGCCGCAACGCTAAGACGGGTTCGCGAAAAGGCCCGCGCCGGCGACAATCGAAGCCAAGACGCTAAGCGAATCTCAATCTTCGGGCTCTGGCTTCGTGAGCCGACATGGTTGAAATGCGCTCCAGCATTCGATAAAGCCCGGAGCGAAATCGTGTGGGCGATTCGCGATCCACTCTTTGATGACGTTGAGCGGAAAGAACGCGCCGTATTCGATTTCGGATCGTGCTAACTGAAACGGACCACCGTGTTGGCCTCGGTAGAGCCAGATGAATTCCTGGCCGGTTTTATCGGAAGCGGGCAACTTTAATAAGCGCTCCAGTTTCGTGGAAATCCCAAGTTCTTCCATGAGCTCACGCTTGGCCGTCTCATCGTACGTTTCACCTGCATTAACGTGCCCGGCTGCGCTCGAATCCCAGAGGGAGGGATGCCGGTCCTTCCAACGCGAGCGTTTTTGCAAAAAAAGCTCTCTGGCCGGATTGAAAATGAAGAGATGAACCGCCCGATGGAGCAAGTTATTCCCATGGACCTCGGCGCGCGCAGCTTCACCAATTACGTCATCTTCTTCGTTCACGATGGCGAACTGTTCTTGAAGGCCAGAAGAACTCGTTGGCGGGCCGAATGGCTGGAGTAGATTTGTGAGGGCGATCCATTGCTCGAGGCTCAGGTCCTCGGCTCGCGCTTTTAGATTAATGCCAAGCCGAGGGGCGACTTCATCCCACGTCGGGAGATAAGAGCGGATCAGTTTCCCGAGTTGTTTTCGACGCTGCGAAAATCCCTGCCTCACTAGCGCTCTGAACGTCTCAGCGTCGTACTCCGGCAGCTCATCTGGATCACGGGGCGTCAAGCGCACGAAGGCAGAATCGACTTTGGGCCGCGGAAGAAAAGCCGTCGCAGAAACTGTCCTAAGATATTCCACGCGGCATTGCACCTGGACCATCAAAGTCAGAATGCCGTGGTCTTCGGTTCCCGGAGATGCTGCCAGGCGACACGCAACTTCTTTCTGTAACATCAACAACGCAAATGCGATGGGAGATGGCGGATCAATGAATCGCGTGATAAGCGGCATGGAAACGTAATACGGAAGATTTGCCAGGAGTTTCACTTTTCCCTTCGCGAAAAGCTTCCGAACATCGAGCTGGAGCGCATCGGCATGCATCACTTCGAAGCGCTCGTTAGAAAATCGCTCCCGAAGAAATTGAACGAGCCGCGCATCCTTCTCGATCGCGAGAACTCGCGCACCCGATACCAGAATATGTTCGGTCAACGCACCAAGACCGGGCCCAATTTCGACGACGTAATCGTGCGGACGCAACTCCGCTTTGGCCACGATCCAGCGCGCGAGGTTCTGGTCATGCAAGAAATTTTGTCCGAGTGTTTTTATCGGCGTGACTCGAATCTGGCGCAGCGTTTCCGCGATCTCTGAAAGCTTCATCGAAGTTGTTAGGCAGGCGTCAGTTTTTGGCGGCTTTTAGCAATTTGTTCACAAAACCTGGTGAATAAATTCCGCCCACGCAGCGGCTCTTATTCACAAGTTATTCAACAGGTCACCGTAATCGCTCGGGCCGAAGGCGAGCGCGCCTGGCGGGAGGAGGCGGAAGCGGGATATTTCGTTTGTCGCGGCTCCGCCGAAACGTGCGGCGGGCGTCTCGCAAGGAAGCGCCTTCTAGGAAATAGACCGATGCTGCGCGACCGACGGCATACGTACCGGCACCGGCGACCATTCCACAAACCACGTTCCCCCAGCCCGGGAAAAATTTCAGGACTGCGCGCGCGCCTTCCCGCAAGATCATGCCGGCGCCGAGATTCGCGCCGAGCGCGGCGATAAATTCTGTGGCCGCTCGCATGCTTCGCTCACGTCCGCTGATGTACATGATGCCGGAAACCATCACGAGCTGAAGGGTGGTGAGAACCGGAAGATCAGCCAGTGGGATTGGTTGCGCGCCAATGGCGGCACAGATCGCGGTGGTTGATTTTACGAGCACTTGCGCGACCTGCATCTGCGCCTCGCGATCGCGCGAGAGGCGCACCATTTCGACGCGCGCTGCGTTCGGCAACTCACGCGCAAGAAGGCGGAGGAGAGACTCAATCTCCGCAACCGTTAATTCAGAAGCTGGATGCAGAAAGGGAAAGGAGAGATTAACGGTCCGCAGAAGCCGATTTTGCATGCCTCCGAGTTGATTCAGCTTCTCTTGAAAATCTGACGAAGAGGCGGTCGAACTGATCTTGGCCGAGCGAGGCTTCACGTCCTCGGAGAAAAAGCGAACCGGTTCGACCAAATGAAGGGCGATCACGCGCGCGGCGGTCCCGGCCGCGTCGTTCGCCCGCAGAAGGATGGCGAGGGTATCCAGTTCGCATCGCGTGGCGCGCGGAGAATCGTCATTCGAATGAAGGTAAAAAAATATGTCTGCCGGCTGCGATTTCAGTTCCTCGTGAATTTGGGAGAGCGCGGGATCATCCGCTCCTCGAGCATCGAGCCACGAAATTGTCCCATGTTTTTCGAATGTAATCTGCTGCCAGCGAAACAGGGACAATGCCGCGGTCGTCATCTCCCCAGTCTCCGGAGGACGAAAAATGGTTGCGGCGAGATCGGCGACAGAAACTTTGTTCGAACCGACGAGCAGGAAGCGCGGTGAGCGCTGCTGCAGAAACAATTCTTTCAGCGGCGTGAGATCGTTCAAAATCGGCCTCTGAATTGAAGCGGGCAATTTGCCGAGAAAACCCTCCAGCCGTTCAACAATATGGAGAAGGACGGGCTGGTTCATCGCTCGATTTTCACGATTCAAGATGAACCGATTCATCGCAACTTGCGAATCGCCGATGCCTCGGACAGTCGATTTGCCGAAGGCCAGCAGCAACAAAACCAGAGGTTCCAATTCTTGATCGCTCTGCTTATAAAAGCCGGATGAGCTTGAATCTTAAAATTCTTTCGCGCGCGGCTGACGAGGCACGCGGGTTGTGCATGGATGCGGTGCAAGCGTCTCAATCGGGACATTTAGGCCTTCCGCTGGGCTGCGCGGAAATGGGCGCTGTTCTTTACGGCTACGCGTTGCGGCACAATCCCGACAAGCCGCGCTGGATCGGCCGCGATTACTTCGTTCTCTCCGCCGGGCACGGCAGCATGTTCCTTTACGCCTGGCTGAATCTGA
>JBDUDH010000011.1:0-15443 GCA_040003015.1 Verrucomicrobiota bacterium | reverse complement strand
CCGGCCGAAGTCGCGTTCGATCAATTAGCGAAAGTTTGGGGTTGCGAAGCTGCGCATCCCCCTTCGTTTCGCCCCGAAAAGACTTCATTGTTGAGGTTCGAATTGAACGGCGGGTCGGGTAAGATCAAGTCGGCTCAAGCATCTGGCAGCTTGCGCAGCTGCTCGAGGTTATCGCCGCAGTAAATGGCGGGGCGTATCAATCACCGCAGAAAGTCTATTTGGTGCCATTCCAAGCCGAAGATTTATCGACGTCGCGCGGAATCACAATTACGTACCCGTGCCACAACTTTAATAGCATCGCCGGCGTATGGCATTTCCGAAGGAACAGGAGCGGAGGCGGAATAGAATCTCAGAGGTCGCGAATCCCCAGCAGCGCCAGGATAATTGCGATCGGCAATACGAGACAGCGCAGCGCTCCCAGCCAGTAGTGGGCGACCCACTGCTGGGTTATGCAAGACAGCTTCGGAATGAAGCAATCCGCTTTTGTTGCTCACCGGAAGCTATCATCCGCCCTCCGGAAGCACGTGTTGTGCTAAGGATGCCGCCGTGACGGCTTTCACTTCGGATGCGCTTTAACCGCCGTTCAGCCCGCTCCGGTTTTCCTTGCCCAAGACCGAGTTGGCCGTCGCGAGTAACGCCTCGTCGTCGTTGTCATTCAAGCCCGCCAGGAAACGGCGAATGTTGCGGAACGAACGACGTAAAAATAAATCGGCCGGGCGATTGTTTGAGGCAGCAGAACTTCCGTTTCTGTCCGCGGATTGCAGCTCCGAATCCCAGCGACTCAAGACGCAGGCCGAGGCAAACATCTCCATGGCGGCGCCGGCGATCCGTTCCTGCACTAATTGCATGTCGAGAATCGGCTCGCGGTACGCAATCAACGCGCGGTTCACCGCGAGGTTAAATCGCCAGATGGCGCGACCCAATCGACTGGCATGCGCTCGGAGCTGATCGCTTTTCACGGGCACATCGGGGATTCGGACGGCAGCGCCGAGCCGGTTCAGCCCCGCGCTCCATGCTTTGCCGCGATCCTGCCGCCACGGTTTCATCAGCGTGTCGTAAATCTCCTTGAACTCCATTCCCGGACCGCGCATCCCGACGAGCGCTATGAACGAGATGAGTACTTCGTTGCTGCCTTCGCCGATCTGGTTGATGCGCGCGTCGCGCAGGATCCGGCCCATCGGATTGTCGTCGAAATAGGCGGAGCCGCCATGAATTTGAAACGCGTCGTTCACCGCGTCCCAAAGTCGCTCGGTCGTGAAGACTTTCAGCATCGCGGTCTCGATCATGTAATCTTCGAGTCCGCGGTCGATCAGCGACGCGGTGACGTTCATCATCGCTTCCATCGCGTAAACATCGGCCGCCATGCGCGCGATTTTCTTCTTCACCAAATCGAAATCGCCCAGCGTTTTTTTGAATTGTTTTCGCGTGTTCGCGTGTTCGATGGCGAGCCGCAAACAAGTTTTTGCCGCGCCCGTGCAGCAGGCTCCAAACGTGGTGCGGCCGAAATCGAGCACCGTCAATGCAACCCGCAGACCTTTGCCGACCGGGCCAAGAATATTTTCCTTTGGAACGTGCACATTGCGCAAGGCAAAGCGGCCGGTGGCCGTGCCGCGAATCCCCAGTTTCGGCATTCGCGCCTCGAGCATTGTGAAACCCGCCATGTCCGGCGTGACCAGAAATGCGGTGATCGCGGTTTTCCCTTCTTTTCCCGGCACCGGCGTTCGCGCCATCACCGTGAGCACCTGCGCGATCGATGCGTTTGTGATGTATCGCTTCTCGCCGTTGAGAATAAAATGCGTGCCGTCTTCGCTCGGCTTCGCTTCCGTTTGAACGTTGGCCGCATCGGAGCCCGCTTCAGATTCTGTCAACGCGAACGCCGCCAACTGCTCGCCGTTCATCAGCTTCGGCAACCATTGTTGCTTCTGCTCACGAGTACCGAAGAGCAATAAGGCACGAATACCAATCGAATGATGCGCATTCGTAAAAACCGACGTCGCAGCGTCGCACGCCCCGATTTCTTCCAGCACGCGGCAATAGGCCATTTGCGAAAATCCGCGGCCACCAACTTCTTTCGGCGCCGTCATCCCCAGCACGCCGATGCGACCCAGGCCGTCGATGATTTCGCGCGGAATATTCGCATCCCGGTCGATCGCCACCGGATCCAGTTTGTCATCGAGAAATTGTCGCACTTCCGCGATTGCCTGATCCACTTCCGCCTGCTGCGCAGCCGAAAATTTCGGATACGGCATCGTCCAGTCCGCGACGAACCGCCCGAGGAACAGCCCTTTGGCAAAGCCCATCTCCTGCCGGCCGGTGAAAAGTAGTTCTTCCGCCTGCTTTATTTCTTTCTGCCGCTGAATCTCGGCTTCAGTTTGCGTCATAGGAAAATTAATGAGTCCACCGCGGAATGGGAGTCACGCACTGTAGCCAGTGCCGGTCATCTGTCCACTGAGCCGCCGCAATAGTCCGCTGACAATTTCATATGCATGTGAATAACCCTCGGACCATTCGCTGGCGCGGGGCCCGGCGACATTGAGAACACGCAGCTGATGGTTCGAAACAAATTGCTCCGCTAGATCGATGGCACGCTCGATTGAGATTGATGATAGATCGATTGCGGCGTAAGACTTGGCGAACTCGACGCAGCGGGCCAGCGTTTCGCGCGTCCCGCCAGCAAGCGCGCCGGCGTAAATGACCAGTGTGCCGTCGGAATCGGCGACATTCCTCGCACTTCGTTCGCTAAACCCGCCAGAGGACAATTCGGTAAGTGGGTAACGTTGAGGGATCCGTCCATTTTCATCGAGCCGGCCGGCTGGACACCATCCGCCGCATTGCGCGTTCGAATCGAGCGCTGCGTCGAGCGCGCCGCGATCAACGCCAGTTTGACCGCCGGAAATAATCTTGAATTTCTC
Organism: Verrucomicrobiota bacterium; assembly: GCA_040003015.1. Taxonomy (GTDB): domain Bacteria; phylum Verrucomicrobiota; class Verrucomicrobiia; order Chthoniobacterales; family UBA10450; genus JBDUDH01. The sequence continues at coordinate 12,531 of JBDUDH010000011.1, read as the reverse complement.
GATTTTTTGGATGGCAGACGCTAATAGGAGTCGCCGGTTTTTTGTCCCAGGGCCGCATCCAGATCGTTGCATGCGACATTGACGCTGACCACGCCGTCGGCTTTGAAGAAAACATCCGGGACCGACGAGCCTGCTCGAAAGAAGACAAACTCTCGATCGATCTTGGAATACGTATCGGCCTCGACGTAATCGTCGGTGCCGTTTTCAAAGTTAATTTTGTACAGCTTCACGTCCGATCCTGGCCGATCAACTGCACCCCTGACTCGTTCCGCATTCGGTGCAGACGCCGCAGGCGCCGGCCCGGATCACTTTGTTGCTCCCACAATGCGAACAGATGATGTCCATGAACATATTGCCCAGCGCTTCTTTCACGCGATCGGCGTAGCTGGCGCCATTCCCGGCGATCTTCGGATTACCCTCCGCAGGCGAATCGTTTGTGATCACGTCGATCAGTTCCTTTTCCGCAGTGCGCGAAAGATCCGCGACCGGGCGATTGACCGCCTTTTTCTCCATGTCGGGAATTTCCTTGAGCGGCAACTCGGGATGACTTCGCGACGGCGAGGTGGCTTCCTTGTAGCCTTTGATGAATTGGCAGCCGAGCCAGCGAAAGACGTAATCGGTGATGCTGCTCGCATTGCGGATATCGGGATTTTTAGTGAAGCCGCTCGGCTCGAATCGCTGGTAGGCGAATTTTTTCACCAGGCTTTCGAGCGGCACGCCATATTGCAATGCCACCGAAGTCAGCGTGCCAATGGTGTCCATCAAACCCCCAATCGTGCTGCCTTCCTTGGCCATGTGGATGAAAAGCTCGCCCGGCTGGCCATCTTCGTACAAGCCCACCGTGATGTAACCTTCGTGACCCGCGATTTCGAACTTGTGGGTCAATGACATCCGAGTTTCCGACATGCGATGCCGCGTCGGTTGGTCGACGCGATTTCGCAGCATGACCAGTTCTTCTTCCAACTCGAGGATGCGATTCTTGAGTTTTTCAGTTGAAAGATCGACATCGTCCGCCGTCCCCATGTCTTTCGTTTTGCGCGTATTGAGTGGCGCCGATCGTTTTGAACCATCTCGATAGATGGCCACTGATTTCAGACCGAGCCGCCAACCTTCCACGTAGGTACTTATGATTTCATCGACCGTGGCTGCCTCTGGCATGTTAACGGTTTTTGAAATGGCGCCACTCAAGAACGGCTGCGCCGCGGCCATCATTCGCAAATGCGCCATGTAGCTGAGACTGCGCCCGCCTTTGTGTGGCTTAAATGCGCAATCGAAGATCGGCAAATGTTCCGGCTTCAGGCCTGCGCAAACGAGTGGCACAGGCATCTTGCCTGTGGTGCCGTCAGGCGCAGGCAGGATGCCTGTATCACCATTCGCAACATCCTCGATCGTATCGAACACATCGATGTGTGCGATGATGCGCTCGATTTCTTCGGAGTTGTATCCGAGCTTCTCGAGCACCGGCCGCACCGTTTGGTTGACGATTTTCAACATGCCGCCGCCGGCGAGCAGCTTGTATTTCACCAGCGCGATGTCCGGCTCGATCCCGGTCGTGTCGCAATCCATCAGAAAACTGATCGTGCCGGTCGGCGCGAGTACCGTTACCTGCGCATTGCGATAACCGTAGCGTTTGCCCAGCTCGGCCGCGCTCTCCCATACTTTGGCGGCCTCTCTTTTCAGGAAGCCAAATTCCTCGTGATCGGGAATCTCGCTCACGGACGCGCGATGCAGATCGATCACTTCCCCCATGGCGGCGACATTATTTTTCGCGACCGGTTTCGCCACTCCGCTGCAACGGGCGTCGCGATAACCGGGAAACGGTCCCATCGCTCGTGCCATTCGTGCGCTCTGCTCGTAGGCTTCGCCGGTCATGATCGCCGTGATCGCCCCGCAAAGCGCGCGACCTTCCACGCTATCGTAGCCGTAGCCGTAGCTCATGATGAGCGAACCGAGATTGGAATAACCGAGGCCGAGCGTGCGGAAGATGTGTGAATTTTCCGCGATCTCCTTGATCGGATAGCTCGCGTTGTCGACGATGATTTCCTGCGCGGTGATAAAAATGCGGACCGCGGCTTTGAATCGCTCGATGTCAAATTCGCCATCGGCGTCCTTGAACTTCATCAAATTGAGCGAGGCCAGATTGCAGGCAGTGTTATCGAGAAAGAGATATTCCGAACAGGGGTTGGTCGAATTCTGGCGGTCCGTCCCCTTGCAAGTGTGCCATTTGTGGATCGTCGTATCGAACTGCATCCCGGGATCGCCGCAGACGTGTGTGCCCTCGGCGATTTTGCGCAACAACGTGCGCGCTTCCTTGCGTTCGCACGGCCGACCATCGCGCACCCGATACGTCCACCACTCACGGCCTTCGATCGCCGCCTGCATGAATTCGTCGCTCACCCGCACGCTCAGGTTTTCATTCTGATACATGACCGAGCCGTAAGCGTTGCCGTTGTAACTGCCATCGTAACCCTGCTCGATCAGCGCCCAGGCTTTCTTCTCTTCCTTCTGTTTCGCGTCGATGAACTCCTCGATGTCCGGGTGCCAGTCCTTGAGCGTGTTCATCTTCGCCGCGCGCCGCGTTTTGCCGCCGCTCTTCACCACGTTCGCGACCTGGTCGTAAACTTTCAGAAACGAAAGCGGCCCGCTCGGTTTGCCACCACCGCTCAGTTTTTCACGCGTGCTCCGAAGTGATGAAAGATCGCTGCCTGTGCCGCTGCCGTACTTGAAGAGCATCGCCTCACTCATAGCCAGCCGCATGATGTCTTCCATCGTATCGTCCACGCTTTGAATGAAACAGGCGCTGCCCTGCGGGTATTCGTACTGCGTCGACGCGCGCTCGGCTTCGCCCGTTTGCCGATTGTAAAAATAATTACCGGCTCCCGCGCCTTTCCCGACGCCGTATTGATGATGGAGACCGATGTTGAACCAAACCGGGCTGTTAAAGGCCCCGTGCTGATTGACGCAGAGCCAGGTCAGCTCGTTGTAAAATGTTTCCGCTGTTTGCGTGTCGGCAAAATAACTATCGGCTATTCCCCAATCGGTAATAGTGCGCGTGACGCGATGAATCAGTTGCCGCACTGAAGTTTCGCGCCCGCCTTTGTGTGGATCGGTTCCGTTCGTGATGTCGCCGTAAAAATATTTCGAGACCGCAATTTTCGTCGCCAATGCGCTCCAGCTTCTTGGCACCTCGATTTCTTCCTGCTTAAAAATCACTTTCCCGCTGTCGTCCGTGATCTCAGCCGTACGACGCTCCCACTCGATTTGATCGAAGGGCGAAACTTCGGCGTCGCTAAAGACGCGGTCGAAACGCAGGCCGCCGCTTTTTTTCGTCGCGGTTTTGCGACGCTGGGACTTGCGGTCTTTGGTTAGGCTGGAAGGCGGGATGCCTGGTTTGAGCTGGATCATGGACGGAGCAGCTGGTTAAGGTTGTTAATAGCTGTGAATTAACGCAGGACAGCCCCTGCGAACATCTTGTGAATAGGGTCTAACAACAACATACGGGGGAGCGGAGCTACGGGTATACAAGATGCGGTGCGAGGAGTCGCTAAGGCAAGCCGAAAATTGTAACATTTTTTTCATAGGAGAAAACTACTTGCGCGATGATTTTTCGCCGTTTTTTGCGCGCGACTGGTGCCGGAATTGGCCACCCACGGTGCGTTTCGAACGTCGACCAATTTTTCCTCAGCCTCCCTTTCTTTTAGAACGTCTTCCAGTTTGCAAACGATCCGGCCCATCTATAATTAGCCATCTGGTGAGCTGCCGGGTGCGGTGGCGCAATGGAAGGGTGGCTGAGTCCGGTTTAAGGCACTCGACTCGAAATCGAGCGTGGGGTCAAACTCACCGTGGGTTCGAATCCCACCCCTTCCGCCAGTCTCTTTATTGAACGTTGGGCGTTGAGCGTTGGAGGCGGAACGTTTCTGATTCTTCTTTTTCGCCTAACGAGTCGGAGCTGCGGACACTGCGCGTGCTCAAGACGGCCCGCCGGGATCCAGCATTACCTTGAGAACATGCTGTCCCACCTGGCGGGGACTCCGCCACATTGCGCTCTGGTCGTACCGAATTTATCTGTCCATCTGCCGGTTTTCCAAATCGTGACGCACTCGTTTTTCCACAACGAGAAAGACCTCCCTCGGGCAGGCCCTCTTCTCTTTCGCGCTGCAAATTGGCGGCGCGATTGCGCTGAGCGCGTTCCTCTACCATTTCTTCGAAGCGCCTTGCACCGGGTTGCGCGAGAAAGCGGCGCCGGCTGTTGGGAGATTTTTCCCTCGCGTTTGATCGTCTTCCGCGTCGGTCATCCGCGGAAAACCGCGTGCATCGAGTTCTACCGGGACTAATCGGATTACAGCCTCTTTGGCGCCGGCACGACCCACGTTTACTTCGAGAAGCTCGCCACTATTCCAGCTCGTCACTTCTGGCGCGCCGTCGAAGACAAGATTGCCTAACGAGTACACGATCGGTCGCGCATGGTAATAATCGAGCGGTCCCCGGACGCGGCCCAACGTTCCACCGGAAAAAAGAAATCCTGTTCGACCCGCGGACCGCTGTTATGCATCCGCTAACGCACTTCCACCGCGGCGAATTCCTGGTGGAGATCGATCGCGAGATTCTCTTCCACGATCGTCACGTTGGTCAAATGACTCGCGTCGGAGGCAGCTCCATTGCCTGTCCCCGGCACACCGGTCTGCCAAGCGCCGCCATTGGCCAGGATCCGCGCGTTCGGCAAAAGCGCGAGCGTGGTCGCCACTGTGATAACGCGGGCCCATTTCATCCGCGCGGGGAGCGTATCTGATCTGACCGTGAGCGAACAAGCAGGATATTACCTGCGGGAACATTTTCGTTCTGCAATTGTCGAGCTTGCCAACGGCACGCCCGATGCTAATACTTCGAACTCGATGATCCAGGCGAATTGTCGGGCGCGGTTTACCGCCGCGGATTTCGAGTTCATCGTGCGGACGCTGGCGCGGTCGCAAACCGACCATGTTTCGCTGGTCGATCTTCTGAGCGACGCGGAAACGCGCGATAGCGTGCTGGATCATCCGCGACTCGTTGACGCGATTTTGTCCAATGCCAGTCATCTCTGCATTTCGTCGCACTTTTATTTTTACGTGCTCGCGCGACACGTCTTGCAACAGGCTGGAATGACCGATCGCAAGCTTTGCGATTATGTCGCGTCGTTGCTTGAAACTTTTTCGCGCGCGAATGGAATGCAATCGCCTCTCAACCGCGAAGATCGCGGCCGGCAATATATTTCCGACATGTTGATCGCACTGACCCGGGCGACATCCGAGCAAACGTTTCTTCTCCGGGCGCACGTCGGAAATTATTCGCTCTTTATCAGCGGCATTTTTCACGAGAACACCCAGCGCCGCAGCCTACGCGGCGCACCCGACATGAATTTTTACGAGCAGATCGGGCGCACTAATTACCAGCTCGTCGCCTCTCACTCGACCGCGCGCCGCTGCGAGCTGAGCGATGTTTACGAGAAGTTGGCCGAGCGCTTTCGCGATGTCCGACTCGCGCTCAACCAACTATCCGATCAATTGCTCACCCTCGATGACGATGGCAGCAGCTCGCTTCATTTGTGAACCAGACTCTTTTCAGTCAGATTCAGCGGCTTTTCGAGCGCACTTACGCACAGGTCGGCATTAATCTTGAAGATTGCCTGATCGATCAGGGACGTTGCGGGCAACTCACGCGATTGGCCGGCGCCTCCGCGCGCGAGCTGAGCGAATTGGCGCGAACCTTTCTCCGCACCGCGGACGATCAACTCTACGTCGGCATTTATTATTCGCGCTGGTTGATCGAACAGCTCGAGCGACATGATCCGCGCGCCGGCCTGAGCGATCGCAACATCAGTTCGCTCATTATGTTCGTGGAGGAAATCAATCATGCGCTGCACGCCGCACTGCAGTTCAAGATTGGCCGCCGCCAAATCGATTCGGAAGATTTTGCGCGAAATCTGGAGCTGCAAGCGCAGGTCGATACTTACTTCGTCCTTTTGTTGTTCGTGGCCTTCTTCCGAAAAACTCAAAAGGTTTCGCGCACCGATCGCCGCTGGTTGCGCTTTCATTTATTCGAATCCAAAAATCCCGGCGGGTTTCGCGATGAAAATTTGCGCAGGCGATATTCGGAAACGACCGAACTCGCCGCCACTTACACCGATTATCTCGATTCGCTTAACGGTTTGCGTCGGCTTGACGAAATTCGCCGGTTTCGATCGCTCGAGTACGGGGCAAAAAAGCAGCGCATCCTCGCTTTGATGGATGCAGCCCACTGAATCCGCAAGTGTGACACAGGCATCTTGCCTGTGAAAAAGGCCGCGACCTCACAGCCTAGAAGCCTGTGCCACCTTTTCTCGCTTCATTTCCGTTTGTGAAATCCAATCGGCTCCGCTAATGATTCACACGTGTTCAGTTTGACGATGCTCGGCAGCGGCAGCGCCGGAAATAGCGCGCTGATCGCGACCGATCATTGCCGGATTCTGGTCGATGGCGGATTGAGCGCCCGTCAACTCGTCTTGCGGCTGGCACTCTGCGGAGTGACGCCGGAACAGCTCGATGGCGTGCTTTTGACGCATGAACACGGCGATCATGTTTGCGGCCTCGAAGTGTTGTGCCGCAAATTTCAGGTTCCGATTTATTGCAACGCGTTTACCGCGGAAGCGATTCGCTATGGCTGCGACTCGTTAGGCGCGCATCGTAATTGGCGCATTTTTCGCACCGGCGCCGATTTTTCGATTTACGATATCACGGTGGAAACTTTTCCGGTGCCGCATGACGCCGTCGATCCGGTCGGGTTCGCTTTCCACGCGGGTAACAGTGGACTCGGCCTCATTACTGATCTCGGGTACGCCACACGTTTAATTGTCGAGCGTTTGCGTCAAGTCCGGACCCTCGTGATCGAGACCAATCACGACGAAAAACTTTTGCAGGACGATCCACACCGCCCCTGGCCGGTGAAGCAGCGCATTCAATCGCGACACGGCCATCTTTCAAACACCGCGGCAGCCGCAGTAATCGAGCAATTGTTACCGGGAAAAATCGAGCGCGTTGTGCTCGGTCATTTAAGTCGCGATTGCAATACACCGGGGCGCGCGGCGAATGCCGTGGGTCTATTGCTGAAAAAATGTCAGCGCACGGAATTGGAGGTCTATTGCGCCGGACAAACGGAGATCAGTCCACGATTTCGGATCGGGCAAACGGAAGCTGGCTCGTTTCAGTCGACGTTCGAAAACATTTTCTTCAAAACCGCAGCGGCGCCGCTGACCGCGCCGCGTGCAGCATGATTATCCGCGACGCGCTGGAAGCAGATCTGCCGGCGATCGTTGAAATTTACAACGCGACCATTCCCACACGGATGGTGACCGCTGAATTGGAACCGGTGACGATCGAAGGCCGGTTGCCTTGGTTTCGCGAACATTCGCCGGACGGGCATCCACTCTGGGTGGCTGAAATCGAGGGTGCGATCGCCGGCTGGTTTAGTTTTAATTCCTTCATTACGCGCTGCGCTTATCGCGGGACGGCGGAGGTGAGCGTGTATGTGGCCGAAAATTTCCGGCGTCATGGCATTGGACGGCATTTGCTCAGGCAAGCGATCGAGCGCGGACCGAGCCTCGAGATCAGCGCGCTGGTCGGTTGCATCTTCGGCCATAACGAACCCAGTCTGCGCTTGTTCGAGCAGCTGGGGTTCGAACGATGGGGCCTCTTGCCGCGGATCGCGCAGCTTGATGGGGTTGAGCGCGATCTCGTTATCGTTGGTTTGCATATCGGTCAATGGAATTGACAATCATCCGCCGCCAAATATCCCAATCGCCACGAGCGATTACGGAGAATGCAATCAAAGGGTGTGAAGGCTTTTAGCGAGAACCAAGCTGGGCCGCCATCTCCGTCGCCGCTTTTTCCATTGGCGCTTCGGGATAACCGATCGTGATACATTCAAAAAGGTACTTGCGCAGGAAAGGCAAAATTCCCCCGAGTTGCTCATATTGCGCGGTGTGGACAAGTTCGTGAATGACTAATAATCGCTCCCCCCAGCAGTCTGATTGAATAAAGATGCCGTAGTTGAGAGTGAGACCGCGAGTCGTCGGGGAAAGAAACTGAATTGCATCTGCCGCCGCGGCGAGCTGCGGGTCCGACGGTCGGGGAATCCTAGCTACCTGCAACAAGCGCACGCGCTGCGGTTCTCGAACCCCGACCGCTTTTGCATCCGCGATTTCGCTTTCGGACAGCGGAACGCCTTCGCGCAAGATTCGCTGTTCTTGTTCTGTGGCCCACTGCACTGCAAGCGGCAGGAGCGTGTCGAACTGCGTAACGACGGATTGTCGATCCATCTTTGCTTGAGGGGAGGCCGCGTCAATCGGACGGATCGCTTCCGACACCCATGAGCAGCTGAGCAGAAAAACCAAAAGCCCAATCACGTTTCTTCATGACCGACGACAAGATGGATCACGCCGGCCGGATCGGAAATCCAGAAGCCATCGAAATCCTCGCGGAGCGGTTCCACTTCGTCGCGCCGCGCGATGCCGTTGATCTTTAAGTACGAAGCCGCCGCTTCCGTATCGTTGGTTTCGAGCTCGAGCCAGATGTCAGGATGACTCAGGTTCGGCACCCGATCGATCCAAAGCCGCATCGGCCCAAATTGGAAAATACAACCTTCCGGTTCTTCCTCGATCAAAGGTAAACCGAGCGTGTCGCGGTAAAACGCGATCGTCTGTTCATAACTGTGGCCTGGACATTTAATCGCGATATTCGCGCCGCCCGAGAAATGCGGACCGTTGACGTTGGCAACCATGTCGAAAAGAAATGCTGGCAGAACGGGAGAGCAACAAAATCGCTCTTTTACCCGCCCGCCGAACCTTCGCCGCCTGGCCCGGTCATGCCGATCGGATCAAGCGCGCGATCTAATTCTTCCTCCGGTAAAACTTTTCGCTCGCGACAAAGTTGACGCACCGTCCGCCCCGTTTTTGCGCTCTCCTTCGCAATTTCGGCCGCGCGGTCGTAACCAATTTTGGGCGCGAGACTCGTGACCATCGCCATGGAAAGCTCGACCAGCTCGCGGCATCGTTCCTCGTTGGCCGTGATGCCGCTTACACATTTTTCTACGAATACCTCGCAGACATTCGCGAGCAGGCGGATGCTCTCGAGGAGATTGTGCGCCATCACCGGCATCATGACGTTGAGCTCGAAGTTTCCGTTCGCGCCCGCCCAAGTGACGCACGCGTCGTTGCCGATCACTTGCGCGCAAACCATCATGAGCGATTCGCAAAGAACGGGGTTCACTTTCCCGGGCATGATCGAGCTGCCCGGTTGCGTCGCGGGCAACTGAATCTCACCAATTCCGCAGCGTGGACCGCTGCTCAGCCAGCGGATGTCATTCGCGATTTTGAAAAGGCTGACCGCGACCGTTTTTAAGTGTCCGCTCGTTTCCACGAGCGCGTCTTTCGCGCCCTGCGCTTCAAAATGATTTCGCGCTTCGCGGAATTGGATACCGGTCCGTTGCTCGAGGTGTCGCATCACTTTCGCCGGAAAATCGGGATGCCGGTTTAATCCCGTGCCGACAGCCGTGCCGCCAAGCGCGAGTTCCTGAAGCACGCTGATTGACCGTTCGACTCGTTCTTTTCCGTAGGCGACCTGCTGCACGTAACCACTAAATTCCTGGCCGAGCCGAACCGGAGTCGCGTCCATCAAATGGGTGCGACCGATTTTGATGACGTCCCAAAATTCTTTCGCCTTCGCATCGAGCGCGCCGTGTAATTTTTCGAGTGCCGGCAACAAACAATTTTTCAGCTGTTCCGCTGCGCTGATGTGGATGGCGGAGGGAATGACGTCGTTGCTCGACTGCCCCATATTGACATGGTCGTTGGGGTGAACTGGATCGCGCGCGCCGATCGGTTTGCCCGCGAGCTGACAACAGCGATTCGAGATGACCTCGTTCGCGTTGGTGTTCGTGCTGGTCGCCGAACCGGTTTGGAAAATGTCGAGCGGGAAGTGCTCGTCGAGCTTGCCTTCGGTCACTTCTTCCGCTGCCTGCACGATGAGCGCGCAACGATTCGCATCGAGTAATCCAAGATCGTGATTCGCCTGCGCGGCGCCCCATTTGATCAGACCGAGCGCGCGAATAAAGGGCCGCGAAAAACGATAACCGCTCACCGGAAAATTCAGCACCGCCCGCTGCGTCGAGGCGCCGTAAAGTGCAGATTCCGGGACGGACATCTCGCCCATCGAATCCTTTTCCATGCGGGTCCGGCCCGAACTCATGCAGAGTGATTGGCGGAAACGCGCGACGTATTCATCGCGGAAGGCGCATGGCCATTGCGGCTGTTCGCCTTTTCGAAAACGGTGATGAACATCGGCGGAATATTTTGCAGGCAGTACTCCGATTCGGCGTAATCGAACAACGTCGCGTGCTGCCGAAGCTCGTTTGTCACCTGATAGATGATGAAGCTGCCGCCGGGCGCAAGCGCGTCGTGCGTTTTCTCCAGCAGCGCCCGCTTTTTATTGATTTCGAGAATGCTGAAGGGAATGCCGGAAAGAATGTAGTGGCAATGCGGGATGCGACGTCGCCTGATCTCATCGGGAAGGGTCGCGGCGTCGGCATGAATCACATGCACGCGCGGATCATCGGCAAACTGGCGCTTCAGATCGCGGGAAAAGGCCTGGTCGAGTTCGAATAAAAGGAGCATTGAATCCGCATCCATCCGGCGCGCCAGTTCGCGCGAGTGCACTCCTTCGCCCGGACCATATTCAGCAATCACACGCGGCTGGCTGAAATCCATTTTGCTGGCAACCCGGTCGACGAGCGTTTTCGAGCTCGGCATGATCGAGGCGATTTGAAACGGCCTTTTCAGGAACCGTTTGAAAAATAGCGCGCTCATGAAGTTGCGAATAGTGAACCTCGCAGGGATTATTGTCCAGCGACGATGTAGAGATGCGGATTTGCTTCTGCGGGAAGCACCAGCCTGTTCAATCGACAGCCTTCATTCACGTCGAACGTCGTCGACACGGTGAGGAAGCGCTCGACAACAACATTTCGATCTGGTTTTTCTCGATCTGAAATTGCCGGAGGTTCCGGCCGATGACGTCTATGACGCGGCCAAGGAAATCGATCCCGAGCTGCCGATTATCCATTATTACCCGTTATCCCGACGGCAAGATGCTTGATCAGATTTTGGAAAAAGGGCTCATTACGGTTTGAAAAGGCCGCTGCAAAGACGCCGCTAAGCCCGCGGGCGTAACTTTGAGCGCAGGCCTGCTTCTCGGTCATCCGAGCCGCGAGAGGGCGAGGATCCCACAGCGGTCACCCGCTTTCTAGCTACGAAAATCGCAACCGTCAGCTGCGTCCGTTGCACTTCGCTTGCGCTTGCCTTCGCTTGCCAATCAACTCCGCGCAGCCCATAATCCAGTCTCACCAAACAACGCGCGGTTAGCTCAGTGGTAGAGCACTACCTTGACACGGTAGGGGTCAGAGGTTCGAAACCTCTACCGCGCACCACCTCGGATCCCGCTTGGGAACACGAATTTATATTCGCACGCAGTTTTTTCGTTTCGAACACTTGTCTAAATGGCGTCCGGTGTCAGGAGCACTCGTGATTGCTGCCTAGCCGGTCTGCAGGATTTTTTCCAACGAATGTTCCCCAATATCATCACACTTGATCGCCGTGGATTCTCGTCTGCAACGGAGACACCAAATAAACAAACGTTGTTATCGTGAAACCAGCTGCATTCAGGTCACCGGTTAACAAGTCCATTCGCTACGGGCGTGTTTACCCCCCGATTGGCACCGCTACCTGACCCGTAGCCCCGTAATTAAGAATTGGATCGCTCATTTTCCAATTACTGTCCAGTTAGTTCCGTTATAGTAGCCCAGAACGTGATTTGCTCCGCTGCCCGTGATGGTTGCTCCCCATGTAGCTGTTGTTGAGTCGGTAAAAGATTGAATCGTGCCTTCTACGGGGGATGTGATAGCGTTCGCGAAGGTGACTGCATTGCTGCGAACCCCAGCGCCGAACGAAGCTGTCCCGCCCACTGCGAGCGTTCCGGTGTTATTAACTGTCGGCGCAGCGGTCGTTGCCGCAATGCCTGTATCTAAAAATAAGTTTCGCAAAGTGTTTCCGATCAGCCCCGTGCTGGCCGGCGTGCCCGCACTGGCCGTGCGATAAACGTTATAGCTGCCAGCTCCGGTAACTGGGGTGATAGTAACGCGGTTATAGCCGGAGGTTGATAGTGTGGCGTTGCCTGTCGCAATCGTAGTTTCCGCGCTCGGAAGGGTCTCGGTCTTATCTGCATTCAGCGCGGTTACCGCGTATTTGTAAGTGGTTGTTCCCGCCGTTCCGTCCGTAGCGACCGTGGGCGCGGAGGGAGTAGTTAAGGCGACTATATTTGCCGACCCCATACTGAGCGAAGTATCAAGCGAAGATCCGGAGCTAGTGATACGAGACGCCGAGACAGTCGTCGACGTAGTGATCGGAAAGAGACTTCTGTTCGGACTCTGCCACCCTTGCAGTGTAATCTTCTTTGTCGGAGCGAGGTTATG
>JBDUDH010000040.1:0-4578 GCA_040003015.1 Verrucomicrobiota bacterium | reverse complement strand
CGGATTTGTTCGCGATCGACGCGCACGACCTGTTGATGTCGGGCGATGATGCGAGTTTTAATGATGGTCCTGAAGTCGCTTCCTTCTATAACGCTGCCCGTATCGATGCCTCGTTGCTTGAGCAATTTCCGCAGCTTCCGTCCGCCCGCGTCTGCGCCGACCAATCCTATCACGGAGACGCTGTCGATAAACTCCCGGAGATTTCGCGCTACGTTCGCGGCGCCACCGGGATAAAAAGATTCGCCGGTTACTTCTACGACCGGGACCGGCGCCTCGGGGGAAATGCGGTCGACCTTTCCCCAAACGAACTCATCGAGCATGAGGTCGCCAATGACCGCGATGCGTTTATTTGCAGCGCGCGCGAGGATTTTTTGGAAACGCTCGGAATTCATCAATGGAAGATTTTCTGTCAGTGAGTCTCCATTAATGCCACCAGCAATGAGAGTTATTTCGATTCAACATTGATAAAAATCGTGTTGGGGCCGATTTGTGCCGCTCTTCCGCTTGCATAGAGTATCCAACTAATCCTGAATACGATCTTGAAATCAACAGTCGAAGCTCCCCAATGATATTTGTCGCTAATCCTTTCAAACTCGCTTTTCTGATGCTGGTCGGACTGGCATTCGGTGCGCCGGCGGCGGAAGCTCCGCGCCGCGTTGATGTGAAACGCCTTTCAAAAACAATCGAGGACGTCGTAGTCCCGCTGCCGAATGAGATTTTTGGCGCGCTCAATAAACTGGGGAGCGTCAACTGGAAGGAATATGTCCGCACTGACAAAGGAACGAACTTCACCGAACGCCCGCGCATCGCACTGCTCCTTGGAACTGTCATCGCGGATGGCTTCATTGCCGTGCAGGCGGAAGACGCGCCGACGGTGAAAGAGATCGGCCAACGCGTCGTCGGTTTGGCCAAGGGCATCGGCGTAGGCAATTCGATCCTGCCGCACGCGAAGGCGATTACTGAGGCGGCGGACAAGCGCAATTGGGACAGCGTGCGACAGGAACTGGACCGGACGCAGAACAGCGTGCAACAGGCGATGAATGAAGTCCATGACGAGAAGCTGTCTCAACTCGTTAGCCTGGGAGGCTGGTTGCGCGGAACGCAGATCCTCACGGCGGTCGTTGATAAACATTTCTCGGTCGATGGCGCGGAGCTGCTTCACCAGCCGGATTTGCTCGCTTATTTCGAGAGGAAACTTTCCGGGATGCCGGAATTCAAAATGCCGTTGCTGCACGAAATTCAGAGTTCCCTGGTGGAAGTTCGCCCAATGATTGATAACGGCTCAGTCGCGATTTCCCCCGGTGCGGTGAAGCGAATTAATCAGATCACAAACCATCTGGATGAACGAATCGTGAACAGAACCCCGTAATCGATCCAGATGCACGCGACCTCGTCCACTATTTTTCGTCTTCCGATTTATCTGAGCGCAATACTGGCGCTTTTGTCGACGGCCAGCTTTGGTTCTGTTGATGACGCGCATTCGTTTGCCCTGCAGGCCGCTGAGCCGTACGTGAAAGAAGGCTATCAGGTTCGCGAAGATTATTGGGGCGGAGATTTAGGCTCCGGTGAAAAGAAGGCGGTCCGACAACAACTTTTTAAGGGGAACGATTATTGGTTTTGGATTGGAAGCGAAATCGAACGGGCGAAAATCTCCGTGCACGTCTACGATTCTGACGGCAAGCTTGCCGAACAGCCGGATGGCTGGCAAAAAGGACATTTTGCTGGCGCCCACGTTATCCCGAAGAGCACCGGCAGTTATTTTGTCATCGTCGAGATCGAACAATCGCCGGAAGAGCGAACGCATTGGGCTCTGGTTTACGGCTTCCGCTAGATTCGCGTCACGTTTCGGCACGCGCGCGGAATTGACACGCGTTGGCACGGCACGGTATCCTCGGGCATCGACGTCCCGGTTGCGAGATGACTGAAACGCGCACGTTGCAGTTTGAAAATGCCCGCGCGGTGCAGTCGCTCTACGCAAATGATTTCAAGCTCCTGAAAAATCTCGAGGAATCTCTAGGAGTGAAAGTGACGACTCGCGAAGGCTGGATCAAATTGGAAGGTGACGCCCCGCGAGTAGAAAAGGCGGAACGCGTTTTCGACCAACTCGAGAAAGCCCGCCAGCGTGGCGTGGACATTCAGAAACACGAGTTTAACTACGCGCTCAACTCCGTGACCGAGGCCCGCGATGATAATCTAAGCGACTTGCTCACCACGAAAGTCGTCACCTCGGCGAAGAAACCGCCGATCGTCGCGCGATCACTCGGCCAGCGAAATTATCTCGAGGCAATTCAGAAACACGACATCGTTTTTGGCCTCGGTCCCGCCGGCACCGGCAAAACTTATCTCGCTGTCGCGATGGCGGTGGCGGCGCTGAAAAAAGAACAGGTCGATCGAATTATCCTGACTCGACCGGCGGTAGAAGCAGGTGAAGCGCTTGGTTTTTTGCCGGGAGATTTGCAGGAAAAAATCACGCCGTATTTGCGGCCGCTCTACGATGCACTTCACGACATGCTCGAGCCCGACGAGCTCGAGCGTTACATCGCGCGACAAACAATTGAGATCGCGCCACTCGCCTACATGCGGGGCCGCACGCTCAGCAACGCATTTGTCATTCTCGACGAAGCGCAGAACACCACCACGGAACAAATGTTTATGCTCTTAACGCGGATTGGCCCACGCTCAAAATGTGTCGTCACCGGCGACGGCACACAGATCGATTTGCCGGCGAACAAGCGCTCGGGCTTGCTTGAGGCATTGCAAGCGCTCAAGAATGTCGTCGGCATTGCTTTCGTTTATTTCACGGACCGCGACGTGGTTCGGCACGAGCTTGTCCGGGTGATCATTAACGCGTATCAACAGCACCGCTCGCCGGCAAACACAGCGAGCCCGCGCAAATAAAAACATGCTCGATTTTCTAAGAAGGAGCCGTCTCGTTAAAAGAGGATTGGCCTCCGGCAAAACGCGGCGGCGACGCGCATCGAACGAGATTCTGCGCAATCTCGAATTCGCGCCCTTTGTCAAGACAATGATCTTCGCCGGCTTCATCGTTGGTTTGGCCGTGCTGATTTTTGCCGGCCAACAACCCGAGCCGACGAAGAATTTTGTTATCGCGATACTTTTCCTGGCCACCGCCATCACGCAGCTTTGGATCAACCAGCCGAAAACATTTCGCCGGAATTCGCGCGTCTTCATGCTCTTTGGCGTGATTTACCTGCAGCTCGCCATCACGAAATTCCTACTGATTCTTTGTAATAGCGGCAGCTTCGCCTTTCTCAAACCGGAAACCATCGGATTGATCGCGCCGTACGCCTTCGCGCCCCTCGTGCTGTGTGTTTTGCTCGGCCGAAATCACGGACTCTACGGCGCCGTTTTCGTCAGTTTGTTCGGGAGTATTCTCGTCAGCAAGATCGATGCGGCGCTGCTCGTCAATGGTTTGATCAGCGGATTCACGGCCGTTTACCTGACGTTGCAGGTGCGCCGACGGAGCCAGTTGATTCGCGCCGGCTTGTGCGCTGGTTTGGCGATCTGGCTGCTCTCGCTGACCTTCGGTTTGATCGGACCGATCAACTGGCTTTCCCCCGCCGGAACTGATTGGTCGATGATCGGATTGCAGAGCGCTCTCGCCATCGGCAATGGACTCGTCACGGCCATGATCGTGGGCGGGGCGCTGCCGATCTTGGAGCATCTGTTCGGAATCACCACCGACATTTCGTGGCTCGAAGCTTCGGATCTGAATCATCCGCTCCTGCGCCGCATGACGATTGAAGCGCCAGGCACCTATCATCACAGTCTCGTTGTCGCGAATCTCGCTGAAGCTGCGGCCGAAGCGATCGGCGCTAATGCGACGCTTTGCCGCGTCTGCTCTTACTTTCATGATGTCGGTAAACTCGTGAAGCCGGATTATTTCACGGAGAACATGAACTTCGAGCGCAACCCGCACGATGATCTCGCGCCGACGATGAGCGCGCTCATCATTATCGCACACGTCAAAGAAGGCGTGGATCTCGCTCTAAAGCACGGTCTGAATCAGCAGGTGATCGACGTGATTCAACAGCATCAAGGCACCTCTCTGGTTTATTACTTCTACAAGCGAGCATTGCAACAACTCGAAGACGCGCGCGCCGGGGGGAAAATCATGAAGATGCGCGAAGACGACATTCCGGAGGTGCCGAAAGAAAGTTTTCGCTACGGCGGCCCAAAGCCGCAGACAAAGGAAAGTGCGATCATCAGCCTGGCCGATATGGTGGAAGGGGCATCGCGCAGTTTGGAAAAACCGACTCCGCAGAAAATCGAGCAATTGGTTACTGACCTGATCGATCAGCGAATCGCAGACCATCAGCTCGACGAATGCGAGTTGACGCTGCGCGAGTTGAAGATCATCGCCGAACGTTTTCGTTTTACCCTCATGAACATGATGCACAGTCGCATCGCGTATCCAAAGGAAGGGAAAACAACCTCGCTGCGGGATGAAGCCTTGAAACCTGACGTGATGGCTTCGACAAAAAGACCGGCCTCAGCTCCGCCAATTTCCGCGGCTTAGTCGTGGTGGAGGATTTCGCCCTCGAGCGCGTCCGCAAA
>JBDUDH010000032.1:0-4628 GCA_040003015.1 Verrucomicrobiota bacterium | reverse complement strand
GGCAAGGAGTCGCTCAATTTTCAGATCTCCATGTTCATCTACAGTGTCGCAGCCGGCATTCTTTGTTTGGTGTTGATTGGTTTTGCGCTGCTCGCGATTCTACATTTGTTGAATGTGGTCCTCGTCATCATCGCGTCGATCCGCGCCAGCGAAGGGCGGCTTTATCGCTACCCACTAACGATTCGCTTGTTGAAATAGAGGGTTATGCGCAAAGTCGTAAAATCCGATAAGAAACCTCTCGAGATTAAGCCGCAGGAAAAATCCGTCTGGATTTGCATGTGCGGCCTTTCAAAAAATCAGCCCTATTGCGACGGTTCGCACAAGACGGTTGTCAGCGAGGAAGATGGCAAAGTCTACGAGTACGATTCCGCCGGTCACCGTCGGGAAGTCTAGCTTTCTCGCTTCGGTGCCGGCTTCGAAATCAGATCGCGCAAGATTCTTAAATTCTCGATATCTTCTGCGAGCTCTTTTCCTTTCGGCGTCTCCAGGACTTTGGGGATTTTGCGAAAACGGCGATCGCGCATGATGAAGCGAAAAGCTGCGAGTCCGATGTGGCCTTTGCCAATGTGTTCGTGACGATCGACCCGCGAGCCTCGCGCCGTTTTTGAATCGTTGAGATGCAGCGCGACCAGGCGATCCAGGCTGATCACGCGATCGAACTCGGCGAACATCCTTTGCGTTGATTTCTCGTTGTTGATTTCGTAACCCGCGGCGAAAACGTGTGCGGTATCGAGGCAAACGCAGAGTCGTTCCGGCTTTTGCACACGGCTGATGATATAGGCGAGATGTTCGAACTTCTCTCCGAGACAAGAACCCTGGCCAGCTGTCGTTTCGAGCGCGATGCGCGTTTTAATTTTTGGCAAGCCGGCAAAAATCTTGTCAATCGACGCGATAATTTTTTCGAGGCCCGCTTCCTCTCCGGCGCCGAGATGCGCGCCCGGATGCAACACGATAAAAGGAATCTCGAGCTGATCGGCGCGTACCAATTCTTCCGACAGTGCGCGCAGTGAGTTCGCGCGAAACGTCGGGTTCGTGGCGGCGAGATTGATCAAATAATTTGCATGCGCAAAAACAGAACCGAGTTCCGCACGTTGCGCGTGGTTCAGAAACGCATTGATTTCCTCTCGGGTGAGCGGGCGCGCGAACCATTGCATATTATTTTTCACGAAAATCTGCATCGTGGTGCAGGAAATCGAACGTGATCGCTCAATCGCGCGATGGACGCCGCCGGCGATCGACATGTGCGCGCCGAGGAGAATTTCCTCCGGTTCGGAGTGCCGAGAGTGAGGCGACATCTTCTTCAATCGCCTGTTACTGTCGGAATAATTGCCTAGGCAGTCGCTTGGGCCGCCAGACCGGTTTCGTGAAACTGCCTTCACCTTTGTACTCAAACAACTTCGACATTGGGAAAAGGACAAAGCCGGGTGCGCCTTTGGCGTTGATGCGCAGGTCGAAGTCCAATTTGTTAGCCAGAAAGTGAATGTCGCCGTAACCGAGCATGCGGAAGAGCTTTCCGTCCACGTCCAGGTTGTCTGTGTGCGCGACACCATCTTTGATCGTGAAGGACGCGGTGGCCTGATGAGCGAGACTGTAACCCGCGCCGGGTACGATCTTGTTAAGCAGATCTGAGATGGGGCCGAAAATCGGAATCGCAAAGACATTCCCGTTCGTGACTTTCACTTTTACGTCGCCGCGCATTGAGCGCGGATCGCCGCCTGATCCCGTGAAATCATAGTTGCCGTTGAGCGAACCTTGCGAAGTTTTATATTTGAAATAAAGATCGGTTAGACTCGGGAAATCGACCTTCTCGACCTGAATCTCGGCGCGGTAGTGGGGATCGTCGTGCGCGAGCGAAATGTCCGCCAGGCCCCGGACATTTCCGGAAAAAAGCCCGGCTTCGAGATCGCTGATTTGCAGCCGGTCGTTGGTGAAAAGTAATCGACCGGCTGCACGGGCAAATGGCAGCGTCTTATCAAGAAAAACGTAATCGAGACCCGTGGGAGCAGCGATGTCGATTTCAAGATGCGTGTCTTTCCCGCCGCCAAATTGCACCACGCCATCTGCGGTGACGTTCGGTATTTGATTAAATTTATACGGCACGACATTTGTCCAGAACTTCGGGGCGATCCAAAAAATCGCATCCGCGGGGCGCAAGGTCGTCTTTACGTTTGCGATGAGTAATTCGTGCTTGTCGAAATCATAGCGGAAGCTTCCCGAGCCCACGCCTTCGTCGCGCGTGACGCGAAAGTTATCGAAGCTGATCGAACGGTCGCCGAACCGGACGTCGGCGCGGGCGCTGTTCATCCAAACGCCGCGGAAGCGTGTTCTTTCCAAACCGAGCGCACCTTCGCCGCGCCAGCTCGCTGGATCGCGGCTTGTGCCGCGAATCGCGAGGCGCACAGTCGGCGATTGGTGCCATTCCCATTCAGCGAGAAATTCGCGGAACGCGGATGGCGCGAGCGGCATCAGCGCGCCGGGTATCACCGAGCTCCGGAAGTTCAAACGAAAGTCGTTCGGCTGATCGAGAAGATCCCCCGCCAATTCCCCCGTTGAATGGCGAAGGCGAATATCCCGCAGCATCATCCGATCGCCATTCCACGCGAAATCCGCGGTCAAACTCTCGAACGGCACGGTTTTGTAAACGAAATCCTCGAGCGAAACGCGGCCAATCACATCGAGTTGGTGTTCGCTGGCATTGATTTTTGCCGAGCCTGAAGTCTCGATCTGGGGCGCGGAGCTAAATTTCATTTCCGAGAGCATCCCACCCAGACCGAAGGCTTCGAGCAACGACTTCAATTGCAGACTGCTGCGCGCCTGAAACTTTGCCTCGCCCGTCTGGCGGCTCCAGCTGCCTCGGCCGGAAAAGCTGCCCGCGCCATCATTCCAAGTGAGCTGCGACAAACTGAGCTGCTGGTCTTTCCATTCCAGGGCGGCAAAAACATTCTGTGCCTCGTAATTGTCGCGGGCGACTCGCTCTCCACGCAACGTCGCCTCGACGCGCGCGTCTTCGAGCTGCGAGAGATCGCCGACAAAGCGCACTTGCAGATGCGGTATCGCTCCGGGAAAGCGAAACTGCTCGAGCATGTTCACGAACCGCAGCAGCATCTCCATCCGCCGGTGCGCCTCTTCCGGCGACGTCTCCGCCGATGCCTGGTAATTGTCGCGCTTGATCAGCTGACCCGTCGCCGAAACGCGCATCCCGCAGAAAATTCCTTCCGCCTGACTCACGTAAATCTGCTCGGGCGGAAAATAAATGTGGGCGCGAAATCCTCTTAATTGCGCGCGGGTTGAATTCCCCGCTGCATTCGGCAACGGCACCGTCAGTTCGCCATTCCGAATGTCGATCGCGTTCAGGAACGGCTGATGATGCAGCAGCGCAGCGTAATTGATATCGAGCGAAATTTCGCTGATCAAAGCGAGCGTCCTCTCGCGCTTCTTGTAATCGTAAATGCGAACATCTTTTGCGACGAGACCGCGAAAAGGATCGAGCGTCAGGCGGCGCACCGAAGCTTCGACTCCCCGATCATGCAATTCTTGCACGATCGTTTTGCGCCATTTTCGACCGAAGCCTTTTTTGGCCAGATACCAACCGCTGCCGGCGATCGCTGCGACGATCGCAATAACGGTCAAGCGCAACGAAATCGTTAGCGCGCGTCGGAGCACTGGGCGTCGTCGGCGCGCTCGATAAATCCGTGGCGTTTCCGGCGCGCCGAGCAACGGTGATGGCATGAGTGCACTCCTACGAAAGGGCTCATTGAAAGCAAGCGGGCCGATTTCCTGCAGCTCCAGCGCATCCCGACTAAAGTAGTTGCAACATGACGATCGCTGACCTTCCCGCCCTGAACGCCGTGCTCAATTTTGTGAGTACCGTTTTTATTTCTTCGGGCTGGTACTACATCCGCCGCAATTACTGGCAGAGACATGTTGTTTGCATGGTTATCGCCGTCATCTCATCGACTTTCTTTTTGATCAGCTATCTTATTTACCACGCCCACGTCGGCGAAAAATCTTCACACTTCGCAGGGCAGGGACTCGTTAGGGAATTTTATTTTGCCATGCTGATTTCCCACATTCTGCTCGCCTTTGTGACGCTGCCGCTCGTGATCGCGACACTCGTACCTGTATTCCAACGGCGCTGGGACAAGCATCGACGGATTGCGCGCTGGACGATGCCGATCTGGCTCTATGTTTCTGTGACCGGCGTGCTCGTTTATTTCATGCTCTACCATTAACCGGCTCGGGGAACTGCGGCTCAAGAGCCGGCGCATTCGTCGTGTCTTTTTTTCTTGGAAACCGGATATTGGTGTTAAATCGGCACCGATCTGCAGTTTCCGCCGAATGGCTCCGACAAAGAAATTCCGGCGCGTCATTTTGCACGAATTTGCCCACATGCTTGGTCTTATCCGCAACTGCTCTCGCTGAAATCCATATAAATCGGCTGTTTAGACGTTTTTCGCGGCGCCGCCAAATTGCCCGGACCACAAGCAAGTCGATCAATAAGTGCTGACCAAAACGCCCGCCAGTCCCGATCTGACGGCGACGCTTTTCGATCCGGTCGCCGCCCAAGTGACTACCGATCACAAGCTGATCGTATGGAACATCGACCTTTCGCCCACCGACAAGGAATT
>JBDUDH010000131.1:0-4640 GCA_040003015.1 Verrucomicrobiota bacterium | reverse complement strand
CACAAAGAGATCGTGCGCGATCTCGATTTCATCGTCGCGACGAAAGCGCCTGAGACGATCACGAAGTTTTTTGCTGCGCACCCCCTCGTTGAAACAATGATCGCGCAGGGACCGACCAAAACGAGCGTGCGGTTGCGCTCCGGCATTCAATGCGATTTGCGCGTGGTGAGCCCGGCTGAATATCCGTTCGCGCTCAATTACTTTACCGGGAGCAAGGAGCACAATGTCGTCTTGCGCGGCCGTGCGCTCCAGCGCGGTTGGACGTTGAATGAATATCGCCTAGCCGAAGCGCCTTCGGATCCCGCGACGGCAAAGAAAAAAGCTACTTCGAAAATTCCGCCGATCCGTGATGAAGCGGAACTGTATCGCGCGCTCGGACTCGACTTCATTCCGCCTGAGCTGCGCGAAAACTGCGGCGAAATTGAAGCCGCGGCGGAACAGCGTTTACCGCATCTGATCGAACAACAAGACCTCTGCGGGACATTTCATTGTCACACGATAGCAAGCGACGGTCACAACACGCTCGAAGAGATGGCCGCCGCTGCGCAGGCGCTCGGGCTGCAATATCTCGGCATCGCCGATCACAGCCGCAGCTCGATTCAAGCGCATGGACTCGATGGTGCGCGGTTGCGCACACAGGTGAAAGCCATTCGGAAATTAAATGGCGGGTTCAAAAATTTCCGCCTCTTTGCCGGTGTCGAATGCGACATCCTGCGCAACGGCTCGCTCGATTTCGACGATGAAACGCTGGCTGGACTCGATTACGTCGTGGCATCGGTGCATTCGGCTTTCAATTTGTCGGAGGCGGAAATGACGCGTCGGATCATTCGCGCGATCGGCAATCCTTACATCACCATGCTGGCGCATCCGACAGGACGCTTGCTGCTGAAGCGCGAGCCCTACGTAGTGAACATTCCGGCGCTGCTCGATGCCGCCGCGGAAACAGGCACCTGGATGGAAATCAACGCCGCGCCGAAACGTCTCGATCTCGATTGGCGCTGGTGGCAGTTGGCGAAGGAGAAAGGGGTGCGCTGCGTCATCAATCCGGACGCGCATCGCACCGAGCGATTGCAGGAGCTACGGTTCGGCGTCGGCGTGGCGCGGAAAGGCTGGCTGACAAAGTCCGACGTAATGAACTGCCTGCCGCTGGAAAAAATCGAGAGCGAATTAAATCGTAAACGCGCTCGCAGGCTCCCGTCGGAAACAACTCGTTAGGCGACTTTGTCCCGCTGCGGCATAAACATGGTCAGACATTTGCAGGCGCCCCCCGCTTTCAAAAACTCCGTCATCGGAAGCGGATGGCAGCGATAGCCGCGCTCGCTCAGGGTTGCGACCAGATTGGGAGCGCCTTCCGGCAAGACGATCTCGTGGTCGAGGACGACAGCGTTGCAGGAAAAACCAGCCGCTTCTTCCTCAGACACATCGATCAAATTCGGCACGTGATCGCGGATGGTGCGCTGTCCGTATTCATCAAACGCATTCGGGAACCAGACCGCACCTCCATCGGGCAACGGACAGAAGCAGGTATCGAGATGATAGAAACGCGGATCAACCAGCTCGACCGAGATGACCAGAGCGCGAAGCATTTCCGCGACCGCGCGATGGGCGTTTACATCCGATCGAAATTTGTAACCGCAGAAAAGAACATCACCACTGAAGAGCGCGTCACCTTCGCCTTCGAAATAAAGTTCCGGCGGAAGCCAATGGATTTCGTAGCCATGCGCCTCCATCCATTGCGCAAACAAGGGCGCTTCACCGGCGCGTTCTTTATGGCGAAAATTGCTCGGGATGAAACGCAAGCCGACGGTCAAGCCAGCGTTGGCCGTGAAGACCATGTCGGGAAGCCGCGGTTTCGGCGGAATCAATTCGATCTCGCAGCCAAGACTGCGAAGTTTGTCATGCAGCCCGCGCCATTGCGCCTGGGCGACTGGCGCCTCCGCACCGCGGGCGCGGCTCATCCAGGGATTGATCTCGTACTCGATGCCGTAGTGATCCGGCGGGCAAAGAAGCAATTTTCTCATAGCCGAAAATTGACGCCTAACGAGTCGCGCCTTGGCCGTCGCGCTTCTGGCTTTGCTCGGAACTTTCGCTGCTTGCGATGCATCCGGTCAGTTCGCGCAGGAACGGCTCGATATCGGTAACAAGCCCCACCGCTTGAAAAGTTCCCCGGTCGGTCAGTTTCGCGACCACGCCTGGATTGATATCGACGCAGAGTGTTTTGGCCGTGGCCGGCAGCAAATTGCCGACCGCGACGGAATGCAGCATCGTGGCCATCATCAATGCAATGCTGACGCCGCCAATTTTTGCGCGCATTGCCTGCTGCGCTTCGATCGCATCGGTGATTACATCCGGGAGCGGACCGTCGTCGCGAATCGATCCGGCGAGCACAAAATCCACGCCGTGCTGCACGCATTTGTACATGATGCCGCGCTGGAGAATTCCGCGCTCGACCGCGGCGGCAATTCCGCCCGCGCCGCGAATCGCATTGATGGCTCGCATATGATTCTCGTGTCCGGCGTCCGCGAGAGCGCCCTGTTCGAGAAAAACGCCTAACGACGTCCCGAAGAGCGCGTTCTCAATGTCGTGAACGGCCAGGGCATTACCGGTGAAAAGCAAATCGACATAGCCCCATTCGATCAGCTGCTCGAGATGTTCGGACGCGCCCGTGTGCACAACAGCTGGTCCCGCCACCACCAGAATTTTCCCGCCCTCTTTGCGGGCGCGTTTCAATTCCTGCGCCATCCCACGAATCACCGCGCTTTTCGGTTTCTCGATCGAAACGCTGCTCGCCATGAATTCAAAAACATCGGTGCGCGACGTGGAACGCTGCCGTGGCACGACCCGGATGCCTTGATGGCCTACCACCACCTCCATGCCTCTCTTCATGCCGTAGAATTTTGTCGCTGTCGCGCGGCGCGCAGCGCGATCAACCACGATTGCGCTGTCCATGATCGGGGGTTGCACTTCGATTTCGTCGTCATCCAGTCGGACGAAAGTCTGTTGGTTAGTCGTGACGTAAAAATCCTCGGGGAATACGCCGTCGGCAGGGGCCGGAGCGAGGCGCGCGCTCTTCTTCTCGACCACTTCAGCGCCATGTTGGCGAAGTCTCAGAACAATGTCGTCAAGCCCTTCGTGCGTCGGACTGTTAACTTCGATGCGCGCGAAACTTTGGTCGACGCGATTTTCGCCGATCTTGATTTCGTCGATCTTAAAATTGCCGCCGCGGGCGATAATCTCATCCAGCACCTTGGGCAAAATCAGTGAATCGATGATGTGGCCGCGGAGCTCGATTGTCTCGGAAAACATCCCGGCAACCTAGCGCATCGAAACCATCGCGCCAGTCAACCAGCGGTTTCAGCAGTCATCGGGGATGCTGACTCGAAGCGATTGAAAGATTTTCGCCACAGGTGACAACCGCCTCGATTTGAAGACACTCTGAATGATGAACAAACCGGAAGCGCGCGGTCCTTCACCGGAACGAAAGGCCAAGCGAGCGCTTGGCGACAGATTCAACCGCAAGTCGAAATTGCCTCCGCCACCTCCAGGGAAGCCGTCATCTGAGACTCGATCGAGACGGCAAGCTGCCTCCGGCTCTCAATTGCAATGACAGAAAAACTCGATGCGCTGGCGGTCAAGATTGCGCAGGAGCTTTCGATCAAACCTGAATATTTCATCACCCATCCTGCCGAGATGAAAGTTTTCCAGTCGCTCACTCATCAACAACTCCGCGATTTCGCGCGAGAACATGGGTGGCTACTCGTGAGCCGCCTGGGTGGCCGTCGCATTGAGTTCTACAACGACGCAGGCGCGGGGGAAACTGCGCGGAGCGAGAAGCAATAGTCTGCCGCAATTCGTTTCGTCAGCGAATTACGACTCAGAGAAAAGCGCGGTCAGCGGACTGGTGGCGGACGCGGTCCGACGCGCTTCGGCCAGGCCGATCTCGCGCGCTTCGCGTCCGGCTTCCACGGCTTTGCGGAATGCCTGGGCCATGCGGACGGGATCAGAGGCGATCGCGATCGCGGTATTCACGAGGACGGCATCGGCGCCCATCTCCATTGCTTCGGCCGCCTGACTCGGCGCGCCCAAACCGGCATCGACGACGACGGGAACTGTCGCTTGCTCGATGATGATTTCGATCTGCGCGCGCGTTTCGATCCCACGATTGCTTCCAATCGGCGAACCGAGCGGCATCACCGTCGCAGTTCCGACATCCTGCAATCGTTTCGCCAAAACTGGATCGGCGTTGATGTAAGGCAGCACGATAAAACCTTCCTTCACGAGCGTTTCCGCTGCCGAGAGCGTTTCCACCGCGTCGGGCAGCAGATAGCGCGGATCGGGATGAATCTCGAGCTTGATCCAGTTCGGCAATCCGGCGGTGACGGCGAGACGCGCGAGACGCACCGCATCGGCGGCATTGCGCGCTCCGCTCGTGTTCGGCAGAAGCAGAAAACGTTTCGGGTCGATAAAATCGAGGATGTTCGCGAATGGATCGCCACGCCCGGAAAGATCGGCGCGGCGCAACGCGACGGTCACCAGCTCCGTGCCGCTCGCTTCCAAAGCGTCGCGCATCAGCTCGTTCGAAGCGAATTTGCCCGTGCCGATGATCAGCCGCGATGCGAACTCACGATCCGCGATTTTCA
>JBDUDH010000149.1:0-4704 GCA_040003015.1 Verrucomicrobiota bacterium | reverse complement strand
ATCGATCATCCGCAGGTTGCCCGGATGGCGGTCAACCCATGGTTGGAATTTCATGCGTCGATTTCCATGATCGCGTATGGCGCGTTCGCGCTCGCCTGTGTCGCGGGGCTCATGTATCTCGTGCAGGAGCGCCAGCTCAAAACACATCAATTGCACTCCGTGTTTTATCATCTGCCGCCGTTGACCGATCTTTTTGCAGCAATGACGCGCTTGCTTTGGATGGGATTCGGACTTTATACGCTGGGTCTGGTCAGCGGATTTTTTACCGGTCAACCTTTGCCGCGGGTGAAGATCGTTTGGGCGATCGGCGTCTGGATTCTTTACGGCGCGATCTTGC
Organism: Verrucomicrobiota bacterium; assembly: GCA_040003015.1. Lineage (GTDB taxonomy): Bacteria > Verrucomicrobiota > Verrucomicrobiia > Chthoniobacterales > UBA10450 > JBDUDH01. Next base: position 4,367 of record JBDUDH010000149.1, on the reverse strand, counting down.
AAGGCCGGCATCTTCGACAGCTCGCGCCCAAACGGGTAGCCGCGCTCTGCGTCGTCGCATTTAGCGCCGCAGTTTCATTGTTGTGGGGGATCACCTTTGTGTCGCAACGACTTCCGATGTGATGAACTTGTTCTGCGTCGGAATTAGCCATCACACTGCGAACGTCGAGACAATCGAACGCTACACAGGACAACCGGCAGTCGATTGCGCGTTGCGCGAAATGAGCGGGTGCGCCGAAGCTCTGCTCCTGACTACTTGCAACCGGGTCGAAGTTTACGCCGCTTCTCCAGCGCCGGTCGCGACGGAGACGATCGCTCGTTGCCTATTGCGCGAAACGACGAACACGTCCAACGAGGTGGAATCTGGTTTTTATCGTTACGAAGCCGAGGAATGCGTGCAGCATCTTTTTCGCGTCACATCCGGTTTGGACTCGATGGTCGTAGGCGAGACCGAAATTCTGGGTCAAGCCAAGAAAGCTTATGCGACGGCGCGCGCTTCGGGTGGGGCCGGGCGTTATCTACATCGGCTTTTCCAAGGCGCATTCCGCGTCGCGAAACAAGTGCGCAGCCGCACCGAGATCACGCGCGGCGCGGTTTCCATCGGATCGATCGCGGTGGATCTGGCGCAGAAAATTTTTGGTGAGCTCAGCGGCCGGAAAGTTCTTGTCCTCGGCGCCGGCGAGACGAGTGAACGCACGGCGCGCGCGCTGATTTCTCGCGGCGTGAGCGATCTGCGCGTGAGCAATCGTTCCGACGAGCGCGCCGCCAATCTCGTCGCTCTGGTGGGTGGCCGCGCGATTCCGTTCGGGATCTGGTTGGAGGAGTGTCGCGAAGTTGATATTTTGATTTCATCGACGGCTGCAAATGAAGCGCTGCTTACTCAGGAAAAACTCGCGCCCATGATTCGGGAGCGTCTGGATCGACCGCTTTTCATTATTGATCTTGCCGTGCCGCGCGATGTCGCGCCGGAGGTGAACGAAATGGAAGGCGTTTATCTTTACGACATCGATTCATTGCAATCGATCGCGGAGCAATCGCTCACGCTGCGCAGACAGCAGATCGCCGCCGCCGAAGAAATCATCTCGGATCACGTGACGGATTTTTGTGATTCGTTTTTGCGCGGTGCGAATACAATTGCGCTACCCGCGAAACCGGAGAATCCTCCGATCACTGAAAGTCCTCTGCAGGCATCGGAATTGTAACGATGCCTTATGAGCGCCGAATCTTCGCCGATCGAATCGACCGGCAGTTATAGACCGCCGTTCCAAAAAGTCGTTCTCGGTTCGCGCGGCAGCGAGTTGGCCCGCGCACAAACGCGTATGGTCGAGGAAGCGTTGCGTTTTGCCTGGCCCAAGATCGAGATCGAAATTCAGATCATCAAGACGAAAGGTGATGAGAAATCATCGAAGGAATCCGAGGAACCGAACGATCGTCGTGCGGGACGCAAAGGTTTGTTTACGGCGGAAATTGGTCGCGAATTGATAGCAGGCCGAATCGACGTGGCCGTACACAGCGCAAAAGATTTGCCGAGCGAACCGGTCCCCGGTTTGGAGGTGCGCGCAGCTCTCGCGCGTGCAAATACAGACGACGTCTTGATCACAAGAAATCCTGGCGGATTCGCTGCCTTGTCCTGGGACGCGTACATCGCGACTGGAAGTGTGCGTCGTCAACATCAGCTGCGTCGGAAGCATCCCGCAGTCCGCTTGAAAAGCCTGCGCGGCAATGTCCCAACGCGTCTGCGCAAGTTACATGAGCACCGCGAATGGGACGGAATCGTCCTGGCGCGCGCCGGTTTGGAGCGGCTGGGTCATGATCTCTCCAGCGGTACGATTCAAATCGAATCGACGAATTTTTTCGTGGAGATTTTGCCAACCGAAGACTTCCTTCCTGCTGGCGGCCAGGGCGTGATTGCGCTGGAGGTGCGCAACAATGATGAAAAAACAAAACGGTTCGTCGACGCGATAAATGATCGCGAAACGCTTACTTGTCTGCGGGCCGAGCGGGAATTTCTGCGTTTACTGCAAGGCGACTGCGACTCTCCGGTTGGCGTCCAGGCGCGATGTGAGGGCGATTCTTTGCGAATACGCGCGCAAGTTTTTGAATCGAATGAAAAACCGCCGCTAGTCGACTCGGTCGAGGGACGCGATGATGCTCCCGAAGGTCTCGCCGCGCAATTGATGAAGAAATTGTATGGCAGATAAAAAGAAAACCGGCCGGTGTTATCTGATCGGAGCGGGACCGGGCGATCTCGGGTTGGTCACGCTGCGTGCGAAGCAATGCATCGAGCAGGCCGAAATCATTGTTTACGATTATCTCTGCAATCCGGAGATGCTAAACTGGGCGCCGGAGAGCGCCGAGATTATTTACGCGGGAAAAAAAGCGGGCGCGCATACGCTCAAGCAGGATGAGATCAACGCCTTGCTCGTGGAAAAAACCGGCGTCGGAAAACAGGTCGTGCGCTTGAAAGGCGGCGACCCGTTTCTCTTCGGACGCGGCGCGGAGGAAGCGGAAGCATTGGCGAGAGCGGGTCTGGCATTTGAAATTGTTCCGGGCGTGACATCGGCGATCGCGGCGCCCGCTTACGCTGGAATCCCGATTACGCATCGCGGGAAAAATTCGCACGTAACGTTTTTCACCGGTCACGAAGATCCATCGAAAGAGGAAAGCACAATTGATTTTGGAGCGTTGGCGAAGCTAGGCGGCACGCAGGTGATGTTGATGGGCGTGGAGCGGATGGAATCAATCGCGAGAGAGATGATCGATCACGGGGTCCGTCCGGATTTGCCCGTAGCGCTCGTCCGCTGGGGAACGACCGGCCGGCAGCGAACGCTCATCGGCGACTTGCAGAACATCGCGCGACGCATCGCGGAAAGCGGGTTTGAAGCCCCAGCTGTGGCGATTTTCGGCGAGGTGGTGGCGCTCCGAAAACAGCTCAGTTGGTACGAGATCCGGCCCCTTTTTGGTAAACGCATCGTCGTCACACGCACGCGGCGGCAGGCCGGGGGCTTGAGTGAACAACTGCGCCTGCTCGGAGCGGATGTAATCGAGCTGCCAACCATCCGAATCGAACCGCCGGCCGATCTTCGTGCTTTCGCTGAACTGGTGCAGGACGCCCATTCCTATGACTGGATCGTGTTCACGAGCCCCAATGGCGTCGCGGCATTTTTCGAAATGTTTTTCAAGTTATACGATGATGCCCGGGAGATCGGCGGCGCACAGATCGCAGCGATCGGGCCCGCGACGGCGCAGCGGGTGAAAGATTTTCACTTGAAAGTGGATTTGCAGCCGGAGGAATTCGTGGCCGAGGCAGTGGCGCGCGAGTTCAAAAAGCAGGGCAATATCGAAAATCTGAAGATTCTCCTGGCCCGTGCGGAAGAGGCGCGAGACTTGCTCCCGAAAGAGCTCGAAGCCTTGGGAGCAATCGTTGACGTAGCTGTCGCCTATCGCACTGTCGCAGAGACAGATGATCGAGCCGGAGCGCGCGTCCGATTGCAGGAAAATGGCGCCGACATGATTACATTTACGAGCTCATCAACAGTCGAAAATTATCTCGCCCTCAGCCTGAAATGGCCGGCGGGCATGAGAGTCGCCAGCATCGGTCCGGTTACTTCCAGCACTGCACGGAAGCGCGGGTTGACAATTGATGTGGAAGCACGGCGTCACGATGTGCCCGGCTTGGTCGATGCGATCAAACAGTTCTATCAGAAACAAAAGTAATCGATGGGTCAAACGGCAAAGATATCAACAGCCCGCGGGCATCAAGGCGCGGCTCAAATATTCCGGTAGAAGTAGCCCACTACCAATATTCCCGATTACCCTTGCAACGACCTCAAGTTTCGGATCGCTCGCGAATGAATAAAGCGGTCGAGCCTCGTCACCAGCGCTTCCTTCTCGCGTAATCCAAACTCTAAGAAGGATTAAAGCGGAATTTTGCCCGTCCGCGCTTCGCGTTCGCTTTCGCTTTGCGGCGGCTCTTCTGCGAAGGGGTTTCGAAGGCGCGGAGACGGCGGACCTCTTCCAAAATGCCCTCGGCATCCAGCTTATTCTTCAGCCGCTTCAAAGCGCGATCTACGGGCTCCCCCTTGCGTACGATCACTTCTGGCATGGCAGTATGTTCTCCTAATCCTTTTAAATGACAAAACCTTTCCGGCCTGACCGGTGGAACCGATCCTAGACCTGCCCCGGAACGGCGTCAACTTCCGGAATTCAGGAAGCTGTCGATGGGCTTGTCGGGGTCGCCCTTTGCGTGACTTCGCGACGGAGCGAACTGGCGCTGCCTCCCCGAGCCTTTGTCCACCAAAGAACAATCGGTGAAGCGATAAAAATGGAGGAGTAGGTCCCGACCACGACACCGATAATAATCGCCAG
>JBDUDH010000148.1:0-15990 GCA_040003015.1 Verrucomicrobiota bacterium | reverse complement strand
TCTGGCGGCAGTTCTTTGCGAGTTTGATCAGTGGATCGGCGCGAGAAATCCCGTGCAATTCGGGAGCAGTTGCGCTGCTGTTACTGGATACGACTTCCCATGGGCCAATCGTCCCCGAAACATTCGGGAGCGGTGAAGGCGGGAAGAAGGTGTGCGTCTCGTTAGGCGCCAGAAAGCCAGGAGCCAGAATATTTGCCCGCTCCACCTCATTCGTGTGGTGGCACAGCCTCCCAGGCTGTGTTGAGAAAAGTTCACAGGCAAGATGCTTGTACCACGCGAAAAAACTTCTTCGCAAATAAGAAGAATGAGAGTCGTGGATGATGCGGCTCCGCCAAACAAGTCCGCCTCTCAAAAAAAGGAGGAAACTTGTATGCGGAAATCGTCTCTGATTAGATGCGCGTTATGCGCAATGTTAAATTGTCGGCGCGACTTGCTGTCGCGCCCTGCCAGCAGTGCTGGACGGCTCGTCCGCCGGTCGAACCTTTGCTTGCTTGGTGTAATTCTAGCGATCTGGACGTCGTCCGATTGTCGCGCGCAGGAACCATTGCCTACACCTCCGCGGACCGTTGTTGAATCCGAGGAGATTATTGTTAGCGCGACGCGCATAGAAATTCCTCTCGATCAATCACCGGCAAGTGTGAGCGTGATCGACTCGCAAGATCTCGATCGGAAACAAATCGAGCGGGTGGGCGACGCGCTTCGCGAAGTTCCGGGCCTCGCTATTGTCCAAACCGGCACGCCGGGTCAACTCACTTCCGTGTTCACGCGCGGGTTGCCGAGCGAGGCCACCCAGGTGTTGCTCGACGGCATTCCGATCAATCAAGGTTTATCCGGTGCATTTAATTTTGCTGATCTGACGACCGATAACATCGACAGAATCGAAGTCGCGCGTGGTCCACAAAGCACTTTGTACGGCCCGCGCGCGCTTGCCGGCGTTATCCAAATTTTTACAAAACAAGGCGACGGCCCGCCGAGAATCACGTTGAGCGCGAAAGGAGGCTCCTACGACACGTTTCGCGAAACGCTCGAAAGCAACGGCAGAATCGACCAGTTCGATTACTCGATCGGCGCGAGCCGACTCGACACGGACAACGCGCGCAGGAACAACCAATATCGAAACACAGCCGCGATCGCGGACGCCGGCTGGTCGCCTAACGAGCAATTGCGAATTGGAAGCTTGTTTACATATTCGTTGAGCGACACGGGAAATCCGAACACGATCTTTGATCCGAAGCCGCTCGATAGTTTTTTGACCGAACGCTGGCTGATCGCGCCGCACATCGATCTTCGCGTCGATGATTGGTGGGAACACAAGTTCATTTTCAGCTACGATCACGAGCGTCAGTTGAACGATCCAAATCAAGACGGGTTCGTTGGGCCGACGCGGGCGCTTTTCGAGCGGACGACGATCGATTATCAAAACGATCTGCGGCCAACTTCGTGGCTTACGCTTACATTGGGATTTTTTTACAGCCGCGTGAACGCCGGCCAGGAGCGGCCGTTTGTTTCCCAAGCATTTGGGCCGCAGCCGACATTTATCAGCGATCACACGGAGGAAACGGCCGGATTTTTGCAGGCGACCGTGACTCCGCTGACCAACTGGATCCTCGTCGCGGGCGGACGCCTCGATCATTTCAATCAATTTGGCAACGTCTGGACGTACCGGTTCGCGAGCAGTTACAAGATCGACAAGACGAACACGACGCTGCATTCAAGCGTCGCGACCGGCTTCAGTCCGCCGAGCAGCCAGGACAAGATTTTCGGAAATAATTTTGAATTGAAGCCGGAAAAGGATCTCGGCTGGGACGCGGGCGTCGAACAACGGCTCTGGGAAAATCGCGTAATAGTCGGTGCGACTTATTTTCGGAATGACTTGTCGAACGTGATCGGGTTCAACGGACTTTTCAACACGCTCAACCTCGGCGCGGCGCGAACGCAAGGATTGGAAATGGAACTCAAGGTTAAGCCGCGGTCCGATCTCACAATCACCGCGACTTACACCTATCTTGACACGGAGAAAACTTCGGCGGCGGACATCTCGCAGCCGCAAGGAGCGCGTTTGCCGCGCCGGCCGCGCAACGAAGCTTACATCTCGGCGTCGTATCTTTGGTGGAAAAAATTACGCACCACCGCGGAAGCGAAATTTGTGAACGCGCGCGAAGAATTGAATTTCGGCGGCCCCAATTTCGACATCGAAGATTATTCGTTCGTTAATTTTGCCGCCGAATACGAGATCAACGCGCATTTTTCCATCTTCGGCCGGATCGACAATCTGACGAACGAGCATTACGCGGAAGTTTTTGGATTTCCGGCGCTCGGTCGCGCGGCGTATGGCGGAGTGAAATTACACTGGTAGGGCGAGACTCTGTCGAGCCGGTAGGACTGCGGACGAAACGTCCGCAATGACGCGCAAGGCGCGTCCCACCCTTGAATTCCGCGTGGCATCGCTTAATCACGAATTATGAGTCCGCTGCTTTACTTCATCGTCGGCGTAATCGGCGTCGGCTTTGTTGCGGCAATGATTTTTCTGCTCGTGCGGAGCAGTCGCGACGGTGTCGACTCGGAATTAGTGAAGCGGCTGGAAATGATCGATCGCGGATTGCGCGATGAATTTTCCCGCAATCGCGAGGAAGCAGGCGCGGTCGCGAAAACGCAGCGCGAAGAGTTGAGCAAATCGCTCGAATGCGTGCGTGCGATTGTCGATCTTCGTCTGCAACAATTGCAGGAAGACAACGCGAAGCAAATCGACAAGATGCGCGCGACCGTTGATGAAAAATTGCAGGGCACGCTGGAGAAACGGCTGGGTGAATCATTCGCGCAGGTTTCGCAGCGGCTCGAGGCCGTGCACAAAGGTCTCGGCGAAATGCAAACGCTCGCTATGGGCGTGGGCGATCTCAAGCGCGTGTTGAGCAACGTGACGACGCGCGGCAATTGGGGCGAAATTCAGCTCGAGAGTTTGCTCGATCAAATTCTCACGCCTGATCAGTACGAGCGGCGCGTTCAATTAAGCGAAGCTTCGAGTGAAGCGGTGGATTTCGCGATCAAACTTCCGGGCAAGGGAAATGGCGATAGCGAAGTGGTTTGGCTGCCAATCGATGCAAAATTTCCGACCGAAGATTATCAGCGCCTCGTGGAAGCGCAGGAGAAAGGCGATCCGATCGCTGCGGAAACGGCGGCGAAAATGTTGAGCAATCGACTTCGTGATTCGGCGAAAGAAATTTGCGCGAAATATATCCGGCCGCCGCGCACAACGGATTTTGGGATCATGTTTTTACCGACAGAAGGACTCTATGCCGAGATGGTGCGGCGCCGCGGCTTGTTCGAGGTAATTCAGCGCGAATGTCGCGTCATGATCGCGGGACCGACGACGCTGGCCGCATTGCTCAACAGTTTGCAAATGGGTTTTCGTTCTCTGACGATCCAAAAAAGATCGAGCGAAGTCTGGCAATTGCTCGGCACGGTCAAAGCCGAGTTCGGAAAATTCGGCGATCTGCTCGATGGCGTGAAAAAGAAGCTCGATCAAGCGTCGAGCACGATGGAAGACGCGGCGCGCAAATCGCGCACGATTGAGAAAAAACTTCGTAAAGTGGAGGAGCTGCCGGCGAGCGACGCGAACGTTTTGTTGAAAGATTTGATACCGGACGCTGAAGCGGACGACCTTGATTCGTCGTCGTAAGCGGAGCTCGGAATGACGCCGTTTCAATCGCGATCCCGAGCAGGAGATCACAGCACCTGGTCCCATTTCGTTTTGTCTTTCAACAAAATCTCACGTAACAACCGAATCGGCGGCATGCCGTGGTTGAGCATTTCGTTGTGAAATTTTGCGAGCGAAAAATTTGCACCTTCCTGTGTTTTGAAATCATCGCGCAGCTTCAGGATCTGTAATTTGCCCAGCGTGTAATTGAGGTAACCAGGATCGAAAGTACCGCGCATCGCTTCGGAGTGTGCGGGTTTGTCCTCGTAGTAGCAATTGTCGCGGAAGAATTTCGCGCCATCCTCGACGGACATTCCCTGGGTGTGCATTTTAATTGAAACACAAAGCCGGCACAGGCGAAGCAGCGCTTCATCGGCCTGGGCCATGCGATATTTGGCGGCGCGCATTTTTTGCTCCGGCGTCGGGTTCGCTGCGCTGCCGAAACCTTCATCGAGCATCATTTTCTCGCAGTAATGCGCCCAACCTTCGATGAAGGCGTAGCTGCCAAAAATCTTTTCGGTCTTGGTGGCCGGCGAAGCATTTAGCTGCAGGAACTGCACATAGTGGCCTGGATAAGCTTCGTGAATGGAAATAACGTCGGCCGTGAAATAGTTGAAAGATGTGAGCCATTCATCCTTTTGCTTTTGCGTCCAGTTGTTCTCGACCGGCGTCACGTAATAATACGCCTCCGTTGCTCGCGTCTCGAACGCGCCGGGCGTGTCCATCGAAGCGAAGCTGGTAGCGCGGCGATATTGCGGGGTCTCCTTAACCTGCGCCCGCACCTCCGACGGAACAGTAACAATATGATGGTCCACCACGTACTGCCGGATCACATCCAAATCCTTTGCCACATTAGGAATCAAATTCTCGGCGGTCGGATGTTCGTTCTGAATTTGTTTGAAGACTTCGGCCGGGGTTTTCTTGGGATCGATTTGTTTTGCCGCTTCAGCAAAAGCAGCCTGTTCGCGCTTCAGCTGCTGCAAACCAATCTCGAGAATTTTGGCCGGCGCTAGATCGACCAACTCCGTCGTGGCGAGCATGCGACGATATTTTTCTTCGCCGAGGGAGAAATCGGCGGTCGCTTTCGGCAGCCGTTCCTTACTCAGCCAATTTGCATACTCCGTGAGCGCGTCGGCCGCCTTCTTGTTCGATTCCTGAAACGCGGCGCGAAGTTGTTGATCGCCTATTTCACCAATGGCTTCGACGAGATTTTTCTTTAGAAAATCGGCAGCCCCGTTTGCGATCTGGATGCCGAGTTCGACGTACGGTTTCGGCAAAACGTCGCGCAGATTCGTCTTCGCAGCCGTCATGATGTTCTGCGCCTGATTCTCGATCGCGATGATATCGCGGATGCGCTCGTCGAGCGGCTTAAAGTCGCGTTTGACGTAGAGATTTACCTCCAGGGCGCGGGCGTAGACCATCGGGTTGCGATCGTAGGACGCCATGTCCTGAATCTCGAACAGCTCATTCTTGATCGCTGCTTGCAGAATGCGCCGATCAATTGACGCGCGGGGGCTTAGTTTGCTCGCATCGAATTTTTGCAACTTGTCGTCGAAGCGTTTCAAGCGCGCGATCTCCGCATCGATCGCGAGCCGGGTGTAATCGCTGATCTTTCCATCGTATTCGTGCAGGCCCAACTGGGTTCCGTGGAGTGGACGCGCCGTGAGATATCCGGAGATGAATTCGTCGGCGAGTTTATCGAAGTCGGCATCGGTATTCTGTGCCCGAATATTTCCGAGAGAGGCGAATGAGACGCTGGCGAACAAAAAAACGAGGCGCGCGATTTTCATGGCGGGATATTAGAAGCGCTTGACCGGCTTGTCATGTTGAGCGGAGCCGCGATGTCTGCTGTCCTTGAGAACACACGGAGCGTCATTGGCAAAATTTCTGGAATGAGCGACAATCGAAACCGATCGCACTTAAAATCCATCTCATGAAACGTCGCCTGTTCGTAAGCACGGTCGTTTGTTTGCTCGTTTTCGATCTGTTGCTCGGCCTGCGCTTCCATCATGGGCGGGCCGCCGACACCGATGATGACAGCGGATATGCGCAGATCTCCGTTTTCGCGAAAGCGGTGCAATTGATTCGGCAGGATTACGTGGACGGCAACAAGATCAGCTATCACGACCTGATCTACGCCGCGATGAAAGGCATGCTCTCATCGCTCGATCCGCACAGTCAATTCATGGATCCGGAGGATTTCAAGGAGATGCAGGACGATACGCGCAGTCGTTTCAACGGTCTCGGCATCGAAGTCTCGATGAAAGATGGCTTGCTCACGGTCGTGACACCGATGGAAGACACGCCCGCGGCGAAAGCCGGCATCATGTCGGGCGACCAAATTTTGAAGATCAACGGCACCTCAACGGAAAGAATGGAATTACAAGATGCGGTCGCAGTTTTACGCGGCGAGCCGGGCCAGAAAGTGAGTCTCACGATCCTGCGGCCTTCGACCAAGGAGATAAAGGATTACGCGCTCGAGCGAACGGAAATAAAAGTGCAGAGCGTAAAGGGCGCGCGCATTCTCGATCCTGACCTTGGTGGGCCGTTCAAAATCGGTTACGTGCGTATCGTGCAGTTTAACGAACCGACCGCCGACGAGTTATCGAAGACGCTCGACGAACTCCAAAAGCAGGGGATGCAAGCGCTCGTCCTCGATCTGCGCAATAATCCGGGCGGGCTGCTGAACAGCGCCGTGGATGTTTGCGGACAGTTCGTGCCGCCGAATACAAAAGTGGTCTCAACGCAGGGACGCGCTGCTTCGCAAAAACACGACTATGCTACCGCCACCAACGCGAAAGAACGGCCGCGTTTTCCGATGGCCGTGTTAATAAACGAAGGCAGCGCAAGCGGGTCGGAGATCGTGGCTGGAGCGCTGAAAGATTTGCAGCGCGCCATCCTGGTCGGCGAAACGACGTTCGGCAAAGGCTCCGTCCAAAACGTGATGCAGTTGCCGGATGGATCCGCCCTTCGGTTCACGACCGCGAAATATTACACACCGAGCCAGCAGGTAATCAACGGGAACGGCGTCGCGCCAAATATTCGGGTGCCGCTGAGCGCCGAGCAGGAGCACGTGCTGTTTACTTTGCGCACCAGCGGGAACGTGAAACCGGAGGATGAACGCAACATGATCAAATCGAAAGATGCGCAGATGATGCGAGCGATTGACGCGATCAAAGGGGTGATGATTTACGCGCAGCAGACCGGCCCGAAAGTCGAGCCGGTAAAAAAGTAATATCTCCTGTCATTCCGAGCGTAACGAAGTGGAGTCGAGCCGTAACGCAGGCCGAAAGGCCGGGGCCGGGCTTTCAAATCCCGTGGCGATACGAGCAGGCAAGAAGCCGTTTTGGTTGCGTAGCGGGATGTCTCGGCGTTGCTCGACATGACCATTCTCGCGCTCGAAACCTCCTGCGACGAAACCGCGGTGGCAGTACTGCGCGGGAGCGAACTGCTTGCCAGTGAAGTCGCGTCGCAAATTGCGGATCATCAGCGGTACGGCGGCGTTGTTCCCGAAATTGCATCGCGCAATCACTTATTGCATGCGCCAAGATTGCTTGAGCGCGTAACGCAAAAGTCGGGCGTCACTCTCCGGAACGTCGATGCGTTTGCCGCAACGAGCGGACCGGGTTTGGCGAGTTCGCTCATGATTGGTGCATCGATGGCGAAAGGTCTCGCACTTGGATTTGGGAGGCCGTATCTCGCAATCAATCATCTCGAAGGCCATTTGCTTTCGCCATTTTTCAGAGGTGGCACAGGCATCTTGCCTGTGTCTGATCGCAAACACAGCTTGGAAGGCTGTGCCACCTTCCCCATCGAGCCGAATGTTTCGTTGATCGTAAGCGGCGGTCACACCCTTCTCGTGGAGGTGCGGGGACTCTCCGACTACAAAATTCTCGGCCGCACCGTGGATGACGCGGCGGGTGAAGCATTCGACAAGGTGGCGAAGATGCTTGGACTGGCGTACCCGGGCGGCCCGGAGATCGAGCGACACGCACGTCCGGGTGATCCGGAGCGTTTTGATTTTCCGCGAAGCATGCTCGATTCCGGTGATTTGAATTTCAGTTTTAGCGGGCTGAAAACGGCCGTGCGTTATCTGTTGCCGAAAATTGGACGGGATGATGACCGTGTGGTGAACGATCTCTGCGCTTCGTTTCAGCAGGCAGTCATCGATGTGCTGCGCGAGAAAAGCCTGAGAGCGGTGCGACGAACGAGATCGGGCCGGCTGACGTTGAGCGGCGGGGTGAGTTGCAATCGGGCGCTGCGGGAAAATCTGCGCGAAGCGTGCGAGGAAAACGGGATCGAGCTGCTCGTGGCTGAGCCGTGGCTTTGCACCGACAACGCGGCGATGATCGCCTTCGCCGCGATGTTGCGACTGGAAGCGGGATTTATTTCCGGATTAGCCGACGAGATCGACCCCAATCTCGCGCTCGCGTGATTTTTCTGGGGGGCATGCGCTCCCCAGAATCAATACTCGCGCTCGAGAAGATAATTGGCGAGCGCGTGCAAAGCCTGAGCCTTTTCGCCGAAGATCGACAATGCATTGTGCGCTTGTCGCGTCAGACGCTGCGCTTCGCTGCGCGATTCGTCCAGACCGATCACTGCGGGATACGTCGCCTTTTTCGCGGCCACATCTTTGCCCGCGCTCTTGCCAAGTGTCTCGCTTGTCTGTGTGACGTCGAGAATGTCGTCGATGATTTGGAACGCGAGTCCAAGCGCGCGGCCGAACTTTGTGATCGCGCTCAATTTCTTCGCGTCAGCATTCACGCTCATCGCACCCAGGCGGACCGTTGTTGTTAGAATCGCGGCGGTTTTGTTTTCGTGGATGTAGCGCAGTTGCGCGCGATCGGTTTTGTGACCCTCGGCTTCGAGATCGGCGACCTGACCCGCGATGAGCTTCTGGCTGCCTGCAGCGACTGCGAGTTCGCGCAGCAAGATCGACATGGGGTACCGCGAAGTCGGCTTCGCGCGGGAGACGATTTCAAACGCGATGGTGAGCAAAGCGTCGCCCGCAAGAACCGCGATTCCGTCGCCGAAAATCTTGTGACAAGTGGGGCGGCCTCGCCGGAAGTCATCATTATCCATGCTCGGAAGATCATCATGGATTAACGAATAGGTGTGGATGCATTCGACCGTACAGGCGAGTGGCAGCGCTGGTCCGATTTTCCCTTCACAGGCTTCCGCAACGGCAAGACAAAGAATGGGCCGGAGCCTTTTTCCACCGGCGAAGAGACTGTAGCGCATCGCCTTGTGAATGGTGGCCGGCTTCGCGGAAGCTTTGGGCAGAAAGCGATCGAGTGCACGATCAACTTCCTTTTGTCGGACGGCGAGATACCGTTTCAAATCCATCGTGAGCGAACTCTGAAAATCCTCGCCTCGCTTAGCAATCCGAAAATCTCAACGGAATGACTCGACTTTTTCCCAAGATCATGGCGGTGCTTCGGAAATCACGGTTCGGCGTGCTGCTCACCTTCACCGTGCTTTGCCTGGTCATCGGCGAGCAATATCCCTTTTCGTCATTCCCGATGTATTCGTCATTTTCGCATGACACTTACTACATTTATCTGGCTGACCGATTCGACCGTCCGATCGCGGCTCAACTGAAGGTCGGTGTCTCGACGGCACGGATGAAGAAAATCTATGATTCGCAATTGCGCAAAGATGCGCGGCGCCTGAAAAAGCCAATTCGCGAAATGTCGGCATCAGATCGGGCTAACGCCGCTGATTATCTTCTTTCATATCTTCGGAAAGTGCCGCGCGCGAGAACGCTTCTTCCCGGTTTGCGGATTTACGATGTCGGTCTGTTTCTGAAAGAAGGCCGGATCGAGAAAGAGTCCCGGCTCGTGCGGCAGAATCTTTGACCGCTGCGAATGCTCTGCCGGTATTCATTCTACGAACGGATTACGATGCGCGTGCTTTTCGCGCTCGTCGTCTTTCGGGCGCAACAGGACCTCTTCGCGGTCCAGCCAATTACCGTTCCCAATGGCCTCGCACGTCTCGTTCCCCTGAATTTTCTGCTGTCGCATCCGGCGATCCGCTGCTGCGAGATTCTTTTCGTGCTCGCGCTCGGCCTTTACGTATGCCGGATGGGCCTGGGATTCGCGCTTACCGTTCTCACGCTCATTTCAATTGCGTATGGCAGCCTCAGCAATTCCCAAGGCGCGATTAGTCACAGTTATCAGATTGTTTCGCTCGTGTTACTCGCGCAAATCGGGGCGCATTTTTATGGGAGGTGGCAGGGGCGCGGAAGCAAATCAAGTTCGCAAACCTCTTCAGGATTATCGCCGGCTGAGAACCGGCTGATCTTTTGGTCGCAGCAGGCGATTGCCGCAACCTATCTGGTCTCGGGCCTCACCAAGATAATCAAGACGCAAGGGATGTGGCTGGCGACAAGCCCGGCGATCGCACTCCAGATCGTGAAGAGCACCGAGCAACTTTTCTACGATACGCTGGACCCGAAGGTTGTAGCGGGAGCTTCCGCAGCGGCAAACCTCATCATTCAGCATCCGTTCACTGCGATGCTTTTCCTGGGAGCGGGTTTGTTTCTGGAATTGGCTGCGCCGCTGATGGTCTATAACCGGATCTGGGGACTCATCCTCGGCTGTGCCTTTGTCATCTTTCACCGGACGATCAGCGAAGTGATGGGGCTGCACTTCATCTATAACGAATATTTGGTCCTGATCTATTTTGTGAATGTGCCTTACTGGGTCGTTACATTCGGCCAGAGAGCAAGCCGCTACGTGCGCCCGCGCCGCGAAAAATCAATTGCCGATTAAGAAAAAGTTGTTGCGGTACCATGTTGTATTGGTAACATAGTAACATGAAAAAGCGCCCCCCGGTTCCTTTCGTCGAGATCGAGCGTGTCCAAATTGGCGCGCGGATGGAAAAAACACTCGTGAAAGTGCTGAAGGGCCTGGCGGAATATCTCGACTTGTCCATGGGTGACCTGCTGGAAGGCATTGCCTTGCACACGCTCGAAGGTAAGGCGCCTTTTTCTCAAGAAACGCTAGCGCAAATCAAGCGCCTCAGAGGGGTTTACGGTTTAACTTTAACCGCGACCGACAGCCATCGACTTGTCGAGGACGACAATGAGAAAAAATGATCCAATGTCCGACCAGTTGGTGGCACTGGAATCGGGGCAGATCGATCCGGCAGCATTTCCCCACGCGGAGCATCTGCGTCTCGGCTACGAAATGCTGGCGAGGTTTCCATTTGCCGACGCACTGGCGCGCTTCTCCGGAGGTCTCAAGCTCCTGGCCGCGAAGGGTGGACGGCCTGAAGTTTACAACGATACCATCACGGTCGCATTCCTCGCTCTCATCGGTGAACGCCGCGCTCGAAAAAGCTACAATGACTGGGAGAATTTCATCGCGGACAACACCGATCTTCGCGACAAGAGTTGTCTGCAGCGATGGTATGATTCATCAGAGCTAAGCTCGGAGGTGGCGCGACAAACTTTTGTTTTGCCGAAGCCGGCACGATCTGTTTCGTCGAGCGAACCCCAGAAGGCGAGCCTCCCTCTCGTGGCACACGTGGCTGGGTTGCGCACCGGGCGCTTGTGGTACGGCGCGGTCTTTTCTGCTTACATCCTGTGGTCCAGTAGTCTAACGATCATTCAGAATGGGCAACACCGTGCAGTGCAATGTCTGGCGCTGGCCGAGATCAATGGCGCGTTGCTCTTTCTCTTTAGCTCGACGCGCGCCGCGGGGCTGGCGCTTTTAGTGATTGTCTTCACGATCGCAGCGAGCGCCGAACTAATCTCCGGTCAATTGCCAGCTCGTTTCATTTTTTACGCGGCTTCGGCCTGGTTTGCCTTTCAGGCGGCTCGAATAAATTCCGCGCCTGCTTAATTCGGCTGCTAGAGGTTTTCGGCTGACTCGGTCACAGCCGAGGGTTTCACTCGCATGGCGAGAAACGCGCCGAAAAGCAGAATGGCGGCGCTCCAAAGTTGCGCGTGAGTAAGGCGTTCGCCGAAAAACCATGCCGACAGTCCCAAGGCGCCGACGGGACAAAGAAGCTGCAAAGTTTGCGAAAGGGCGACACCAATCTCGCGGATGGCGATGTAATACAAGACATGTGCCATGCTAATGCAGGTCACCGCCGAGATGATGAGAATGATGTTAACGTGTGCGCCGACATAAAGCGGCGTAGCGATTTTCCCGAACGCAACTGTCAGCGGCAAAAGCAGCGCCGAAGTTAAAAAACTGATCAAACCAAAACTGCGAACGGAACCGAGCCGGGCGGAGGGGCGTTTTACCAGCACTCCATAGAGCGCCCAGCAAAACGTCGCCGTGAACGCTATCGCCAGACCACGCAGCGGAACGCGCCCCGTTTGCCATCCTGACTGGAACCAAAATACCCCGAACGCGCCGAGCAAACCGAGCAGCGTACCGATCTGAAATTGCCATTGCCGAATGACCCAGCGCTCCTCGGGAAAAAACGCCAGAGCGAGCAGTGCGGTGATGATCACCGAGGTACGCGCGAAGATCGCATACACTCCCGGCCCCATGTAAAAGAGAGAAACGGTCTGGGTCACCTGATGCACGACATTGGGCAGCGCAGGGACGAGGCAGGCCACGAGTACACGGCGATCGATGCGCGGGCCGCTGCGCCGAAAGCGCTGAATAACGAAAGGCGCAACCGCGATGCAACCGACGGAGTAGCGGTAAAAATTCTGCGCCCAGGGATCATAGTAGCGATTGAGATAGAACTGAAAAATCGACGGCACGGACCAGATGGCGACAGTCGCCAGGACTGCGGCGTAGCCTCTTGGAAGATTGGCACTCGCGCCGGCTGGTCGCCTGGTCCCGCTAACGTCCGAAACCTCCATGATGAAGTTGAGAATTGAGCAGTTTAATTTGCTCGCTTACAAGCGATCAATCGCTCAAAACATAATTAGCGGAGGAAAAAATGAACATTTTCAAAAGTCGAAAAATCATCTTGGTCGCAATCGCGGTTTTATGGATTACGCCGAATCAGACTAGCTTCGGACAAAAGCACAAAGCGGGGGCGAGCAAGGCGAGCGGATCGAGCGAGCATGTCAACCGAGGGGCGGACCTGGCGGCCAAAGGCCAATATGATGAGGCGATCGTCGAATTCACGAAGGCGATCGAGGCGAATCCTAAAAAGGCAATGTATTATAATAACCGCGGCAATGTCTATCGTGCGACCGGAAAGTTGCCGGAGGCGATCGCCGATTTTTCCAAGGCGATTGAGCTGGCTCCGCAAGATGTCACTGGCTACTTCGAACGCGGTCAGACCGAGGTGATGCAAAAGCAATACGAGGCCAGCGTCGCTGACCTGGATAAAGCGATCGCACTAAAACCGGACGACGCTACTCTGTACAGAAACCGCGGTTTCGCGCAGATCGGGGTGTCCGATTGGGAGAAAGCGATCGCGGATTTTAGTAAGGCGGTCGAGAAAGATCCAAAAGATGCCCGGTCGTACGAGAGGCTCGGTTTTATTTATCGCAGCTTCAACCGATGGGATGAAGCGATCGCTAATTACACCAAAAGCATTGAACTTACGCCCAACGATGCCGATACCCTCGTCAAGCGCGGCTATGCTTATTCGCTCATGTTTAAGTACCCCAATGCGATCGCTGATTACGAAGCGGCTTTGAAGATAAACCCGAACGATGGCGACACGCGCGAACGCTTGCGTTTTGCCCAGGCGAAACTTGCTCCATCGCGTCCACCCCAGAAAGCGCCGGTCGCGACGCCCACTCCGGTCCCAAAACCCTTCCGAATGCCCCCGGCCGGATGGGCAGTGATTGGCGCACTTGCCCTCATCGTCATCATTTTCATCGCCACATTAATCGTGCGGCGAAAGACGCGCGGTTACTAGCTCGGTCGAAGCGAAGGCGCGGTGTCTTGCGTGAAGAAATTTCTTTGACACCTGAGAGCGCGCTGATAGCTTGCCGACGCTTTTTCGGAGAACGGGGCGAGGTCCCATGGTCGTTCAAAGGTTTGACCGGCTTTGGGACTTTTACTTCTGTAACGACGAGCAACCGGTTTGTCGCTTGGCTCCTTGAAATGGAGAATCGCGATAAGAAAACGATGAAGAGCGGCCCATGTAGCTCAGTTGGTAGAGCACGTCCTTGGTAAGGACGAGGTCACCGGTTCAATCCCGGTCATGGGCTCGAGAGTTGAGCTCTTGAGCCGGCGAAAAAACAAAACGAAAAGATTAATCAAATAGGAGAACGAGATGGCTAAGGAAGCATTCAAACGCGATAAGCCGCACATCAACGTCGGCACGATCGGTCACGTTGACCATGGCAAGACCACCCTCACCGCCGCGATCACCAGCGTGCTCGCCAAAAAGGGCATGGCGGCGGTGCGCGCTTACGATTCGATCGACAACGCCCCCGAGGAAAAAGAGCGCGGTATCACGATTAACACCGCTCACGTCGAATATCAGAGTGATAAGCGCCATTACGCGCATGTTGATTGTCCCGGTCACGCCGATTACGTGAAGAATATGATCACCGGCGCGGCGCAAATGGATGGCGCAATCCTGGTGGTGAGTGCAGCCGATGGACCGATGCCGCAAACGCGTGAGCACATTCTCCTTGCTCGGCAGGTGGGTGTGCCGGCGGTCGTCGTTTTCCTCAACAAGGTCGACATGGTCGATGATCCTGAGCTGCTCGATCTCGTCGAGATGGAAGTGCGCGATCTGCTCACACAATATGAGTTTCCGGGAGACAAGATTCCGATCGTGAAAGGCAGCGCACTCAAAGCGCTCAACGGCGACGCTGAGGCGGAAAAGCAAATCCTCGCGCTCGTTTCCGCGGTGGACGATTACATTCCCGTGCCGGATCGGCCGATCGATCAGCCGTTCCTCATGCCGGTGGAAGACGTGTTCAACATTGAAGGCCGCGGCACCGTCGCGACCGGTCGTGTCGAGCGCGGTGTGCTCAAGAAAATGGAGGAAGTCGAGATTGTCGGCATTCGACCCACGGCGAAAACGACCGCGACCGACATCGAAATGTTCCGCAAGCTTCTCGACGAAGCACGCGCCGGCGACAACGTCGGTGTCTTGCTTCGCGGCGTGAAGAAGGAAGACGTCGAGCGCGGGCAGGTGATCGCGAAACCGGGCTCGATCAAGCCGCACAAAAAATTCAAGGCGGAAGTTTACGTGCTGAGCAAAGAGGAAGGCGGCCGTCACACGCCGTTCTTCTCGAATTACCGGCCGCAATTTTATTTCCGCACCACGGACGTGACCGGCACGGTCAAGTTGCCCGAAGGCGTCGAGATGGTGATGCCCGGGGACAACATTGCAATCGAGGTCGAGCTCGGCACGCCGATCGCGATGGAGAAAACGATCCGGTTCGCGATTCGCGAAGGCGGCAAAACCGTCGGCGCAGGTCGCGTGAGCGAAATCGTGGAGTAAATTGTCGTAATCGTGCTCCTGCTCGTAATTGATTGGGAGCCGATTACGATTATGAGCACGAGTAACCATTACGCCAGTAGCTCAATTGGTAGAGTTGCGGTCTCCAAAACCGTCGGTTGGGGGTTCGAGTCCCTCCTGGCGTGTTTCTTCAAGAAGTGATTCGTTAAGAAAGTTACATGGTTACGACAATTTCGGAACTCAACTTTTGGAATGCTTGTGTTTGTAACATTGTAACTTTTTTAACGGTTTTAACCTTTCCCCATGATCAGCCGAACAAAAAATTTCTTTAACGAAGTCCGGCTCGAGCTGCAAAAAGCTTCCTGGCCGTGGGAGCCGAAAGAGAAGGGGATCAAGCGTTACAAAGAGCTGACCGATTCCACCCTCGTCGTCATTATCGCGATGCTCCTTCTTGGCGGTTACGTTGCGCTTTTCGATTTCATCCTCGTCAATGTCCTCCACTTTTTGAGTCGAACGCTCTAATATGGCGCAAACTCTCGCAGGGAAAGATCAGTGGTTCGTCGTGCACGTGCTTTCCGGGCAGGAAAACAAAGTGCGCGATAACATCGAGAAGCGCGTCAAGACCGAGGAGATGAGCGACGTCATCTACGAAGTGCTCGTTCCGACCGAACGCGTCTCGGAGATCAAGCGCGGCAAGAAAAGCGAGACAACGCGAAAATTTTTTCCCGGCTACCTCATCATCAACATGCACTTGCTTGATGAGAGTAATCAGCTCATTGGCCGCACCTGGTATTTCATCCGTGAAACCCCGGGCGTGATCGGCTTTGCCGGAACCAAGGATCGTCCGATCCCCATGCGGCAATCGGAAGTGGACAGCATGCTGGCGCAGATGCGCGAGCGCGAAGAAAAGGTGAAACCGAAAGTCAGCTTCGAAGTTGGCGAGACAGTAA
>JBDUDH010000086.1:0-4793 GCA_040003015.1 Verrucomicrobiota bacterium | reverse complement strand
CCACCGCACCGCTGGAGCGCGTCTTTGTGCGTTTTGAAGAAGGTCTTTGCCGGGTCAATGTAGAGCGATCGGTCCTCCACTACTCGCTTTACGGCGGCAGCTATTATCAGGTCCGAATCGATGGCGGCAAACTTGTCGTTTCAAACCAGGGCGGGAATTTGGGCCGGCTGCCGATTCACCCGCTGATCATGAAATACGGCGACATCATTTTTTACAGAACGTGGGCCGCGCTGGAGCGTGATCGTCAAGATGTATCGAAGATGGAACGGATCGAGTTCCATCCGCAGAGCGTCACGCTCTTTACGAAAGCCCGCTGAACGAGCGTCGCAAAAGGAAACGGCGGGCGAAACTGATCACCCGCCGTCGTCAATTCCGAGGAATGGATTTAAGCCAAACCCATTCGGGCAAGCAACTGTCGATTGATTCTGCCATCGACGGCTAATCCATGAGCGCGCTCGTACTCGCGGATCGCGCTGCGGGTGCCGCTGCCGATGACACCATCGATCGCGCCGTGATAATAGCCGTTGCGAGCGAGAATCTGCTGGACTTGCGCAATGACGGAGGAGCCACCGTTGCCGATCGCTTCACCTGAATAAACAGGCGGCGCGGCCCCATTGTAATAGGTTCCGTAAGGAGGATAACCATATCCGTACGAATTGTAACCGTATCCGTAAGGATAGTATCCATAGTCGTATGGATAGTAGCCGTATCCGTAGGGGTATCCGCCGAATCCAAAAGGATAACCGAATGCGCCGACGAATACTACGTTGGAATTGAACCGATGATGGTGATGCCAATTGTTAAACGAACCGGACGTGCGTCCAGTCGCCATTTGAGTGGAAGTGTGCGTCGCACTGGAAACATGCGGAGCGGTATGTGAGTCGAACCCGCGACGGACTTGCGCCTGCGCGATTCCGGCGAAGGTGAGCAAGCCGGCAACAGTGAGAGTGAATAGCAATGTTTTAGAAAAGCTCATATTTTTCCCCTTTCGGTTAAACTTAGAAAAGATAGCACAAGATGATTCCTTTTTCCTGCAATTTCTTTCTCCGGAAAGCGGCCGGCCAACAGTCCTTTTTTTGATGCTCGCGGCGACAGCACGCCTTCCTTATGATCTGGCCGCTGTGCTTTGGAAATGCGCGATCTTTCAACTAACCATCCTGATGGGCTTTGCCGCGCTCGCTCATCGCGGGACGGCCTTCGGTCTGCCTGACCGGAGCGTGAGCAGCTCGCGGCAGTTCATCGTTTATGGCGCGGACGTTCCCGTTCGAGGGTCAGTGTGTGCGCTGGCCGAGCGCACGAAATCGAATCTCCTTCAATTACTGCATCAATCGGACCGGTGGAAGACCGCAATCGTGGTCAACCTGCAATATCCCCAAGCAAATGTGCCGGAAATTCCGGAATCGAATCTCGCTCTCAGTCAAACTGGATCCGGTCTCAAAATCCAGCTCGACTTCCTGATCACAACGGACCTGAACGGTCGCGACCTCCAGCGCCGTTTGCTCGGCGCTCTGCTTCTTGAGATGATGTACCGTGGCGAACCCAATCTACCCGCGGGCGTTGTTTACCTCTCACCGCCCGACTGGTTGGTGGAGGGAATACTCATGCTCGTTCGCGCGCCGGAAGACGATTCATCCGGTAACGTGCTCGGGACGATTGTCGCTTCGAGTCAAATCACCTCGCTGGATGAAATCTTGCGTCAACGGGCCGACCTGCTGGAAGCCGCGCCGCTTCTGATCTTTCGCGCTTATGCGATGGCGCTGGTGCGTTTGCTCGCGGAGTCGCCCGGTGGTCGCGACCGGTTGAGTCACTATATCGAAGATTTATGGCAGGCTTCAAACGATCCCGCGTCCGATTTGCAGTCGCATTTTCCGTCGATCCCGGCCAACGCGCAAGAGGCGGAGAAATGGTGGAGACAAAGTATCATCCGCTTCCCAGCGGCCGATAGTTACGAAGCTCTTAGTACTGATGAGACAAGAACTCGTCTCGATCAATTGCTCAAGGTCACGCTGCCGACGGCGAACGGTTCGGAGCACGATTATCGATTTGACGATTTCGATCGTTTTCGGAAATCTCCATCGCGTGCCGCCGTTTTCCGTCGACGCAGCCAGGAACTTCTGCTCCTCAGCACGCAGTCGCATCCAATCTATCGCCCGATCGTGCAGGAATATCAGGCGATCGCTGCGCTGCTCTCTAAAAATAAAACCCATCGAATCGCGCGGCGCCTCGCTAAAGTCGAAAGTTATCGTCGGGAAATCGATGAGCAAATGCGCAACATCGATGATTACATGAACTGGTTCGAAGCCACGCAACTTTCCGCCAACAGCGGAGCGTTTTCTGATTATCTCCAGGGAGTTCGCACGATCGCAGAGCCGGAGCCGCGCCGGCGCGATCCGATTTCGGTTTATTTGGATTCGATCGAAAGCCAGATGGAGTAAGAAATCGAAATAGCATAACATCACCAATATCGGCGGCTGCGGGCCATAACGGCCGAGCTGTCATCGCGAGCGAAGCGAGGAACGTGGCACGCTTCGTTCGGCTCCGTTTTAACTGAGCGATGTCGAAAGACGCATGCGAGGTCCTTCACAGGCGTTTGTGCTGACAGAGGCCGTGTGATTGTATCTTCGCCGTTAGCAGATGAAAGTGTCGCGCAAAGCCGCTCCTCTTGCTACGCCGTCGTTTAGAGTGCTTCGGCTTGCTTCCGCAGCTTTTCTTTTACCTCGGAATACGAGGAGTCTGAAACTTTATCGAGGAAAGACAACGCTTCAGCTTTTTTGTGCCGCTTCAGGCTGACCCGCGCGAGCTGCAAGTAGGCGAAGTTCCGGTTCGTGGAGAGATCGAGATAATGCTGCCAGGCGACGTGCGCCTCTTCCCAATTGGGGTTCGGCATCCCATAAAACGTTTCCGCGTAAGCGCGAGCGTATTCGAGATTCATCGGTGCGAGCCGGCTCGCTTCACGAAATTCGAACAGGGCGCGTTGCAACAATTCGGCGGAATCGATCTTCCAGGCCGCAGTCAGATCACGGCGGAGAACGAATTCGACGTTCGCGAGATTAAAATGATAAAGAGGATTCGCCGCTTCCGAGTGGATCGCGAGGAGGAATTGCTCCGCGGCGTCGCGCACCCGGCCGAGACCGAGATACGCCCCGCCTAACGAGTTCGCAGTTTCGGCGTTGGCCGGCTCCATTCCTTGCGCGATGCGCCAATGTGCGACGGCTGCCTCCGCCTCCCCGTTTTTCCAGAGAAATGCGGCAAGGGCGTTTTGCGCCGGGACAGACTGCGGATTGTCCCGGACGAGCTGGTGGTAGATTTGCGCCACACGCGCTCGCTCTTTTGCCGTTACATTGGGATTCGCGAGCGCCTCCGCTGCCTCATGGGCCGCTTTGATTTCTCTCCACGTTTTTGCCGATGCACCGGTGGATTGCGCAGGCGCGATCACAGGCGTAAAGAGCAGAATGAAGAGCGTGGCGGCAGCCCTCTTGCATTTACTCCAGTTGCTCTGCCCGCAGTTGCTGATTACCATAGCTGTCGCTCTTCCTGGAGAGATCACCTTCACATGCAAAAAATAGGATTCGCTGAAGCCCTCGACTCGATCGTCGCAACCGACAACCGTTATTCACGGGAGGCTTACGTCTTCCTTCGGGACGCGCTCGATTATACCACGAAACAGCAAAAGAAAACCAAAGGCGCCACCGTTCGGCATGTGGCCGGTCCGGAGTTGCTCGAGGGCGTCCGGCACTATGCATTGAAAGAATTTGGGCCAATGGTGCTGTCGGTCTTTTCCTACTGGGGAATTCAGCGCTGCGAAGATATCGGACACATGGTTTTCAACCTCATCGGCGCCGGAATCTTCGGCAAGACCGAGCAGGATTCGATCGAAGATTTTAAGAGCGTTTATACGTTCGACGATGCCTTTGTAAAACCATTCTCCCCGGAGAAATCGCTGCCTGCGAAAATGCCACCAGCCTTGCCAGCGCCGAAATTATCATGATGCGTGGCGCATCTTTTTGGGCGCTCCTTTTTCTTACCATGTTGACTGATGCTCATCTGCAAGCCGCGTCGCGGGAAGATTCGCCTCAGATCACTTTTCCGCCGGTCACGGCGCAAAAATGGGTGTTGCCCGACGGTCTTACGATCATCGTGCAGGAGGATCGCAGCGCACCCGTAGCGAGCGTGCAGGCATGGTGCGGCACCGGCAGCATCGATGAAGCCGAACATCTCGGCGCCGGCCTTTCGCACATCCTCGAGCACATGCTCTTCAAGGGAACGAAGACGCGCACAACCAACGTTATCGCGCAGAGCATTCAGGACGCCGGCGGTTATATCAACGCTTTCACTTCTTTCGATCGCACCGTTTTCTGGATCGATATTCCGAAAGATGGCGTGCCGGCCGCGCTCGACATTTTGTCCGACGCGATGATGAACTCGACGTTGCCACCCGATGAATACGTCAAAGAACAGGAAGTAATCCGGCGGGAATTTGCGATGGGCTTCGATGATCCCGATCGCATGGCGGGTCAACTCACCTTTAAGACCGCTTATCAGAAGCATCCTTATCGCCTGCCGGTGATCGGCGAGCTGGAAGTTTATAACCAGCTCACGCAACAGCAGGTGATGGATTATTACAAAACGCGATACGTTCCGAACAATCTGACTTTTGTTGTCGTCGGCGATGTTGACGCGGAGAGAGTGCATCAACAGCTTGCCACTTACTTCAAAGCTTATCCCGAAAAATCGCTCAAGCCGGTCTTTATTCCACAAGAGCCGCCGCAACTCGGGCGCCGTGAAGTGCACGA
>JBDUDH010000024.1:0-16685 GCA_040003015.1 Verrucomicrobiota bacterium | reverse complement strand
CGTCACTTCGCCAGGTTGCGCGCCGACGAGTTTGGCGACTCGTGCAGCCAACGTTTCCGGCATGGAAAACCAGGGCCATTCACCTTCGAGCCATCTGCCGATCGCGCGCGTTTTCCATTCGTTCAGCACGCGAAGGAGTGCTTGCTCGGCGTCGCGCGACAAAAGCCCGAGCGAATTTCCGCCGAAATAAATCTGCCCGGCCGGACGATAAAACCGCTTGCGAAATCTTGCGAGAAGATCACGGGAATCGAGGTGCCGTGCTTGCTCGCGAGATGCTGGAGTATGCATCAGGTCAGGTCGCCGCCTCGTCACAGAGAAGATGGAGCACCGCGCGGGCAGCGCGTTCGCTTGCGCCTCTTCCACCCAGCCTCGCCACGCTTTCGTCGAGCTCGAAGATCATGCGCTGTCTCCGCTCGGAATCGGACAATAAGCTTGCAACCGCTTTTGCCAGAACGCCGGCCCGAGCGCGGTGCTGGATAAACTCCGGCACGATTTCGCGGTCCGCCAAAACGTTGGGCATACCCAAGTGTTTTACCCTAATTAGCAGCCGTCCTGCAAGATAAGTCATCCACGATACCTTATAAATGAGAATGAATGGGAGCCGATAGTAGGCCGCTTCCAATGTCGCGGTGCCGGAAGCGACAACGCCAACAAAGCTCCGCTGCATCACGAGATCCGATTGACCGATTACAATTTCAGCCACGTCGGACGAAACCTTCGGTCCGTCTAACATTTGTCGGATCGTTGCTGCGAGAGTTTCTGAAACGGCCGCGATTTCGAAGCGCAACTCGGGCCGGTCGCGCCTCAGTTTTTGAATCATCTGCATCATCACGGGAAAGATCTTCCGCACCTCGCGCTGGCGGCTGCCCGGAAATAATCCGATCAGATTTGGCTCGCGACGGATCTCCGCCCGTTTGCGCTCGAGGCTTTCGATCATCGGGTGACCGACGAACACCGCGCGTAATCCCGATTTCTCGTAGAGCTCTGACTCAAACGGAAAAATACAAAGCATCAGATCAAGCCAGCGCGCCATTTTCGGAATGCGACTTCGGTTCCAAGCCCAAACTTGCGGACTGATGTAATAAATGATTTTTGCTGTCGGGGCCTGCCGTCGCAGCGCTTTGGCCAAACGCAGATTAAAACCCGGGTAATCGATCAAGATGATCGCATCCGGTTTTGCCGCGGCGACCTCCCGGAGTGTCTGCCGAAACTGCTCGCGGAAGTAACCGTAATGTTTGATCACTTCCCAAAGGCCGACGATTCCGGCCGCGTCGCTCCAGTTAAGAAAATCATCGCACGCCGCTTCCTTCATGCGGGGCCCGCCCCGCCCGATAAAACGCAGATCGGATCGCAAGCTTCGCAGGGAGTGCATCAGCGCCGCCCCGTGATTGTCGCCGCTTGTTTCGCCAGCGACGAAGTAAATTGTGAGAGGATTAGGCACTCTGCGCCGACTCAATTTGCTTGGTGATTTCCACCGCCAGCTCGAGTGCGGCCGTCGCCTCGAATCCCGAAACCTTCGGCTGCAATCCGGTGCTCGCACATTCGATGAACGAGAGAAGCTGGCGTTTGAGCGGTTCCTCCCGCTCGATCTCAACCGCCTCGCGCGTTATCCCCCCGCCACTGCGCCGGTAAATTTCGCCGGTTTGATTTTGATAATCGAGCGAGAGATAGGCGTCCTCTTGAAAGACGCGGATTTTGCGCATCTGCTCCGGGCTGATCCGGCTCGACGTAATGTTTGCCACACATCCGTTTTCAAATCGAAGGCGCGCATTGGCGATATCTTCGCGCCGGCTTAATACCGGCACACCAACCGCATCGATGCTCGCAATCGGCGAACGCACCAAATGTAAAATGATCTCCAGATCATGAATCATTAGATCGAGAACAACGCCGATGTCCGTGCTGCGATCGGGAAACGGCGAAAGACGATGTGCTTCGATGAAACGTGGACGGGAGAGCCGCTGCTCCAGTGCGCTCAAGACCGGATTGAACCGCTCGACATGACCAACCTGCAAAACGAGCCGCTGTTGCGCCGCCAGCTCGGCCAATTCGCTTGCGTCAGCCGTGTTTTCCGCAATTGGCTTTTCAATCAAAAGATGTTTTCCGCGCTCCAGAAGCTGGCGCGCAATCTCGAAGTGCGTGCTGGTCGGAGTCGCAACCGAAGCCGCATCGACGGATTCACTGAATTCCTCCAGCGATCTCACGCTCCGCACCCGAAACTGATCAGCGATTCTCTGCGCGGTTCCCGGATCGGTATCGTAAATGGCACTGAAATCTGCGCTGCCTGATTCGGCATAAAGTCGCGCATGATTTTTCCCGATATGACCAACCCCGACGACTCCCACGCGCAACTTTTTCATGATCGCGCTTCGTTTTTGAGGAACCATTCGTAGGTCCGGGCGATTCCCTCTCGCAATGGAATACTCGGGCTCCAACCAAGCCTGCGGATTTTCGAAATGTCCAAAAGTTTCCGGGGCGTCCCGTCCGGCTTGTTCGCATCCCAGGCCAACTCGCCTTCGAAACCAACAATCTCGCAGATCAATTCTACGAGTTCGCGGATCGAAACGTCTTCGCCAGTCCCGACATTGATAATTTTTGGATCGTCGTATTTCTGAAGAAGAAAAATGCAGGCGGCCGCGAGATCATCGACATAAAGAAACTCGCGCCGCGACTTTCCGGAACCCCAAACCACGATCTCGCGCGCGCCGCTGATTTTTGCTTCGTGCGCTTTGCGGAGAAGCGCCGCCAGGACATGAGAAGTGACCAGATCGAAGTTGTCGTTAGGCCCGTAAAAATTCGTCGGCATCGCGGAAATAAAATTCGCACCGTATTCACGCGCATAGGATTGACAGAGTTCGATGCCCGCGAGCTTGGCGATGGCATAGGCCTGATTCGTCGGTTCGAGCGGACCGCCAAGTAACGCGTCTTCCGCGATCGGTTGCGGCGCGAATTTCGGATAAATGCAGGAGCTGCCGAGAAAGAGCAGTTTCCGCACACCCTGCTCGTGCGCCGCGGAAATAACGCTGTTTTGAATTTGCAGGTTCTCGAGTAGAAACTCGACCGGCCAGTCGTTGTTCGCTTTGATCCCGCCTACTTTCGCCGCGGCCATGATCACAACATCCGGCCGTTCCGCGCGAAAAAAATCCTGGACCGCCCTCGCATTCGCGAGATCGACTTCGGCGCGACTTCGCGTCAGCAGATTGGTAAAGCCTTCGGCGCTTAGCTTCCGCACAATGGCACTGCCGACCAGGCCCCGGTGGCCGGCCACAAAAATCTTTTCATCTTTTTCCATCAAGAAATCGACCGCTGTGGTTTAGCATTTTCTTTTTCGCCGCGTTGCGCAATCCTGCTTTCGTGGCAAAGGCGGAGCGGCAGCTGGGAGCGAAACTGCTGAAGACCTACCGCACGCGGCAGACTTCCAGCGGAAAGCAGTCGAGGCGCTGAGTGATTCCGATGCACGACTTGGTCGCGTTGAGAGAAGGTGTTGCGGTCTCATCGGCAGCGGCCTCGCCGGAGGATTGCTTGCTGCCTGCTTGGGGCGGCGCGGATACGAGATCGACCTGTAATGAGCGCCGTGCCGACCCGCACGCGGGCAATCGTAACGAAATGAGGACGAGGCGTTGTTTGTGTGATCTTCCGGTCTTTGTGAAGTCCACATTCGACTCCGCTGCGCTCCGCTCGGTGCAGGCTCTCGCTCTGCTCGGTATGACAGTCGTGGCGAGCGCTGCCTTCGCGCAATCGTCAGCGCCGTCACCAAAATCGCCGGTCGATCAATTGATCCCGTGGCTGCTGGATGAAGATCGGCAATTGGGCGGGATTCCGTTCAGCGAAGTGATTTTCGATACCACGGGAAAGAAAGTGATCGCAACCGACCGCGAGAATGAAGACGACCAGCGTGTCATCA
This sequence comes from Verrucomicrobiota bacterium, assembly GCA_040003015.1. Taxonomy (GTDB): domain Bacteria; phylum Verrucomicrobiota; class Verrucomicrobiia; order Chthoniobacterales; family UBA10450; genus JBDUDH01. The sequence continues at coordinate 12,781 of JBDUDH010000024.1, read as the reverse complement.
GGCAAATCAGCGCCGTCCTTGATGAAGTCGTTAGGCGCTTGAACGCGCTGGACAGTCCAATTCAAAATGTCGGCCGCATTAATGAAGTGAGCAGCCATTTTGAAAACTTGATGCGCGAGTTACTGAACGCGACATCTGGATTCAGTTGCGATTTCCCGCACACGTCAAACGGTCGCATCCAACGTTCCGGTTATCCCGATCTTCGTCTCGTCGATGAGGAAACGAATCGCGTCTTTTATTTGGATCCGAAGCTTTACGAGGCTGGTAGTCGCGACAGTAGCTTCCGCACGTTTTACTTTGAACCGAAAATCGCGACGAACAAAGTGCGTGACGACGCCGTGCACTTCGTCGTCGGTTTCGAACACGAGCCCCGCCAAGGTGGGCATTGGAAATTTACCCGGTGGGACTTGGTCGATCTGGCGCATTTTCAAGTGAAGTTGAAAGCTGAATTCCAAGGTAGCAATCATGACATGTACCGGCCCGATGCCATCGTCGCCTCGAGCGCTAAATGAAACCGTTGTGGCGCATGCCTCCGGGTTGCGCTCCTCTTCGCAAGCCGGAAGCTCGCGCCACTTATGCGCGAAGTGAATTCCCTTTGCCGAGGCGAAGGCCGGACGTAATGGTATCGTCTATGATTGTCGAGGCGAAGGAAGCCTTTCAATTCGATACGATTGATGACGTGGTGCGCGACCTCGCCGCCGGCCGCATCGTCATCGTCACGGATGACGCCGATCGCGAAAATGAAGGCGATCTGATCATGGCCGCCGAAAAAACGACGCCCGAGAAAATAAACTTCATGACGATGCATGGCCGGGGATTGATCTGCGTGCCGATCGAGAACGAGCGGGCGGACCAGCTCGGCTTGCAAAGAATGGTTGCGCAAAATCGAGAAATGTATCGCACGGATTTCACGGTTTCGGTTGATGCGGCCAAAGGCATCACCACCGGTATCAGCGCGCACGATCGCGCCGCAACCATCCAGATAATCGCCGATCCGAAATCGAAGCCCGACGATCTGATTCAGCCCGGCCATATCTTTCCGCTTCGGGCGAAGGAGGGCGGTGTGCTAAGGCGCGCCGGACACACCGAGGCGGCGGTTGACCTCGCGCGAATGGCTGGGCTACAGGCCGCCGGAGTTCTTTGCGAAATTCTGCACGACGACGGAACGATGGCTCGGTTGCCCGAGCTCATGCAATTCCGGCGCAAACATCGGCTGCGCATCTGCACGATCCAGAGTTTGATCGCGCATCGTCGCGTCCGCGAGAAACTAGTCGAGCTTGAGCGAATCGTGAAAATGCCGACTGAGTACGGCGATTTCGATTTGCATCTTTACCGCTCGAAACTCGACGACGCGCATCATCTCGCGCTGGTCAAAGGCAAGATCGATAAAAATAAACCGACGCTGGTGCGTGTGCACAGCCAGTGTCTCACTGGCGATGTTTTCGGCTCGCGCCGGTGCGATTGCGGGAATCAACTGCACGCGGCGCTTCGCCAGATCAGTGAAGCCGGCAACGGCGTGCTTGTTTACATGCGACAGGAAGGTCGTGGCATCGGCCTGGCCGCCAAAATCCACGCTTACAAATTGCAGGAGGAAGGTCTCGATACGGTGGAAGCGAACGCGAAACTCGGCTTCCCCAGCGATCTGCGCGATTACGGAATCGGCGCGCAGATTTTATTCGATCTCGGCGTGCGCAAGTTCCGTTTCCTGACGAACAATCCGAAAAAAGTGGTCGGTCTGGAAGGCTATGGCATTCAGATGGTCGAACAGGTGCCGATTCGCAGCCAAGCAAACCCGCACAACGAAAAATATCTTGAGACCAAGAAACTCAAGATGGGACACCTGCTCTAGCGGGCGAGAGGTGCGCGTAATGTCGAATAGCATCTCGCCTCCACCGCGCACTCGCGGCCATGCAAAGCGCGACTTTGGTTTAGTCGCGAGCCAGTTCAACGCCAAATACGTGGAGGGATTGGTCAACCATTGCTCAGATGAATTGCGTGCGTTGTCCCCTCGCTGCACGATCGCGCTCCATTACGTTCCCGGCGCGTTCGAAATTCCAATTGTCGTACGGGAATTGGCCGCCGGGAAAAAAGCGGATGCGATCATTGCGCTGGGCGTGATTCTCGAAGGCCACACTGCGCATGCGGAAAATCTTGGACGCGTCGTGACCGATGCGCTTCAGCGAGTCGCGCTCGAATACGGTGTGCCGGTCATTCACGCTGTCTTGAGCTTAAAAAATGCGGAGCAAGCGCGCGAGCGATGTCTCGAAGGTCGGATCAACCGCGGCACCGAAGCAGCCCGGGCCGCAGTAGAAATCGCGGACGTCATTTCGGAGTTGCGCGCGAAGTAACCTATGGGAAAACGCCGCGTCGCGCGCCAGGCCGCGCTGCAATACCATTTCTGGCGCGATCTTCATGGTGGCGCAGGTCCGGAGACGATCGATGAATTCTGGGCACTTTGTCCGCCAACCGCGCGCGTGCGCGAGTTTGCGCAACCGCTCATTGAAGGAATGCTCGCGCATCTTCCTGAGATCGATCAACGCATTCGTCGTTACTGCCAGAATTATGACTTTCACCGCATTTCCGCGGTAGATCGAAACGTGCTTCGACTCGCGATTTTCGAAATGCTGTATCGCGATGATATCCCTCCAGTCGTGTCGATCAACGAAGCGATCGAACTGGCGAAAGAATTTGGCGGGCCAGATTCGGGACGCTTTGTGAATGGGATTCTCGATCGTGTGAAGGACGATCTTTCCCGGCCGTTGCGCGAAGCGGCGCACGCAAAAAAGGACGGAGACGCTCCGGAAAAATAGCCTAACGAGTTTCTTCTCCAGCCTCTCATTCTGAGCGGAGCAGAGCGAAGTCGAAGAATCCCGCACTGGTCACCGGTTGGCGAGATCACGGGATTGAAAGCCGGGCCTCGCCCGCTCTGCGGGCTGCGTTACGGCCTCGACTTTGCCCGGAATGATCGCAATCTTCGCAGCTTCCCATGAACTTTTTTAAGTCTCTCGTACAAAAATTTGCCGGCAAACCAGTGGATTGGGACGAGCTGGAAGAAATGCTGATTCGCGCCGATCTGGGAGTGTCGATGAGTCTGCGAATCGTGGAGGCACTCCAGGAACGCGCAAACCAAACGAGCATTAATGCTCAGGATGTGGTGGAAGTCGCGCGCGAGGAAATTTTGCGGATTCTTCCGATCGCACCTTTGCCGATTCGTCCGTTGCCGGCGAAACCGAAGGCGATCTTGATAGTCGGCGTCAACGGGACCGGAAAAACCACCTCCACTGCGAAGCTGGCGCGCTATTTTCAGCGCAACCGCCACTCCGTCTTGCTCGCTGCCGCCGACACTTTTCGCGCCGCCGCGATTGAGCAACTTGGAATTTGGGCGGAGCGCCTGCACGTCGAGATGATTCGCGGTCAATACAACGCCGACCCTGCGGCGCTCTGTTACGAGGCATATCAATCAGCCGACCGCAAAGGCATTGAGTTTCTGCTCTGCGACACGGCCGGACGATTGCACACCAAAAGCAATTTGATGGCGGAATTGGAAAAAATTAAGCGCAGCCTGGCGAAACACGATCCGAAAGCGCCGCATGAACGTCTTCTGGTCGTCGATGCCACTACCGGCAGCAATGCACTGGCGCAAGCGCGCGAATTCCATCAAGCCATCGAGCTGAGCGGTCTGATTGTGACGAAACTGGATGGCAGCGGCAAAGCCGGCGTGGTGATCGCAATTCAAGATGAGTTGGGGATTCCGACACGCTTCGTTGGCACCGGAGAGAAAATCGACGATCTCGCTCCCTTCGACGGCCGCACGTTTATTGAGCAAATGCTTTGACAAAATCGCGCATAGAAATCGGTCGGGAAGTACAGCAAACTACGCACGCATGCTTCGCTTCGTCGCACGCCGGCTGTTACAGATGATTCCGGTGCTTTTCATTATCGCGACGATGACCTTCTTCATGCTCCGGCTGGCGCCGGGTGGACCGTTCGACTCGGAAAAAAGCGTTACGCCAGAAATTCGAAAAAATCTTGAGGCGTACTACGGACTGAATAAGCCGGTCTATCTGCAATATTATGATTACCTCGCCAACGTAGTAAAAGGCGACCTTGGGCCGTCCTTTAAATATCCGAATCGCACGGTCAATGAATTGATCGGCGAATCATTTCCAATTTCGGCTGAGCTCGGGTTTTGGTCGCTCCTCGTCGCGCTGGCTGTGGGCCTGCCTGCCGGACTCATTTCATCGCTGCGTCCGAATACGGCGATCGATTACATTCCCAATTCGCTCGCGATGGCGGGTATTTGCGTGCCGAATTTTGTTTTGGGACCGCTGCTGGTTTTGATTTTCGCCCTCACACTCGGCTGGGCCCGCGTCTCCGGGTGGGATGAACCAATCGATCGCGTTTTGCCGGCGCTGACTTTGGGTGCGGCGTACGCCGCATACATTGCCCGTCTCACTCGTGGGGGAATGTTGGAAATTTTTTCCCAGGATTTTATTCGGACTGCTCGCGCGAAAGGCGCTTCGCCATTGCGGATAATTCTGAAACATGCGATGCGCGGCGGCTTGCTCCCGGTGGTCAGTTACCTGGGACCGGCGGTGGCGGGTTTGATCACGGGATCTTTTGTCGTCGAAACGATTTTTCAAATCCCCGGCCTCGGTCGTTACTTTGTCAACGCCGCTTTCAACCGCGATTACACCATGGTGCTCGGAGCGGTCCTCTTCTACGGCGCGCTCATCGTCGTTTTTAATTTGATCGTCGACGTCGCCTTGGTCTGGATGAACCCGAGGTTAAAATTCGAATGAGCGCTCGGGTGGAAGCTTTGGGCAAACCCCCCTCGGACGATCCGTCACTCATCGAAGCTGAGCGCGGCACTTCGCTCTGGCGGGATGCGTGGCATCGCCTAGCCAAAAATAAAATGGCCGTGGCCAGCATGATCATTTTCATCACGATCACACTGGCCTCCTTCAGTGGCCCATTTTTCTTGAAACAATCTTACGAAACGCAGGATTTGCGGCTCGGCGCTGTTCCGCCAAACGCGCAGCATTGGCTCGGAACTGACACGCTCGGTCGCGACCTATTTGTGCGGATTCTCTACGGCGGACAAATCTCGATCTCAGTCGGCATCTGCGCGACCGCGGTAGCGCTGACTATCGGCGTGCTTTACGGCACAACCTCCGGTTTTCTGGGAGGAAAGGTGGACGCGTTGATGATGCGCGTGGTTGATATCATTTTCGCATTGCCATTCACCGTCTTCGTCATTCTGCTGATGGTTTTCTTCGGCCGGAAATTTGTGCTCCTCTTCGTCGCCATCGGAGCGGTGCAATGGCTGGTCATGGCGCGAATCGTACGCGGCCAGGTTTTATCGCTTCGGCATCAGGAATTCATTGAAGCAGCCGAAGCATTGGGACTTTCCAAGCTCCGGATCATTTTCCGACACATCATTCCGAATACACTCGGCCCCATCATTGTTTACGCCACTCTCACCGTGCCGAGCGTGATGCTGCTCGAGGCATTTCTCAGTTTTCTGGGGCTCGGTGTGCAGCCGCCGATGAGCTCATGGGGTGTTTTGATCAAGGAAGGCGCGGAGGCAATGGAAGAATTTCCATGGCTTCTTATTTTCCCGGGTCTCTTTCTTTCGATTACTCTCTTTACGCTCAATTTTCTCGGCGACGGGCTGCGCGACGCGCTCGATCCGCGCGCTTCGAAAGATTGATGAGCGAAGAAAATCGCTCGACGAATTCCGGAGAAACGCTTCTACGCGTCAATAACCTCCGCAGCTATTTTCACACTCGCGCCGGAATCATTCGTGCGGTCGATGACGTTTCCTTTTCGATCAATAATGGCGAGACACTCGGCATCGTTGGCGAATCAGGCTCGGGCAAATCCGTTGCGTGCTACTCGCTGCTGCGTCTGATTCCTCAGCCGCCCGGCAAAATTGAAAGCGGCCACGCTCTTTTCGACGGCGTCGATCTTTTGCACTGCCCTGACGAGCAGCTTCGCGATATTTGCGGCAATCGCATCACGATGATTTTTCAGGACCCGATGACCTCGCTGAATCCCTACATGCGAATCGGCGACCAGGTGACCGAGCCTCTCGTTATTCATCGCCGAATTTCTCGCGCCGAGGCATGGCAGCGCGGGATCGAAGCCTTACGCGAAGTAGGAATTCAAGACCCCGTGAGTCGGATACGTTCCTATCCGTATGAATTTTCCGGTGGAATGCGCCAGCGCGTCATGATCGCGACCTCTCTGATTACAAAACCGCGGCTGCTCATCGCGGATGAACCGACCACAGCGCTAGATGTCACCGTGCAAGCGCAGATTCTTGAACTGATCCGCAAAATGCAACTGGAGCTCGGCGTCGCGGTGATTTTCATCACGCACGACATTGGGATTGTTTCCAGTTTCTGCGATCGCGTACTCGTGATGTATGCGGGGCGCATCCTGGAAGCAGCGCCGACCGCACAACTCTTCTACCAACCAAAACATCCATACAATCGTGCGCTGCAGAAAGCCATTCCGGCGCTCCACGAAAAAGGCGATGAGCTTTATACAATTCCAGGAACGCCCCCCGATGTTTCGAAGCCGATCCACGGTTGTCCGTTCGCACTGCGGTGCGAATTCGCGGTCGAGAAATGCCTGACCTCTGCGATCGTTCTGAAAGAAGTTGCGCCAAATCACCAATCCGCCTGCCTGAGAGTGCAGCTCGGGGAAATCGATCTTACCCCGGCGCGTTAGCTATTTTCTAGAACTTCCCGCATTGCGGCAGAATAAATTTGCTGCGTAATTCTCTTATCTTCCGATGAGCAATTATTCTAAAAGAGAATCCGGCCAGCCCTCGATCTCACCGGGCCGAGAATATTCAAATCTGTGGGTGATTTTGGGCGCCGCTGCGCTCCTGATTGCGGTCACGATTTTTCTCAGCCATGCTGGCGAGCCGACGGAGTCTCCAACGACAACAACCTCCATGAAACCAAGCAGCGATACCTCGAAACCTACTGGATCGAAATCCATGTCCGACGCCGAACTGCGCAAGCGGTTAACGCCGGAGCAATACCACGTCACGCGCGAGAACGGCACCGAGACGGCATTTCATAATGCCTATTGGGACAATCATCGCGCCGGCATTTACGTGGATGTCATCAGTGGCGAACCGCTCTTCAGCTCGACCGACAAATTCGAGAGCGGAACCGGCTGGCCAAGCTTCACGAAACCGATCGAGAAGAGGAACGTCGCGGAAAAATCCGACCGCACATTTGGAATGGCACGGACGGAAGTACGTTCGAATAAAGGCGATTCGCATCTCGGCCACTTGTTCGATGACGGTCCCGCTCCCACAAATCAACGTTATTGTATCAACTCAGCCGCGTTGCGTTTCGTTCCGGTTGAAAAGTTGAAAGAAGAAGGTTACGACGAGTATCTGGCGCTCTTCGAAAAGAAGAAATGATCGCCTCTCTACGAGACGACCTGGCTGTCCGTAGAAGATCTGGCTGATGACTAGAATCCAACACCCGTCCAATCGTTCGTCACATCTGACCTTGTGGCTTGGATTATTGGGCGCCGTCGTGGTGGCGGCGGTTTCCTTCTACCTCATCCAAGCTCGCGCCGAGAAAAAAATGAGCGGGAAGATAAGTTATTTGAAACCCGTGCCAAGCGACTCTGTCCTCCGCACGCAATTGAAGAAGGAACAATACAACGTGATGCGCGAAGGCGGCACCGAGGCTTCCTTTCACAATCAATATTGGGACAGCCAGAAACCCGGAATTTACGTTGATCTCATTACCGGCGAGCCGCTTTTCAGCTCGACCGATAAGTTCGACAGCATCCTCGGTTTGCCTGGTTTCACAAAGCCTATTGGGAAGGAGCACGTCGTCTTAAAAAAGGATACTTCTCACGGATTAGACCGGATCGAAGTTCGATCGGCCATCAGTGATTCGCATCTCGGCCATTTGTTTAACGATGGACCGCCGCCGATGAACCAGCGCTACACGGTCAATTCCGCGGCGTTGCATTTTGTTCCACTCGAGAAAATGCGTGAAGAAGGTTACGGCGAATTTCTTCCACTCTTCGACGAAAAGAAGTAGCGTCTCTCTGACGCCTCATGGCCTCTGCGTTTCTCGAAGTCGAAGAAGTTAAAACTCATTTCCCGGTCGAGAAAGGTTTCGTCTTCAGGCGCCAAATCGGAACGGTTAAAGCCGTCGATGGCGTTACCTTTTCGCTCGCGCAGGGCGAAGTGCTCGGACTGGTCGGCGAATCTGGCTGCGGCAAATCAACGCTCGGTCGCACCATCCTGCAGTTGACTCCGCCGACGGCCGGCAGCGTCGTGCTGGAAGGGCGAAACTTGAACCATCTGCATGGACGCCAACTGCGCAGGGCGCGTGCCGATTTCCAGATGATCTTCCAGGATCCCTACGCGTCGCTCAATCCGCGCATGACGGTTTTCGACACGCTCGCGGAAGCGATCTTAAGTCATCGAAAAGTTCCGCGGCGCGAGTTGCGCGGGCAGGTCACGGCACTTATGCAAAAAGTCGGTCTTCTATCGAATTCGCTAAACAAATATCCACACGAATTTTCCGGTGGTCAGCGACAGCGCATCGCCATTGCGCGGGCCCTGGCGGTCGAGCCGAAGCTGATCATTGCCGACGAACCAGTCTCGGCGCTCGATGTTTCGATCCAGGCACAGATCATCAATTTGATCGCGAAGATCCGCCGCGAGATGGGATTGACGCTGATTTTTATCTCGCACGATCTCTCGGTCGTAAAACACATCTCCGATCGAATCGCAGTGATGTATCTGGGAAAAATTGTTGAACTTGGGACGCCGGACCAGGTTCTCGGCAAACCGCTCCATCCCTATACGAAAGCACTCGTGAGCGCGGTGCCGATTCCTGATCCAAATCGCGAAAGCGTGCGGAAGCGAATCGTATTACCAGGCGATCCACCCTCGCCGATGATTCCGCCCATCGGATGCCCCTTCCATCCGCGATGTCCCTACATGACCGACGCATGCAAAGCGCAGGTGCCGCCGCTGGCTGATTGGGGTAGCCAACATTTCGCGGCTTGTATTCGCGTTTCCGAAATTAACTTGCCGTAGCAATCGAGCCTGAATTGGTCGCAAGCTTTTCAAACCGCGGATTGCCGCGCAACGGGTCCCATTCGGGCTCGATCCGCAATAGCCCGGGAGTCGGACCATTCGGAAGCGTGACCAACCTCGTCAGTTCCTGCAAAGCCAGCTCTCGTTCGCCGACCTGCGCATAAATCACCGCGAGATTAGTCATCAAAACTGGGCCATCGACCGCGTCTTTGGAAATCGGCAAAAGCTCGACCGCGCGGCGACCTTCTCGCAGCGCATCTTCTTTGCGACCGAGCGCCGCATCAACCAAGCCGAGCATTATCACTCTTTTTGCGGCCTCGGGCGATTCCTTTAGATCTTCTTCGACCACGGCACGAGCGGCCACGAAAGCGCGTTGTGCCACATCAGTGTCGCCTCGCCCACGCGCGATCAAACCTTGGTACCAAGCTTTCGGAAAGGGATAGCTGTCAATCATGGCGGCGGTTCCGCCTAAGCCGGTATCGTTGTATCTCTCATACGCCGAAGTATGGAGCAGGCGCTCACCTTCGGCGTAATCGCGATCCATTAAACTCACGCGCAAGGCGAGGTTCGTAACGCCGCCTCCCGGATCGAAGTCACGAGGGATGGCGCGCAATGCGGCGCGCAACGGCTTCGCATCACCTTTCGTTTGCAAATCGATCGCCGCGCGCGCGAGCGTGAAGAAGTGCGCGCGCGGATTGACATTCAAGCCAGCGTCAACTACACGACGCGCCTCGGAATATTGGCGCAGACAAGTGTAGGTTTCCAACAAGTTCCAGATCACCGCAACGTTTCGCGGATCAAGCTGCTGAGCTTTCTTCAGGTTTAAAATCGCATCGTGCCACCGGCCCTGCCGGCGGTCGATCACACCGGCGCCGTCCCACACCTCGGCGTCGTTCGGCGTGGCACGAAGAGCAATCGCGAGCTCGGTCCGGGCGAGTTCATAGGCGCGGTAGCCGTAGTAGTAATAGAATGCGAGGGCGAGATGCGCGTCGCCGAGTTCAGCCTGAAGTCGCAAGGCTGTATCGGCGGCGGCCTTGGCCTGGGCCAAACGCGCGTGACTTTTATCGTAGCCGAACCAGAAAAGTTCGACATGCAGTCTCGAAGCCAGACAGTAGGCAAGCGCAAACTCCGCGTCGCGCGCAATGGCTTGGTCGATGAAATGGAGAGCTTTTTCTCCATTCTCCCGAGGATCGCCCGCCCCGCTCCAGCGAAAGAGTTCGCGCGCGCGCAGGTAACTCGCATACGCGTCCAAGTCTGCCGTGGGATGAATTTGAAGGTTCGCTTTCTCGCGCGGAGACAAGTTTGCGCGCAACGCATCGGTGATTCGTTCTGCCAGTTCGCATTGCAAAGCGAAAAGATCGGTAAGCTCGCGATCAAAAGTGTCGCCCCAAATATGCGCATCGGTCAGCGCGTTGATGAGCTGGGCGCTGACGCGCACCCGATTGCCAGAACGTCGCACGCTGCCTTCCAGGATGTGCGCGACACCGAGCGCGGCGCCGATCTCGCGCAAGTTGCGCGTCCCCGCTCTGTATTGCCGAACCGAGGTGCGGCTAATCACTTTGAGGTCGGACACCTTCGCCAGGCTGGAGAGAACATCGTCCTGGATTCCATCCGCGAAGTATGCGTTTTCCCTGTCGTCGCTGAGATTCTCAAAGGGCAACACCGCAATGCTTTTTTCCGGAACAGGCGCGATATGACGCGTGCGCGCCTGGACAAGATCGACATCTTCCGTCCGTTTGATTCCTTCCGGAGTAATGTCGAATGCCCACGACAAAATGAGCGCGATCGGAAAACCGGCGATCAAAAGCACGATCATTAAACGCAGCGCCCATTGCGAAACCTCGAAAACCGGAAAAATCTGCGTCACCACTTGCGCGATCAGCCATGCCGCGACCGCGTAGGCCACGGCGATGCGGTAAACCTTGCGCCGCTTTAGTTCGGCAAAAAAATTCTTCCGGTTCACAAACAATTCCCGCGAAAGATCATCGTTACCTTGATCATTTGCCGACGTAGCTCAACCGTGAAATAGGAAGAGATGTCGATCTTGCAGAAAGATTCCGGCAGATCACGTGAGACTTCCGCACTCATCGCCGGTGTCGCAGCGTTCAGCACATGGGGATTGATTCCGGTCTACTGGAAACTGCTCAAAGCCGTTCCAGCGTCCGAAATTCTCGCGCACCGTTTTCTTTGGACCAGCTTGTTTTTGATCGGACTGCTGACGTGGCAGCAGCGCTGGGCGGAAGTGAAAGATGTCGTGCGCTCGCGTCGCGCCACACTTTATTGTTTGGCCGCAGGCCTCGCTGTGGCCATCAATTGGTTCTTCTTCATCTTCGCGGTCAACATCGGGCGCGTCGTTGAAACCAGCCTGGGCTATTTCATGACGCCGCTGGTGAACGTTCTCTTCGGCGCCATCTTTCTGCGCGAACGGCTCACCCGATTGCAAATCACCTCGGTTTTGCTCGCCACCGCCGGGGTTCTGTATCTGACATTCGGTTACGGCCGTTTCCCGTGGATCGCCGTCACACTCTGCACAACATTCGGTCTCTACGGATTGCTCCGCAAAAAATCCGGCACGGCCGCTATTCCGGGACTTTTTGTTGAGACCCTTTTGCTTGTGCCGGCTGCGATCGCCTACTTGTTCATTTTAAAGATGAACGGCACACTTGTTTTCGATCGCGGCAGTTGGTGGTTGTCGATCTTGCTCATCAGCACCGGCGTCGTCACCGCCGTCCCGCTCTTTTGGTTTGGCTACGCGGCGCGTTATCTTCGGCTCACAACACTCGGCTTCCTTCAATATCTCGCGCCGACCGGCTCGTTTTTCCTCGGCGTGTTTCTTTATCACGAACCGTTCACGCGCGGTCATCTCATCACCTTCAGCCTGATCTGGATCGCGCTCGCCATTTTCACCTACGATGCTGTTACGCGCTGGCGCTCCGGCCGTGTGCGAGACGCGATCGAAGCCGCGGTTTGCGAAACACCTGCGTGATGTCGATCTTGTGCCTTTGTTAGATCGACAATGAACAAGGACGACTTCGATTACGCGATTGAGAACACGCAGGTCATTCTCGCGCCCGAACAACAAATCGCGACCTTCGGCAGCACCAGTTTCAATTTCTATCTCATCTCCGAGTTGATGGACCGCGTCGATCAGGTCCGGGTGCGTAACGGCAGGATTCACGCGGAACGCCCGCAGATTTTGACTCCCGAACATTACACGCACCTTTTGCTCGAAGGCTTCGGCGAGAAAGCGCAGCGCTATGTCGATCAACTGCGCGAAAACCTGCGCAACATCGCGGTCTTACGTTACGGCTTTCAATTTCGTAAAACCGATGTGACCGAAGAAACGCTGCGCGATTCGATGGACGCCGTCGTCAATCGGACGAAGCGTCGCGTTGAAAACGCGAACGAACCGCTCAGCGCCGTCATTCAGGGCGTCGACGACGCCTGGGAAATTTGTCTGCTCAAGTTCACCATCGACATGATCGAACGCTCGAGCGGAGGAAACATCGGTGATTTTCGCAAGCGCGGATTAATCTGAATGCATTAGACGTGCTGTTTATTCTGCGATTCTCCGTCGTCGCATTCATCTCAGCTGCGGGCATTCACGCCGCGATAGGATTCACACCGGGCGACGATCACATGTTCATGAACGCAGGTTCGGGTCGTGTCGGTCCGGATATTCCCTCG
>JBDUDH010000134.1:0-4941 GCA_040003015.1 Verrucomicrobiota bacterium | reverse complement strand
ACAATCTCCATCGCCTCAAAGCGAAAGAGCGTCAGCCGCGCGAAGTTCAGATCGAGCCGAAGATTTTTTGCGACTTGCTAAACGGAACGAACACCGTTGAATTGCGAGGCAAACTACCGGCTTTATCCCGCGTGAACGCCGGTCGTGATTGCATGACCATTATCCGTGCGGACGGTGGTGCTGCAGCCACTGAGCGCGGCTAGGAAGATGATTACGCTGAGTGTGGAGAGAAGAATGGTTCGCATAATAATTTGGTAACGGTTTTCCTTATTATTCGGAAACAATCACGTCGTTGGGTGCCTGTTGCCGAAATTGACGCGCGCTGTCAGGCTGCGAACTGACGAGCGAGTTCGCGCCGGTTTATTTTTCCTCGCTCGTTCACCGGAATTTGCTCTACGAAATAAATCCGCTTCGGCACCTGCCAACCGCTTAACTGTTCGCGGCAAAATTCGAGCAGATCTGATTCGCGCACCTGCGGGGCGGCCACCACGCAAGCGACGACATCTTGAGTGCGCAGATTGGATTCGCGCCCGAAAACGACCGCCTGCCGCACTCCTACGAACCGAAGTAACTGCGCTTCCACTTCAGCAGGATTCACTTTTTTGCCGGCGACGTTGATGACATCAGAAGTTCTTCCGACAAGACGCGCGCCTTCTCCGCTGAGATCAACCAAATCATCCGGAACAAAAAACCCGTGGCCAAGTTTTTCGCGATCCGGTTCGGGAAAATAATCGTCGCCCGCGGCCGCGCTTCGCACGCGCACCCGCCCGGAGTGCGTGCCTGGTTCCAGCGCTTCGAGCTGAACTCCCAACATCGCCGCGCCGACAAAGCCTTCCACGCGCGCGCGCGCTTTGCGATCATAACAAATGCCTCCGCATTCCGATGCGCCGTAAAAGGAATGAATTGGTTTACGGAATTTCTCTCGAAATTTTCGCGCGACGGCCAGCGTAAGCGGGGCGCCGGCGGAAATGCAAAGACGCAGCTTCGGTAGTGGAGGCGCCGCTTCCATTTCGCCGAAAGCCTGAAAAAAAAGCGGCATGCCGGGGAAAACAGTTGCTTCCGTTCGCGCCAGATCATCGAGCACCGCGCGCGGCATTCGATCGAGGCTCAACACCATCGCGACGCCGCGGGCGATCAACGGTGTAATCAGGTTGCTGAACCCATAGGAATGCGAAACCGGAATCACGCCGAAATTCACATCGGCGTCTGTGATGCCCATCGTCTCACAGATTTGTTCGCAATCGGCCAGTAACTGTGCGCTGCGAAATCGAATCGCTCGTGGAGCTGCGGTCGTGCCCGAAGTCAATTTTAACAACGTCGCTCGCCGTTCATCCCAATCGATTACGTCGGCCGAATTAATCCGCCGAATTTGTTGATCCAGCTCAACAAAGTTGATTAACCCCGCGCCGCGACAAGTGCGGAGCGCGGCCTCGCGTTCTTGCTTCGCTATTCCAGTTTCGATCGGCAGCACTACCAGTTGGCGTCGCAAACACGCGATCAACAACGCAGGCCATTCAAAATGATTGCCGATCTGGATGGCAATCACCTCGCCGGGATCGAATTCGCTGAGTGCGCTTTGATTCTCAAAAAAGTGCGCCCGCTCTTCAATCTTTGCGAAACTGCAAACAACATTGCGGCGCGTGTCGAAAATCGCCGGTTCATTTGCGCGCCGCGCCAAAGTCGTACTCCAGGCCGCGAGCAAGACATCGTCACGGTGGTTTTTCATCGCTTGCGCAGAGGATGCTTCCCGCATAGATTTCGCGTTCTTTCCTGAACATGAAAGCGGCCATTCATCCAGAATATCACGAGACGGAAATCAGCTGCGCTTGCGGCGCGGTTTACCACACACGCTCGACGCGGCGTGATATTAAAATCGGCATTTGCGCCGCTTGCCATCCGTTTTTCACGGGCGAGCAAAAGTTCGTCGATACGGCGGGTCGCGTCGAGAAGTTCGCGCGACGCTACGGCAGCACCAAAGCAACACGCGGCGGCGTCGCGCGAAAAGCTTAGCTGATCCGGGTTTCTCTGGACGGTGATCGCGCTCACTTCGCGCACTCGCCGTTTTCATTTATGGACTTTAATCTTCTCATCGGACGCAAGCGCGAACGTTTCCAACAACTGGAAAGCGAGATCGGCGATCCGCACCTTTTCAATGATCGCAAGCGTGCCAGTGAGATCATGCGCGAGCATTCGGGAGTGAAGGGGCTGCTCGCGAAATGGGAGGAGCTGGAAGCTGCGCGCCGTCAACTAATCGATAATCGCGCACTCGCCGCCTCGAACGATCCCGATCTGGCGCAGATGGCGCAGGACGAAATTCCCGCGCTCGAAAAACGCATCGTCGAATACGAGGTGGAGATTCAACTCGCGCTGCTGCCGCCGGATGAGAACGAAGAGCGCGACGCCATAATTGAGATTCGCGCCGGCACCGGCGGGAGCGAAGCTGCTATTTTTGCGGCCGATCTTTACCGCATGTACACGCGCTTCGCCGAAGCTTCCGGCCTGAAAATCGAGGACCTCGAATCGAGTCCGTCGGAATTGAGTGGATTGAAGGAAGTGATCTTCCGCGTTTCCGGAGAGGCGGTTTTCCGCACCTTGCGCTACGAGAGCGGCGTGCATCGCGTCCAGCGCGTTCCCGCGACCGAAGCGCAGGGCCGCATTCACACTTCCACCGCGACCGTGGCCGTTTTACCCGAAGCCGAGGAAGTGGATCTGGAAATAAAGCCGGAGGACTTGCGGATTGAAGTTTGCCGCTCGGGTGGGCCGGGGGGCCAGGGCGTGAACACGACCGATTCCGCAGTCCAGGTTCTTCACATCCCGACCGGCCGCATTGTGCGTTGTCAGGACGGTCGCAGTCAGCAAAAGAACAAGGAAAAAGCGCTGAGCATCATGCGCGCGCGGCTCCTCGAGGAAAAGCAGCGCGAGGAAGAAGCCAAATATTCCGCGCATCGAAAAACGCAGATCGGCTCCGGCGGTCGCGAAGAAAAAATTCGCACCTACAACTTTCCGCAAAACCGCATCACCGATCATCGGATCGGGCTGACGTTGTATAATCTCGACCGCGTGATGGAAGGCGACCTGAGCGAAATGATCCACGCGCTGCAGGCGGCCGATCTTGAGCGGCGATTAAAAGCGTCGTCGCTCTCAGCATGAGTCTTTTTGCAGCGGCGGTTCTTGCCTGTCATCCCGAGCAAGGCGAGGGACCTCGTGCGTTAGGACTGGCGCCCGGTGGGTTACTTACGAGGTGCTTCGCTGAGGCTCAGCATGACAAATAAACGAAAAATGACCGTGCTCGAAGTGCTTCAATCGACCACTGCGTATTTTAAGAAGCGCGAAATTGAGAGTCCGCGCCTGAATGCGGAGCATTTGCTTGCGCATGCGCTGGGTCGAAAACGAATCGAGCTTTATCTCGAATTCGAGCGGGCGCTGACTGAGACGGAACTGTCGCAGCTCCGCGACCTGGTTCGTCGTCGCGGTCAAGGCGAGCCGCTCCAACATTTGCTCGGGACGGTGGAATTTTGCGGCCGGATATTTCTCTGCGACAAACGCGCACTTGTTCCGCGGCCGGAAACCGAAGAACTGGTTGAGCTTTTGAAATCCAAAATCCAAAATCCGAAATCGAGAATTCTAGATGTCGGGACTGGCAGTGGAGTGATAGCGTTGGCATTAGCCTCGCATTTTCCAGAAGCGGACGTGGCCGCGATCGATATCTCAGCCGATGCGCTTTCCCTCGCTCACGAAAATGCCGAACGACTCGGTCTCTCCGCGCGCGTGAATTTTCTGAGCGGCAACCTGTTCGCAAACCTGCCCGGTCTGTTCGATCTCATCGTGGCGAATCTGCCGTATGTCGCATCCGGCGATGCGCCAAATCTCGCCCGCGAAGTGCTGCACGATCCCGCCGTCGCCGTTTTCGCCGGAGAATCCGGGGACGAGCTTATTCGCGAGTTAATCGA
Source organism: Verrucomicrobiota bacterium (assembly GCA_040003015.1). Taxonomy (GTDB): domain Bacteria; phylum Verrucomicrobiota; class Verrucomicrobiia; order Chthoniobacterales; family UBA10450; genus JBDUDH01. Next base: position 991 of record JBDUDH010000134.1, on the reverse strand, counting down.
TGCGGCTCGAAAGTATTTGCGACCCGGAGCGATGCTTGCTCTGGAGATTGGGATCAATCAAGCGGAGACGCTCGTTGCCTATCTCGCGGAGAAGAATTACCACGACATCGAGGCAAAAAAAGATTATGCAGGCGTGACACGATTTCTCTTGGGCAGGTATGGATAAAATTCTTGTTCACGGCGGTCATCCCCTTTCTGGCTCGATCAAAATCAGCGGCTCGAAGAATTCGGCCTTGCCGATGATCGCGGCTACGCTGCTCACGCGCGAGCCATGCGTCCTGCGTCGCGTGCCCGATCTCAGCGACACGAATTACATGCTTCAGATTTTGATGCATCTGGGCGCGGAGGTGGAACGAGCCAGCGGCACCGTGACCGTTCAGGCCGACAAGGTGGAGTCGGTGGCGCCCTACGAAGTCGTTCGCAAAATGCGCGCTTCGGTCTGCGTGCTCGGACCGCTCCTCGGGCGTTGCAAGGAAGCGACCGTTTCCATGCCTGGGGGATGCGTTATCGGCGATCGTCCGATCGATCTCCATTTAAAAGGTTTTGAAGCGCTCGGCACGGCGGTGCGCGTCGAAAATGGAAATATCAAAGTGTTCGCGCCGAAACTTATCGGCGCGGTCATCAATCTGCGCGGAAAATTCGGCCCGACGGTTCTGGGCACCGACAACGTGATGATGGCGTCGGTCCTGGCCGAGGGCGTGACCGTGATCGAAGGAGCGGCTTCCGAACCCGAAGTGATCGATCTCGCAAATTTCCTCAACAAGATGGGCGCAAAAATCGAGGGCGCAGGTACGCGGCGCATCATCATTGAAGGCGTGAGCGAGCTGCACGGCGCCGAGCACGAAGTGATTCCCGACCGCATCGAGACCGGTACGTTTCTCGTTGCTGGTGCAGTCTGTGGAAACGGCGTGACGCTCAATCGCGTCGAACCGGAGCACGTCTTGTCCGTCATCACCGCGCTTTCCAATTGCGGTTTCAAAATTGAAAACAC
>JBDUDH010000097.1:0-4960 GCA_040003015.1 Verrucomicrobiota bacterium | reverse complement strand
GCCATGAAGCGCTTTAGTTTTGCGATTCGCATGCGCGGCACATCTTTGAAGACCATGTGCTGTCGGACCGCCTCCACCGTGGCGTCGATTTCCGCTCGTGAAAAGCGCAATCGCTTCATGATCTCTTCAGTCATCTCCGCGCCGATCCGATCATGGCCGTTAAAACGGATTCGGCCCGTCTCATCCACCTCGCTCGTGGGCGGCTTGCCGATGTCGTGAAAGAGCGCGCTCAGAACGAGAGGCAGCGAAGCGGTTGCCGGCAACAAGTTCAGCATCAACCGCGTGTGCTGAAAGACATCGCCTTCGGGGTGAAACTGCGGCGGCTGCTTACAACCTTTCATCGCGGCGATCTCCGGCAAGATCGCATAGAGCAGACCGCTGGCATCGAGCAAATCCCAACCACGCGTGCGCAGTGGCGACATAAAGATGCAGACGAGTTCGTCCCGAATCCGTTCCGCGCTGATCTCATTGATCGCAGAGGCATCTTGCAGGAGCGCATTCCATGTGCCGGCTTCAATGTCGAACTCAAGCACCGTCGCGAAACGAATGGCGCGAAGCATACGCAACCGATCTTCTTTGAATCGCTGCACCGGATCGCCGATCGCGCGAATCAAGCGTGCTTCCAGGTCTACGCGACCGCCGACGAAGTCGATTACTTCATCCCTGACGGGATCGAAAAACATCCCGTTGATGGTGAAGTCGCGCCGGGCCGCATCTTTTTCGGGAGAAGAGAAATGGACTTCCGTCGGCCTGCGTCCATCGAGATAAGCGCCATCGGAACGGAAAGTCGCGACTTCAAACTGGAAATCTTTTTCCAGAACAACAATCACGCCAAAATGCGCGCCGACCGCATAGGTGCGCGAAAAAAATTCCTGCACCACTTCGGGACGCGCGTCCGTTGCGATATCGATGTCCTTCGGTATTTCCCCGCGCAATAAATCGCGCACGCAGCCACCAGCGAAGTAGGCGACGTGACCGCGCGCCCTTAGCCGGGCCGCAATCTCGCGCGCCGTTTTTTCCATCGGCGAATCAACTTTCATGGTGACGCAAGTTTTCCGTTTGCTCAGCAAACAAAACGCACGCTGGAAGCTTGCGCCACATGAAAGAACCTTCGCTTTCGATCATTTCGGGCGCGGACCGGTGCGCTCTTGTCGAAATGAGTAGATGATGAAACAGACGACCGCGATGCAGATGCAAGAGTCGGCGACGTTGAAAGCCGGCCACGGATGCGCAAAAGGGACATGGAGATCAAAAAGAAGAAAGTCGATCACGTGTCCATGGACAAGACGGTCCGTCAGGTTGCCGAAGATGCCGGCCAGCAATAATCCGAGCGCGATTTCTCGCCACGAGTGGGCTGGACCGCGCCGGAGCAACATCGCGAAAACAATGATGAGAGCCAGACACGAGAGCGCGATAAAAAATCCGTTGTTGTTCTTGAAAGAACCGAAGGCTGCCCCGGTGTTGGTCACGTGCACGAGATCGAAAAAATTCGGGATGAGCGCGAGGGAACTGTTAGGAGCGATGAAGCGAAGAACGAGAAATTTCGTGAACTGATCGAGAGCATAAAGCGGGAGGGAAAGAAACAAAAAAGTCTTCATTCTACTCGCCACTTTGCTTCGTCGATGCGACCGGAGTTGTCCGGGTAACAACGCTTTCACAACGATCGCAAAGCTCTGGATGCAGAGCGCTCTTGCCGACCGCCGGACGATGACGCCAGCAGCGCGCGCACCTCAGGTGCGCTGTTTTAGAAATTGATGCGGATGATTCCTCCGCCGTCCGCAGCTGCAAGTCGCTCAGAATAAAAAATTCCTCGAGCTCTTCTTTTGAAAATCCCGCGATAGTGCGTTCGTCACAGTGCAAAACGACGGCCGCTTCCAGCCCATTTCCGATCAGTTTTTCCTGGCGTGCTCGTTCGATCGCCTGGCCGATCACTGCCCGCAATTTTAACAATCCGTCAACCTGTTCCGAGGCTAGCGAATCTCGGCATTTCAGATCGATTTCCGGAAACAATTTCAAGTGAACGGATCCGCCGGCCTCGAGATAACCCCACGCTTCTTCTGCCGTGAAAACGAGAATCGGCGCCAGCAACCGGCAGAGCGCGTCGAAGATTTTGTGCATCGCCGCTTGCGTGGCGCGGCGGCGCGGCGAATCCGGGGCATCGCAGTACATCCGGTCTTTGGTGATATCGATGTAGAGGCTGCTCAGATCGACCGCGCAGAAATGATTGAGCGTGTGGTAAACTTTGTGAAACTCGCAGGTGTCGTAAGCGGCGCGACAATCAGCGATCACCTGCTGCAAACGATTCAAGATCCAGCGATCGACCAATGTAAAATCCTCGCTCCGGCCTTCCTGCTTTCCTGATTCGCAATCAAAAAGATTGCCTAACAAAATGCGGAGCGTGTTCCGAATCCGGCGATAGGTGTCGCCAAGCCGCGCGAACATTTCTTCCGAAAACGGAACGTCGTCGGTGTAATTGATGCTGCTCACCCAGAGGCGGACGAGATCGGCGCCGTAACGGCCGACGAAGTGTCCCGCGTCTATTGGCTTGTTGTAGGTGCCGGATTTGGAAATTTTCTTGCCGTCCAGATCGACGACGAAACCGTGGGTCACACATATTTTGTAGGGCGCGCGATCATGCAGGGCCACGCTCGTCATGAGGGACGATTGAAACCAACCGCGATGCTGATCGGTCGCTTCGAGGTACATGTCGGCCGGATCGCGTTGGTCGGGATGATGCGCGAGCACGGCTTGATGACTGACGCCGGAATCGATCCAGACATCGATGGTGTCGTTGCGGTGCGTCGTTCCCTCAGGCAAATCAAGCTCGCGTGCCAGTTGCGCGTCATCCAACTCGAACCAGATGTTGGAGCCGCGTTTGGCGACGAGATCGGCGAGCTTGCGAATCCACCCCGGCTCCAAGAGCGCGGCGCCGTTCGCGGAATAAAAAATCGGCAGCGGCACGCCCCAACTTCGCTGGCGCGAGATCACCCAATCGGGCCGCGATTCCACCGTGCCGGCGATGCGATTCTCGCCCCAAAGTGGGAACCACTTTACCTGTGTGATCGCCTGGAGCGCTTTTGCGCGAAGATCGTCGATGCGAATGAAAAATTGCTCGACTGCGCGGAAAATGATCGGCGTTTTCGAACGCCAGCAATAAGGATAGGAATGCTCGTAAATTTGTTCGGCAATCAACATGCCGCGTTCGCGCAAAATCCGAACGATGTCGGCGTTCGCATCGAAGACATATTTGCCGACCAATTCCGACATTCCCACTTCTTCGGTATAGCGGCCGTGATCATCCACCGGTGAAAGAATCGGCAGGCCGTTTTTATTGCCTAACGAGTAATCATCTTCGCCGTGTCCGGGCGCGATGTGCACCGCCCCCGTGCCGGTGTCCATTGTGACAAAATCGGCGGTGAGCACGATCGAGGTGCGCGCAAGGAACGGATGTTGCACGCCGATGCCTTCGATCTTATTGCCGGGAAAAGACAGCATCGGTTCGCCGACTGGTTTGAAGCCGGTTGCGTTGCAAAATTGCGCAACGAGTTTGTCAGCGAGCAGAAGTGTGGCGCAACTTTCCAAGTTGCGATCTTCGGATGGCAAGTTGGAAACTTGCCCCACTTTTCCGAACTCCTGCACAACGTAAAGTTCTTTTGGATGCACTGCGATGGCGAGATTCGCCGGCAACGTCCATGGCGTGGTGGTCCAGACCAGAATACTTGCTTTGCCTGCGAATTGACCGGTCGCGATCGGAAACTTCACGTAGACGGCCGTGTCTTTGCGCTCCTGATATTCTACTTCTGCTTCCGCCAGCGCCGTCTGCGCGCCCGTGCTCCAGAAAACCGGTTTTTTACTTTCGTAAACGAGGCCCTTTTCCACGAACACCGCGAAGACGCGCAGGATCTCCGCTTCGTACGCCGGGTTCATCGTAAGATATGGATGTTCCCAATCGCCAAAGACACCGAGCCGTTTGAACTGCTCGCGCTGCACGTCGATGAACTTTCGCGCAAACGCTTCCGACCGTTTGCGTACTTCCAGCGGCGAAAGTTGTCTCGATTCTTTGACGACTTTGTATTCGATCGGCAATCCGTGACAATCCCAGCCCGGCACGAAGGGCGCGCGGAAGCCGGCCATCGTTTTCGATTTCACCACGATGTCCTTGAGGATTTTGTTAAGCGCGGTGCCCATGTGCACGTCGCCATTTGCGAAAGGCGGGCCGTCGTGCAGCACGAACAGCTCGCTATCGGAACGCGCTTTTTGGATTTGCTCGTAAAGTCGCGTCTCTTCCCAAATCTTCAGCATCTCCGGCTCGCGCGTGGCGAGGTCTGCCTTCATCGGGAAAGCCGTCTTCGGAAGGTTGAGCGTATCCTTGTAATTCCGGCTCATCGCAGAGCGGCGATGCTAACACCCGCGCCCGGACAACGCAACGCGGTCAGCATTGGGACTGGCAAGCAGTGAATAGTAAACGAACCAGGGATTTCGAGTCCGCGCCTGCGATCCTGCTTCCCCAATCCGGCCGCAAATCGATTCAGTGGCTTTCTTTAGTCGCGTCGCATTCTAAAGGCGTCAGTTGTAGTAAAAGAAGCCCGTCGCTTGTGTGTAATGATGCCGACGACGAAGCCGTCATCCGTTGCCGGCCTAGCAATTTTTCTGATTTAATTAACTCGCGGGGAAGCGGCGAAATTGCATCGCCTTGACCGCCATTCGCGGGGCCGATAACTTCGCTCCTCGAAAGGAGCTCGCGATGAAGGCAGACGTTACGATCGAATACTGCGTGGTCTGAAACTACGAACCGAGGGCTGCCAGTTTGGCAGCCACGATTCGCAAAGCCGCCGGGATTGACGCAGTGACGCTCATTCCTTCCGACGGCGGCGCTTTTGAAATTCGCGTCAATGGTGAACTCATTCACTCCAAGCTCCAAACCGGCGAGTGGCCGGATTTCGACGCGATCGCACAACAG
>JBDUDH010000019.1:0-5070 GCA_040003015.1 Verrucomicrobiota bacterium | reverse complement strand
TCGCCATTAGCCGACCCAGGTTATCCTGGATGGCCCGCTCAGATTCGGTATCAAGCGCGCTGGTCGCTTCGTCAAAAATCAGTATTGGCGGGTTGCCATAGATCGCGCGAGCAATGGCAATCCGCTGCTTTTGTCCGCCGGAAAGCATCAGGCCCGATTCGCCAATTTTTGTCTCGTAGCCGAGCGGTAAACGCATGATGAAGCCGTGCGCGGCGGCCGTTTGGGCAGCGACCAGGACGCGATCGAGATCAGGCTCGGCATCGCCAAACGCGATGTTGCGGGCGATCGTCTCGTTAAACATGTGGTTCTCCTGCAAAACCATTCCGATGTTTCGACGCACGTCGCGATAGTTCAGAGTTTTTAGATCGACATGGTCAAATAGAATTGTCCCTTCGGTGGGCTCGAGCAGGCCGGCAATCAACTTGATAAGCGTCGTCTTCCCGCAGCCGCTACGGCCGACGAACGCCACCATCCGGCCCGGCGCGATGTCGAGCGTGATTCCTGTTAGAATGTCGGGCGATTCCGGGCCGCCATATTTAAAGCTGACTCCGCGTAATTCGACGCGGCCTTCCAGGCTGTGGACCGGGGTGAGGCGAGACCGGTCGCGACCCTGCTCGGGTTCCTGCTCGAAAATGTCGTTGAGACGATTGAGCAGGACCGTTGCAAATTGCAAGTTGTCCCACACGCCCAGCGTTCGTAAAATTCCTCCATAAGCCATCGCTGTCAGCGAGCTGAAGGCGACGAATCCACCGATGCTGAGATGGCCAGCCATCACCTGGTTCGCACCCACCCAGAGAAAGATTGCGGTCGAGAGCATCCCGATCGTCTGGAGTACGCTATCGTACGACATGACAATAAAACTGCTCCGGAATATTTTGCGCGAGACGGAGAGGAATTCGTTCAACATCGTATCTCGAAAAACACTTTCCGCGGCCGCCGCTTTCACGGCTTCGATGCCTTTGATCGCGTCGATTTGATGCGAGCTGTATTTACCCTGACTCTCCTCGACGCCGGCAAATAACGGCCGAAGCACCTTCTGCGAAAAATACATCAGCCCTCCGTAGAGCGGAGTGGTCGCCAGGAATGCAAACGTCAGAGACGAGCTGTACATGAGCATCAGGCAAAGCGCGCCCGCCAGCTGCACCAGCGCCAAAAGTGCACCGATACCGTGTTGCACCGCGAACTGCCGCACTTGCCTTGCGCCATCGAGCCGGCGTTGAATGTCGCCGGTGCGGCGACTTGTGAAGTAAGTCATCGGCAACGACAACAGTTGGCGGCTCAGGTAATCGAGAATCGCCGTATCGAGCCGCACGGCCGCAAAGGAGAGCAGGTATTCCTGGGCGATTGATGAAGCCTGGACGAAAAACAATACCGCCCCCATTCCCAAGAGGATGGTCTTGAGAAGGCCGACGTCTTTTTCGACAATTACCTTGTCCACCACCATCTCGGTGAAGACGGGGAAGAGCAGCTCCAGAAAAGTGACCGCCACCGCAAGGAGCAACACCTGCAAAAAAATGGTGCGGAACTTCGCAAAGAACGGCAGCAACCAGGCGAGGCTCGGCTTGCTTTCCGGTGCCTGCTCAAACGCTGTCGTATAATCAAAGAGCGCGGCGTAGCCTGACCAATTTGTTGCGAATTCCTTCCGCGGAATCCGACGCAGTCCGATAGCCGGGTCGGCCACTTTGACGTATGAGTCGCCGACATCGTAAAGCACCATCCAGTGATTGCCTTCCCAATGCACAATGGCTGGCATCGGCATCAGCTCGAGATTGCGAAGAGATACTTTGAGAGCGCGCGCGGCCAGGCCGAGCTCGGTTGCCGCACGGCAAAGAGCTTTCAGGCTCGTTCCATCGGTTGCGGTGTGGCAAAGTTGCCGAATCCGCGCGAGACTCACTTTGCGTCCGAAGTGGCGGCAGATCATTCCCAAACTCGCCGCGCCGCAATCCATCTCGTCGATTTGCGCGATGTGCTCGAGTCGTCGGATCCGTTTTTTATTTTTTCGGAAGAAGCCGTGTTCGTCAGCGAAAGGCGCCTCGAGATCGTCGCCCTCCACCACCGCCTGCTGTCCATCCAACGCAGTCTTGTTGTGCGTTGCGGTTTCAGCGGGCAACAGCTCGGTCGTGAAATCGAGCGGAACGCGCGCTTCCGTTTTCGCCTGATATTGCGCAAGCCGCTCCTCCATCAATTTCCCGAATTCCGGGTAACGGCGTTTCAAATCGCGCACCGCTGCCGGTTCGAGCGCGAGCAATCGACAGTCGGTAAATGCCTCCACTGAGGCAGCCCGCGGCGATCCGTTTAAAATGGAGAGTTCCCCAAAAAAATCGCCGTCGCGATAAAACGCGAGATTGCGTTCCATTCCGTTGTTGGAAGAAAACGCGCGGGCGCGTCCTTTCTCCATGATGTACATCGGGCCTGGCGCATCGCCCTCTTTGATAATGAATTCGCCCTTCGGAACCTGAACTTGGGAAAGTTTTTCGATCACGCTCCGCAGCGCGGGTACGGGTAACCGGCCAAAGTTGCTGAACTCGTAAAGAAAACCGTGCAATGCACGATGCCGCGCCGTCATCTCGAGGTGATGCATCAGCTCAGGGATTTTTTGGGCCAACTCTAGGAAGTCGCTCCGATCAAGGCGCAACACTTCCACTGCCGTGCTGCACCGCACCGTGGCTGTGCGCATGCCACCTTCCGCCAGCGCAGCCTCGCCGAAACTGTCACCCGGTTTGAGCGTGGCAAGCACGATCTCATTGCCATTTTGATCGACTTTGACGACCCGCGCACGGCCCGAGATTAAAACGTAAAACGCATCCGCCGAATCGCCTTGCCTAACGAGTATATCGCCGAACTCGTATTCCTCTTCTTGCAAAAGCGGAAGGAGTTTTGCGAAATGCTCCTCGGACAGAAATCGAAACAACAACGAGCTCCGCAGCAGGCTGTCGTCTTTCGCTTTCATTGCGTTGAAGTCGACACGGTCCGCCACTGAATATACTTGGCCGTTAATTCCGCGAAATGGCGCTCAAGAATACGCTTCTCAGCTCGGTCTTTTACTGCAAGATCGTCAACATTCGGCTCCATCTTCTCGATGACGCGGCACAAATGGAAACCGTCACCGCGCGGAATTGGTTCCAGAATATCGCCCGCAGAGACGCTGAGAAATTTCTGCTGAAGATCCTCTGGCAAATCTTCCAGCAAGATTTCCGCGCAACGATACCGATAACGACCTTCGGCTGCGACCTCCGCCATCGACATTTCATCGTCGCGCACACAGAGCAGCGCTTCGCGGGCAGCGTCGTACGAATCCAATTCAACCGTTTCCAGTTCAAAGCGCGTCAACGGCAATCGCAATGCTGCCACCTCATGTTGGCGCGCTTGTTTCGTCAAGAGCGCTTCGCGTTCTCCGCGATGAATCGCTTCCATCGACAGCGCGTTGCTGAACCATTCGGGATCGCGCCCCAGTCGGCCAAGCCAATCGTGTAGTTCCGACTCATCAATTCCAATCCGTTTGAAAAAACGTGTCTTTCCCGCGGCGATCGATTGTAAATCGGGACCATCACTGCCCACGGCGCGACTTCCTGCGACCCGCCAGCTGAGCCGAATCGCGATCTGATCGAGTTCGCCCGAAAGGATTAGCTCGACTGTCAGTAGCTCGCGCAAATCGTCAGGCGCCGAAAGGTAGTCGACTTGCGCCGGTTCAATGTCATCCTCCACCACGTTACCCCAATGATGCCGGACAAAATAATCACTGAAATCACTGAGTGTCAGCCCGCGCTCCTCGAGCCAGTGCTCCGTCTCTTCGGCCGTGATCAAGTCGCGTTCGTAGCGGAATCCTTCCGCCGCCGCGTCAATGGCTGAATCATCCAGTTCGAGGTCGAGTTCCGCAGCTTTGTTTTCGCACGCGACCAGCCGCAGCAGGTCTTTCCAAATCGGTTCCAGCTCGCCGCGAAAACTCGCCCAGTCGATCAGATCGCGCATCGTGAACGATTCGTTTCCACTTACGAAAACGACTTTGCGGTCGTGTAACGCTGTTCGGCTGTCGGGCATCGGCCACCTGCTTTCGGCATTAACTAATAAACTGCGAAAGAAGTCGAGGGCGATGACGATTTGAGGGCAAGCATGGCAGTACAGAGTTCAAAATATCACTTAAGAGCGCCGCTCGGTCGTCAGCTGATTTGCTGGCGATTCTTTCGACTTTGATTATGCGGGCCAAACACTGCTGCCGAAGAGCTCTGGCACATTTTCAATGTATCACGTGCGACGCTCGTGACCATCATCCGTTTTCCGCACGTCTGATACCGTCTTGTTCCGATATGTGGACAGACTGACCCGTTCACCGAAGCCGGCAGGATGCCTGAGCGCGACGCTTTCAGCAGTCTCCTCGCTGGCAGCGTGGGGGTACCGCTACGCTGTGGCACCGAATCTCGCGGGAGATTTCCTTCGTCGGAGGCCATCGCGCCTTTATAGCGGCCTCATTTCGTACCGCAAGAAAAGTCCGCCGAGCGGTTGCGCACGAACCGGGTTAAGCCCCGGCGGACTTTTTTTCAAAACGCTACCGTCTTCCCCGACCAGCCGCGATGAAAAAGCGGTTTCAGACCAGCTTGCTCAAAAACACCAGTCTGCAACTTCGCGGAATCATCGCCCTCGTGATGCATTGGCTCGACATCCGGCGGCGGAGGGACCGGAGGTAAATCTTCCTGCTCCAGCTTATCATAGCGCCGTCGGACATCGGCCGGGATTTTGTCCAGCTCCTCTTTTGTATCAATCGGTCCGCTGAAGAGGAGACGTCCCTGCGCATCTTTGGCGGTGAGGATTTTTTTGCGTCGCGAAATTGTCGGCTGTGCAGATGCCGGCCCAATCCGACTTACGAGGCCGGCACTTCAACGCCGACGCGACCTACAAATTCGAGTTGAAAACAAGCAACGCCACGGCGGATAAAGTGGTCGCCAAGGACGTGACCATTAACAGCGACGCGCTCTTTTCCTTTATCGGTCTGGCAGCGGCACGCTGCCGCTTGGCACAGTCTTTACGGTGATCGACAATACCGCGCGGCGACACCCATCGCTGGCACGTTCAGCA
>JBDUDH010000138.1:0-17269 GCA_040003015.1 Verrucomicrobiota bacterium | reverse complement strand
TTGCGCGGCGGCGGATCGTGGAGCATCGATGCGATGTGGGGACGCCGCGGAACCCCGCCTGCATAACTTCGTTGCAGTATTCCGCGCCCAAACTGACCTCGTATGCCCGGATACGTGATCGTCGAAATCGATGTGCTCGATCCGGCCGGTTACGAGGAATACAAGAATCAGGCTGGCGCAACAGTTGCGGCCTACGGCGGTAAATATATCGTGCGCGGTGGCGCCACCGAAACGCTCGAAGGCGATTGGAAACCAAAGCGTCTTGTCGTGCTGGAATTTGAAAGTGTGCAGCGCGCGAAAGATTGGTGGAATTCGCAGGAATATCAGGAGCCGAAAAAAATGCGCCAGCGCACCGCCTACACGAAAATGATTGTCGTGCAGGGAATGTAGCAAACACACGCCAAATTTTGCGGCGTTTCTGAAGCGCCGATTCATTGCGGCGAGCGCATTCGCCGCGTATCAGTGCTCCCGTGAGCCCTGAAAGCAAACCTTCCATCCGCGCCGCGCTGGCGCTTTTGCGACCTGGACCATTCCGACGTTACATCGTCGGCACCGCCATTTCCGACACTGGCACGTGGATGCAGGTGATGGCACAGGGCTGGTTGATGAGCACGCTCACGAATAAAGCCATCCTGCTCGGCATGGCGAATTTCGCGGCCGGCTTGCCCATGCTCGCGCTCACCATGATCGGCGGATCTGCTGCCGATCGTTGCGATAAACGAAAGATTTTGGTCGCAACGCAAGTCGTGCAAATCGCATTTGCGCTCCTCCTTGGAGCGCTGATCATGAGCGGCCGGATCCAAATCTGGCATGTCATCGTTGTCTCTTTTTTGCTCGGAACTGCCTTCGCTTTCGAAATGCCGGCGCTCTCCGCGCTCGTTCCGGAACTCGTTAGGCGGGAGGAAATCGGCAGTGCGATCGCTTTTGATCGCGCGGTCTTTCACGGCGCCCGCCTGGTCGGCCCGGCCGTCGCCGGTTTCATCGTCGCACTCTGGGGAACGGCAACCGCATTTTTCGTTAATGCCTTCTCATTCCTCGCCTTGATCGCAGCGTTTCTTTCTCTCCCTCCGCGTCCTGCTGGGACCGTGGAAGAGGAGCAAAAACGCGCCAGCGGAATTAAGGATGGATTTCGTTATGTCGCCGCCGACAGAACGATGCTGGCGATGGTCTCGCTGATCGCGGTGACGACGGTGTTTATTTTTCCCGTGATCTCGGTGATGATGCCGCTTTACGTCCGTAACGAGCTCGGTTTCGGACCGGATCGCATGGGCTTTTTGATGGCGATGTCGGGCATTGGTGCTGTCGCAGGCGCGGTTGGATTGTTAAGCATCGCGCGCGGAAAACGTCTTGCCTGGATCCTGGCTGGAGTCATTGCGGTGGCGTGCGGAGTTCTTGTGCTCGCGGGAACGCATAGTTTTGCCCTGGCAGCTCCCTCGCTGACGATGATCTCGCTCGGATTGTCGATGAACTTCGGACTGGCGAACACGATCGTGCAGGAACGCGCGCCGGCCCACCTGCGCGGCCGTATCTCCGCCGTCATGGGTTTGAGCTTTTTCGGTCTAATGCCGATCGCCGGACTGGTTGTGACCAGCCTTTCTGACTTGATTGGAATGCGACGCGCGCTTGCCACCGCAGCGATCGCGTACGGCTTGGGCGCGCTGTTCATCGTCAGCCGTGCCGCGCGGAATATTTCAAGGATTCCTGTTCTGGAAAAATCGGAAGCGGAAGCAGTAACCGCAGCTTGAACTCGTTAGGCAGAAAATTGATCTCTTTTTCCACCTGTTGGAATTCTGGCCGTCACACCGCTGGTGAACCGATGCTGCGCGAGATTAAGCGACTCGGTTTCGATCTTGTGGAGCTCGGTCATGGAATCCGCATCTCGCTCATGCCGGGCATTCAGAAAATCTTCGATGAGGGCGAAGTCCGTTTCAGCAGCCTGCACAATTTCTGTCCGCTTCCGGTGGAGGTGATGGATGCATCGCCGGATTGCTACACTTTCTCTGCCGTCCACGGAAAGGAGCGCGAACGCGCGGTGAAGCAGACGTTGCAGACCATCGATTTCGCCGAGCGACTGGGAGCGCCTTTCGTTGTTCTGCATCTCGGGAACGTGCCGATCAAACCGGTGACCGATCCTCTCATCAAACTCGCGAAAGCAGGAAAGCTTTTCTCGCGCGAGTACGTGCGAAAAAAATTACAGGCGGTCGAGAAACGCGAAGCATCCGCGCCTCCCTATCTGCAACGCGCTAAAGAGTGCCTCAAACCAATCGTGGAATATGCCGCTTCGAAAAACATCCGGCTCGGAATAGAAGGGCGGCGGGGCTATGAGGAAATCCCAACCGAGCGCGAACTGCCGGCGCTGCTCGATGAGATCGCTTCGCCGCAGCTCGGTTACTGGCACGACATGGGTCACATCCAGATCAAGGAAAACCTTGGCTTTCTCGATCATGCCGAATGGTTGCAAGCGATCGGAGCGCGCACTTTTGGCTGTCATATGCAGGATTGTATCTGGCCGGCGCAGGACCATCAGCCGCCCTTTACCGGAGGCGTCGCTTTCGAAAAACTTGTTCCGCTCCTCCCGCCAACCTGCTTATTTGTGTGGGAAATGAGCCCGCGCAAAACACCAGAGGAAATTATCCGTTCGGTCGTGTTGTGGAAAGAGCGTTTCGGTGGATGAAAAAAATCCTTCTCTCGCTGGTTCAGATTGCAGTCACAGTCGCGGTTCTGATCTGGGTTTTTCACGATCCGAACAAGCGCGCGCAAATGGGGATCGCATTGCGCGCGGCCGATTACCGCTGGGTTGGGTTTGCCGTCCTCGCTTACGGCATGGTTGAGGTGGCCGCGGCGGTGCGCTGGCAAATTCTGCTGAAAGTGCAGGGTATTCATCTGAGCCTTCCCCGCATGACCGGACTTTTCTTGATCGGAATGTTTTACAATCAGTTCCTGCCGGGGGGCACGGGCGGCGATATCATGAAGACATATCTGCTTCTGAAAGAGACGCCCAAGAAAATGGGAGCACTCCTCGCCGTGATGTTCGACCGCTTGGTCGGATTGGTGGCGTTGATCTCAATCACCGGAATGCTGATTGCATTGCGTTACGATTGGCTGGCGCAAAAGCCGGAAACGAAGCGCCTGCTCTGGATCTTGCTCGCGGTGCTCGGTAGTTCCGTGCTCGGACTTTTGACTTCATTTGTAATCAGCGGCTTCAACCTGGTGCATCGATTGCCGGTTCGCTTCCCTGGCCGGGAAAAATTGATCGAGCTTTCAGCCGCCTATCATCTTTACGCGAAACATTGGCCGGGCACGCTCTTCGCTTTTGGCGCGTCGCTCGTCGCGCATCTCTCGACATTTGCGACTTTTCTTTGCGTCGCCTACGCGTTTCGTGCTCGCGTTCCGGTGATTGATTTCTTCGCGGTCATGCCGATCGAACGCACTATTTCAGCGTTACCGATCAGTTTTGCCGGCGTCGGATTGCGCGAGAAAATTTTCCAAATCATGCTGCACGGCCTCTGCGGGGTCCCGGAAGCGGTCGCGGTCCTTATTGGGTCGATGAGTTTCCTGGTTATTTTGGCCTGCTGCGCGCCCGGTGGATTCGTTTATTTCTTTTATAAACCGAGCGGTCAAATCGGTCATGTGAAGCTTCGAGAAATGCAGCATGAAGTTGCGACGTTGGAGCATGAAATCAGCGAAAAAGAGTAAGAGCACGAGGGCTCGCAAGGCGCGGCGGTCGAAGCTAGGCCGTCCGTTCGTCGCCGCGACTTTTGCCATGACGGTAGATGGAAAAATCACGACGCGTAATTTTTCACCTGTCGATTTCACTTCGCGCGAAGACAAATTGCACCTGCTGCGCAAGCGCGCCCTGGGGGACGCGGTTTTGATTGGCCGCAGCACTCTCGAACACGACAATGTCCGGCTTGGATTGCCTTACCTTGAATTGCGCGAGGCCAGGGAAAAGCGCGGTCAGCGTCCCTATCCTCTACGCGTCATCGTTTCAAATGAGGGCCGGATCGATCCCAAGCTAAAACTTTTTCAGACCGATATTTCGCCGATCCTGATTTTTTCGACGACGCGAATGCCGCGCCGGTATCAGGAAATGCTCCGCGAAAAAGCGACGTTGCATTTGAGCGAAGCGCGCGGCGTAGATCTCGCCTGGATGCTGCATCAACTCCGCACGGAATACAAAATTCGCACGGTGGCTTGTGAAGGCGGCGCCGAGCTTTTCCGCGCCCTGCTCGAGCGCGATCTGGTCGATCAGCTCAATCTTACGATCGCGCCATTCATCTTCGGCGGGAGCAAAGCGCCGACCCTGACCGGTCTAAGCACCGACTTTTTGCCCACCAGCGTTCGTTGTTCGCTCACCGATATGCGAACGGTCGGGGACGAATGCTTTCTCACCTACCGAATCAAGCGACGACGCTCGGCTGCTTAAGGACGCTGCTTCCAATTCAGTGTTCGCGCGGAGGCGGAGGCGGCGTATTTTAAATTTTTCGCGGCGAACGAATTTTCCATGCACACCGTCAGCTCGATCGTTATACACGCGCCAAAAGAAAGGATTTTCGAAACGGCCGCAAACCTCGAGCTTTGGCCGCGAATCTTGCCGCATTATCGCTACATCCATTACTTGAAACGAAGTTCCGAGCGCAACATCGTCAAAATGGCCGCGATGCGATCGGGCATTCCAATCTCCTGGGTTTCAGAACAAATGATCGATCGGAAACAGATGGAGGTGCGCTTCCATCACCTCAAAGCGTTTACGAAAGGCATGGAGGTAGTGTGGAGATTTCGCGAAACCCCAGACGGTGTTCTGGTGGAAATCGTGCATGACCTGCGATTTCGCATTCCAGCTCTGGCGCCAATCGCAGATCAAATCATCGGCAACTTTTTTATCCATCACATTGCCAATCAGACATTGCGCTGCATGAAATCGTATCTCGAACATGCAACGAATTTAAATGTTCCGACCGCGTCTAACCCGAGATGAAACGGCGGCGAGCGGTCATTACTGGAATTGGACCGATCACGTGCATCGGAACGGGTCGCGAGGAATTGTGGCGCGGCCTTCGGGCCGAGAAGAGCGGCATTCAGCGTATCTCCTCTTTCGACACGACCATGTTCAACGCCCACTGCGGTGGAGAAATCCCCGACTGGATGCCAGAGAAATTTTTTCCGCCGCATCGCTTAAAGCGGCTCGACCGTTACGCGCAGTTTGCCGTTGCATCCGCGAAACTCGCGCTCAACGATTCGAAGCTCTTTTATTCGCGCGAGCAACCGCAACATCGCGTCGGCGTCAGCTTCGGGACCGCGCTTGGCGGCGTGGCTAACGCCGAGGATCAACATGCGCATTTTTTGAAAAAGGGAACGCGCGGTGTCAACCAAACTCTTGCACTGCAAGTCTTCGGTGGCTCCGCTCATTGCAACATCGCGATTGAATTTGGATTCCGCGGCGTCGGCACAACCAACTCGAACAGTTGCGCCAGCGGCACGATCGCCGTCGGCGAAGCGCTGCGTTACATTCGCGATGATTTTGCCGACGTGATCATCGCCGGCGGCGCCGAAGCTCCGCTCAGTCCCCTCACCTTCGGCGCGTTTGCGATCATCAAGACGATGAGCCAGCTCAACGGTCATGGCGATCCCGCATTTTCCTGCCGCCCCTTCGATCGCTTGCGCGACGGATTCGTGATGGGCGAAGGCGCGACCTCGCTCGTGATCGAGGAATTGGAGCACGCCCAAAGCCGCGGAGCGCATATTTATTCCGAAGTGCTCGGCTACAGTTTGAATAACGACGCGTTCCACATGACGTCGCCGTTGCCGAGCGGCGAGTCGTGCATTCGCGCGATGCATGACGCGTTGTCCGACGCGCAGCTCACGCCGGCGAAGATCGATTACATCAACGCTCACGCGAGTTCAACGCAGCTCAACGACAGCACCGAGTCGATGTCAATCAAACAGGTCTTTGGCGAACGCGGTCAGGGCCTTCCCGTTAGCGGAACAAAATCTTATACCGCTCACCCGTTAGGCGCGACGGGAGCAATCGAAGCGGCGATCTGCGCGCTCGCGATCGACCAACAATGGGTGCCGCCGACTTTGCATTGGCAAAATCCCGATCCGGCTTGCGATCTGGACGTGGTTCCGAATCACGGACGCTCGAGCACGTTGAATTACGTTCTGAGCAATTCGTTTGGATTCGGCGGGATCAATGCCTGCGTTGTGCTCGGACGATATTGCGAATAACCGGTCAACGCTTCTGCAGCGAATCGGCTATTCGCTTAGCAAATCCGGACGATTCTCGCGCGTGCGTCGGCGCGCTTCGCTTTTCCGCCAGGCCGCGATCTCTTCGTGATTTCCGGAAAGCAAAATTTCAGGAACTTTCCAGCCGAGGAATTCAGCCGGGCGCGTGTACTGCGGAGCTTCCAGTAAACCGCTGCTGAAGCTATCGTCCGTCGCAGATTGTTCGTGACCGAGAACACCCGGCAATAAGCGCGCGACGGCATCCACGAAAACAACCGCGGCGATCGCTCCATTGGTCAGCACGTAATCGCCGATGGAGATTTCTGCATCGGCCAGATGGTCGACTACGCGGTGATCGATGCCTTCGTAATGTCCGCACACGATGATGAGATGTTCGTCGGCGGAAAACTCTCGAGCAAGCTGTTGATCGAGTTTGCGGCCTTGCGGCGTCATGAGCACCACTTTGCTTGAATTCGTGCGGAGCGATTCGACCCCTGCAAAAACCGGTTCGGGTTTCATCACCATCCCCTGCCCTCCACCATAAGGCGAATCATCCACAATGTGATGTTTGTCGGTCGTCCACTCCCGCAGGTTGTGAATGCGCAATCTGAGCGCGCCGCTTTCCTGCGCACGCTTCATCATGCTTTCGTTCAATGGAGCCCGGCAAATTTCGGGAAAAAGGGTGAGGATGTCTATCTGCATGTGGCGCAAGCATCCTGCTTGCGAGCCAAATTTAAAGGCAAGCTGGAAGCTTGCCCCACTTTTATTCCACGATCTCGAGCGTGGCCTTCTGTCCGTGGCGGCCAGCCGAACTGGCGAGCAGAGCCCGAATGGCGTGAATAGTCTGGCCGTTGCGACCGATAATTTTTCCGACATCGCTTTGCCGCATCTGAAGCCTGAAGATGGTCATCCGGCCACTGGGAATTTCCGAAAGCATGATCTCGTCTGGAAACTCGACCAGCTGCCGGATGATGAACTCGAGGAATTGTTTCATATCGATCTCAACTGTAGCGGCGCTCTGTGAGCGTCGCTCGAATAGTTATCGCAAGGTTCACGACGGTCATAGACCGCCGCTACAGGCCCGCTTCCGGTAGAGATGTAGCGTCGGGCCCAGCTGCGGTCGTGGCGTCCGATTCGCTTGGCCCGGCCGTTTCCTTCGGCCCGGGCGCTGCGGCGCGTTCCGGCGGGGTGCTCACCGACTGCTTTTCGTTCTTTTTAATCAAACTGCGCACGGTATCGGAGGGCTGCGCGCCGCGCGAGATCCAATGCTCGATCCGATCCAGTTTCAAAGCGCTATTGTGCCCGGGCCTCTTCGGATCGTACGTCCCAAGAATTTCGATAAATTTTCCATCGCGCGGGCTCCGTTTGTCCGCCACCACCACTTTATAATAGGGGCTGTTTTTCGCGCCCTCCCTGCGTAATCTAATTGAAACTGACATAGTCTTTAACCGTTCATGCGCGCCATTTGCGCCATCATCTTTTTCATTTTGCCCGCATTTTTCATCAGCTTCCGCATCTGATTGAAGCGCTGAAGCAAGTCGTTCACTTCCGTTACCGTGCTGCCGCTGCCGCGAGCGATCCTCTGACGGCGGCGCGCATTCAATAAATCAGGGCGCGTCCGCTCCTCGTTCGTCATCGAAAGCACGATCGCTTCTGTCCGCTTCAGCTGCTTCTCCTCAACGGAAAAGCCTTTCAAATTACTCATGCCGGGCAGCATGCCAAGGACATTCTCGAGCGGGCCGAGTTTTCTCATCATTTTGAACTGAGCGAGGAAATCGTTGAAGTCGAAGGCGGAGGTTCGAAGTTTCCGCTCCATCCGCGCGACCTCTTCTTCGTCGATCGCTTCGGCTGCTTTTTCAACGAGACCAACCACGTCGCCCATGCCGAGAATGCGACCGGCCAGACGATCGGGAACAAATAATTCAAACTGATCGAGCTTCTCACCGACACCGGCGAATTTGATTGGACGCTGCGTGACTTCGCGCATCGAGAGCGCGGCACCGCCGCGGGCATCGCCATCGAGCTTTGTCAGGACGATGCCGGTAAGACCGAGCGCCTCGTGAAAGTGCGTGGCCACGCTCACGGCCTGCTGACCAGTCGCGGCGTCGACTACGAGCAGCACCTCTCGCGGTTTTAGAAATTCCTTAAGCTGTTTGATTTCTTCGATTAGCGCGGTGTCGATCTCCTGCCGACCCGCCGTGTCGAATATCTGGACATTGCCACCCTGTTGCGCGGACCAATCGAGACTCGCAGCCGCCGCGCGCCGGACATCTTTCTCGTTAGGCGCCGGTGTATAGACCGGCACATCCACCTGGCGGCCAAGCGTCGCGAGTTGCTCGATCGCCGCCGGCCGCTGCAAGTCGCAGGCGATCAAAAGAGGCATGCGTCCTTCCTTCTTCAAATAGCGCGCGAGCTTTGCACATGATGTTGTTTTGCCCGCGCCGTTCAAGCCGACCATCAAAATCCGCGCCGGTTTTTCGAGATCAAGCGGCGCAGCATCGCCACCGAGAAGCGCGGTCAGCTCATCGTGGAAAATCTTTACGATCTGCTGACCGGGCGTCACGCTGCGCAGCACATCCTCGCCGAGCGCCTTTCCTTTTATGCGACCGATGAAGTTTTTCGCGACCTGATAATCGACATCGGCTTCGAGTAACGCGAGCCGCACCTGGCGCAGCGCGTCGTTGATATTCGTCTCGCTAATCGTGCCGTGACCGCGAAGATCCTTGAGGACATCCTGAAGTTTATCGCCGAGTTGAGAAAACATTTTTAAGACGGCCTGTTTAAGGTGTCATTCTGAGCGAAGCGAGAAATCTGACGACAGGCCGCTGTGCGCGATTTCAATGAATCAAGGCTTTTTTGTCGCGGGACTCGGCGCGGTAGTTGGGGAAATGGTCGGCCCTGGCGAAGCGGCCCCTTTCCCGGCGTTCTCATTCAAATTGAAACTCCAATGCGCTTCGATCTTTTTGCCGCCCGATTTCGCTGCCACGATCACGGTGCAGGATTTCTCGCGAAGTTTTTGGCTCACTTTGTAGGAGACAATTTTTGTTTTGGGATCGAATTTTACCGGGACCAGACCGAGCCCGCTGATTCGCATTTGCAGACTGCCCGGGTCGATTTGCGCAATTGCGCTGAGGTTCGCTTGAATCAATGGAGCGGAATCAGTGATCGTGGCGCCGTCAGCCGGCTGTGGTTGCAGACTGGCCGTCGCGATTGATTCGACGGGCACACTCCCGCCGCTTGTTGAACCGCCGAAGTTGATCGCGTCGGCAAAAACTTTCGGCTTGTTTGCTTCGATCATGTAGCGGCCGAGGGAATCCTTGGGCGCGCCGTAGGTGAGTTTCTGGCCGTAAACCGTGAAGAGCGCTTCGTAACCGGCCTTCTTCGCAACTTCCTTCACGTGTTCGTTGTAGAAACCGTACGGAACGGCGAAACAGTTCACTTTAATGCCGAGTTTTTCTTCGAGCGTCTGCTTCGAGCCGGCCACTTCATTTTGGAGCCACTGTTCGTACTCGGGCGGCGAGAGCCGCCGCTTGGTAACCTTATCGTAAGGCTTGCGCAGATCCTGATGCGTCTGCGTGTGCGCCTGAATGTCGACGCCGGCATCGCGCATTTCGGCGAGCTGCTGCCAGCTCATCGCCTCGCCGCCACCGAAGCGCCCCCCTTTAATGCCCTCGGTGTAGATAAACATCGTGACCGGATAGCCATATTTTTTCAGGATCGGCCAGGCCACTTCGAAGCCGCTTTTATAACCGTCATCAATGGTGATGATGGCTGCTTTCGGCGGAATATTTTTTTCACCGCGTTTCCACGCCAGAAAATCCTGCATGCCGAGGACGGAAATGCCGCGATCCTTGAGTTCCTTCATTTGCGCTTCGAAAGCCTCCGGCGTGATCTCCGTATCAGGCCTGCGCACTTTGTTTACGAAACGATGGTAACCGAAAACAATCACCTGGGCGTTCTGATCGACGACCGGTTTTGGCGGCGCCGACGCAGGTACGGGCGTGAGAGCCGCGCTGCTTGGAGCCGGACTCGGGTTCAATAATTGAGTCCCCTTTGCGCCATGACCACTTTTCTTGCATCCGCCGAAACCAAGCGCGCCAATGATGAGAATAATCGCTAACCGATGGACCATAAAATCAGCTTAGGCCTTTAGTTCCAGCCGCGAAAAAGACAAGCGCTTTCTTGTTTAAGCCCCAAAGCGAGTCGGGGAAAAATCACTCGCCTGATCGATTTTCGTTTGGCGACGCTTCTCCTTTCGCTTTATGAGTCGGGATGCGGCCACGGATTCAGCTCGCAGTCGCTCTCACAGCAGTTCTTTTTCTGGGCGGGTGCGCTACGCCTACGAAAAATACCAGCCGCACTTTTACCACTGTCGTGATCGATCCCGGGCACGGTGGACGCGATAGCGGCGCCTACCGGCGATACGCCCCGCCGGAGAAATTTGTCACGCTCGATGTGGGGCATCGACTCGACAAAAAATTGCGGGAGTCTCAGCTGAAGACGGTGATGACCCGCTCGAATGACTCCTTCGTTGCACTCGATAGACGCGTGGCCATAGGAAACGCGAAGCCGAAATCCATCTTCGTCAGCATTCATTTCAATGATGCGCGGGCGCGTCGTGTTCACGGATTCGAGACTTACTACGATTCTCCTTATGCTTATGATCTCGCGTTTGCGATCGAGAGAAACTTGCTCACGATTCCCGGAGCCGTGAATCGTGGAGTGCATACAGCGCAATTCCGGGTTTTGCGCAATTCGATTTATCCAGCGGTGCTAGTCGAGTGCGGGTTTCTAAGCAACCGAACCGAGGGGCGCGAAATGCGCAACGAAGGTTATCGCGAACTGCTGGCCGACAAGATCGCGGAAGCGATTGTGGATTATCGTTACGGCGCAGGCACCTATCGTCAGCCGCCTTTGCTGGCGCGCGCCGCTCCCTTCAGCGCCATCATTCCTTAGAACTCAAGGCCACGCGCTTCGCGCCCTATTGCTGTCAGCACTATCAAGGCGACGAACACGACGAGTGCCAGAACCGCCAGCGTCATCCCATAATTGGGTTGTCCGGACGCTGCTCGGAAATGCTCGGCCACCTTGGCCTCGAGCAGGGCAGCATTGGCCGAAAGCAGGTTACCCAGTTGGTAAGTCAGGCCCGGAAACGTACCCCGTGATTCAGGTGGCGAAAGTTCATTTAAATGCACTGGCACCACTCCCCACGCACCTTGCACCATGAACTGCATAAAAAAACCACCGATGATCAACAGCGGGAGTCCAGGCGAAAAAACCCATACCGGAATTAGCAATAGGCCGAGCGACGCGGCGGTGATGATCGAACGGCGCCGTCCCCATCTTTGCGACAGTGCGCCGAAAACAAATCCGCCAGAAATCGCGCCCAGATTATAAATGACCGAAATGGCCGCCGTCTGACTTACCCCGAGTCCGCGCTGCTTTTGCAGAAAAGTCGGATAGAGGTCCTGCGTCCCGTGCGACATGTAATTAAATGCTGTCATTAACAACACCGCATACAGGAAAAGCAGTCCGTGATCTTTTATGAATTGCATCACGTTGATTGCTGAGTGGGAAACGAGTGCGCGCTGGCGTTTCCAAACCGCTGACTCCGGCACCTTCGTGCGGATATAAATCACCAGGAATGCGGGCAGCGCACCGGCGACAAACATTCCACGCCAGCCGAAATGGGGAAAGATTATCCAATAGACGAGCGCAGCCAGAAGAAATCCGAACGAATAACCTTGCTGAAGAATTCCCGAGAACAAACCGCGCGAAGCGGCTGGTAAAGCTTCCATGGCCAGCGATGCGCCCAAGCCCCACTCGCCGCCCATGCCGATCCCGAAAAGCGCACGCAAAATGAGGAAGACGGTGAAATTTGGCGAAAATGCCGTCAGCAATTCCATAACCGAATAAAAGACGATGTCGATCATCAACGGAATCCGTCTCCCGAACCGATCGCCCAGCATTCCAAAGAGAAGTGCGCCGAGAGGTCGCATCATCAAGGTGAGCGTGATGGCAAAGACGACGGAGGAAATTTTCGTGTCGAACTCCGTCGCAACCTGTGTCACGACAAATGTCAGCAGGAAAAAATCAAACGCATCGAGCATCCAACCCAGGAAGCAGGCGATGAAGGTATTGCGCTGGTCGCGAGTCAACGCCTTGAAAAGCCGGATCGATTCCACGCCGGGCATTTAACTTTTCGCGTCGGAAATTTGGAAGCTTCCATTCGAACTGTGGAGGGACGTGCTTTAAAAGCCCGGCCTCGCGGCTTGGACCGCTGCGTTAAGGGTTCCGTCCCAAATTTCAGGGACGACATGGAGGTCGTCCCTCCAGGCACAATAGACGAAGGCGTATTATCGTTAACGTTTCCCTATGCGATATCTCGTCAAAGCCCGCATCAAAAACGGCAAAGAACAATCGCTCCTCCGCGCGATTGATGAGCGAACGCTGGGCGAAGGGTCGATCGCTGGCGACGAATATTGGCACGACATGCAGCAGGCACGCGTCGATCGGGATGGGATCGCGACGTGGATGGAGACCTGTTTCTGCGATCCTCCGCTGGAGGAAGAACGTCCCTATTGGGAAAAATATTTTGAATTGCTCAGCGTGCAGGATGCACACGCCAGGAAAAACTGCCGGCACGAGAACGGCATGCAGGCCTGGGCTTGTTGTGACTGCGATTGCACGCGTCGGCTCGATCAGAAGCTGCAGAAAACGGGATCGCGGTTTCTTACCGAATTGCAAAAGACGGTCCGGGTCTAAGCGGAGTTTTTGGGGGTTTTCAATGTTTGCGGAACATTGCGCGCGACTGGAACCGCTCTATCACTTGCCGCAAGCAATTTGCTCGAATAACATATTGACGTATCATGATATGTAGATTGGTTCCTTCGGCCTTTTAGGATAACATTTCTCGAATCTCCTAATGACAACGACATCTCTTCCTCCTCTGGAGAAGCTTTTGCGCGAGCGCATCGTCATCCTCGATGGAGCGATGGGAACGATGGTGCAGCGCTATCAACTTCAGGAAGGCGATTATCGGGGAGACCGCTTTCAAAATAATCCGGCCAAATATCTGAAAGGCGCGCTGGAATTGCTTCAACTAACGAGACCGAACGTGATCGAGGAGATTCACGCCGAGTATCTCGAAGCTGGCGCCGACATCATCGAGACCAATACCTTTAGCGCGACGACGATTGGACAACACGATTTTCTTTTTGCCGGTAAGGCGCACAACAATCGGAAGGATCCGGCCTTCTTTCAGCGCGTGGTGGAAGATGCCGAACTGCGCTCGCTCGTTATAGAAATGAATGTGGCGGCCGCGCAGCTCGCTCGAGCGGCGGCGGACCGGGTGGCTCATTCGACTGGGACACCGCGTTTTGTCGCGGGAGCGATCGGCCCGCTTCCGGTGACGGCCTCGATCTCTCCGGACGTAAACGACCCCGCATTTCGCGCTGTTACTTTCGATCAGATTCGGACTTCGTACTCTGAGCAGGTGCGCGCGCTGGTCGATGGCGGAGTGGATATGTTGCTGGTCGAGACGATTTTCGATACGTTGAATGCGAAAGCCGCCATCTGGGCGATCGCCGAAATTTTCGAGGAACGGGGATGCAAACTGCCGGTGATCGTTTCCGGCACGATCACCGACCTTTCAGGTCGGACCTTGACCGGTCAAACCGTGGAAGCTTTTCTCACATCCATTCTCCACGTGGAGCCCCTCGTAGTCGGGCTGAACTGCGCACTGGGGCCGACGGAGATGCGGCCATACGTCGAAGAAATGGCGCGGCTTGCTCCCTGTTACGTGAGCGCCTATCCAAATGCGGGCTTGCCCGATCCACTTTCTCCGACTGGATTCCCGGAAACGCCAGAGTCGATGGCGCCGCTTTTGCGCGATTGGGCATCCAACGGGTGGCTTAATATTGTCGGCGGCTGTTGTGGTACAACACCCGCTCACATTCGAGCGATCGCGGCCGCCGTTCGTGATTGCCCGCCGCGTGTCCTCAGGAGCGAAGCGATGGGTCTCGCGCGTGACGGCGAGGCGTTGCTACAAACCGTCGCCTGACCTTCATCCAGAATACCATGAACGCGCCGCTCCGCCTTTCCGGGCTCGAACCGCTCAACCTCACGCCCGAAATGGGATTTGTGGTGGTGGGCGAGCGCACGAACATCACCGGCTCGCCACAATTTTCGAAACTCATTCTCGCCGGCAACTTCGAAGGCGCTCTCGCCGTGGCCCGCCAACAAGTCGAAGGCGGTGCAAACATCCTCGATGTCAATATGGATGAAGGAATGATCGACTCGGAAGCGGCCATGACGCGATTCCTTAATCTCGTCGGCAGCGAGCCCGATATCGCGCGCATTCCGGTAATGATCGACTCTTCAAAATGGAGCGTGATCGAAGCCGGTCTCAAGTGCGTGCAGGGCAAATGCGTGGTCAATTCCATTTCCCTTAAAGCCGGCGAAGAAGAATTTTTACGGCAAGCGCGACTCGTTAGGCGTTATGGCGGGGCGGTGGTGGTGATGGCTTTCGATGAACGCGGCCAGGCTGACACGGTCGAGCGAAAAACGGACATCTGCGCGCGCGCCTACCGACTTTTGACCGAACGGGTTGGCTTTCCGCCTAACGACCTCATCTTCGATCCGAATATTCTCACGATCGCAACCGGGATCGAAGAGCATAATAACTATGCGATCGCGTTTATTGAAGCGACTCGCTGGATCAAACAAAATCTCCCGGGCGCGCGGGTCAGCGGCGGCGTCAGTAACATCTCGTTTTCCTTTCGCGGCAATAACACCGTGCGCGAAGCGATGCATGCCGCATTTCTTTATCATGCGATTCGCGCCGGGCTCGATATGGGCATCGTCAATGCCGGGCAGCTCGCGGTTTACGAAGAGATCGATCCGGAACTCCGAAAACTTGTTGAAGACGCGCTCTTCAATCGCCGGTCGGATGCAACTGACCGGCTGGTCGAATTTGCTGAAAATGTAAAAGCCAAAGGCAAAGCCGTCGCCAAAAGCGAAGCGTGGCGCGATGGACCGGTGGAGGAACGTCTCGCACACGCGCTCGTGAAAGGTGTGGTCGATTATGTCGAAGCCGATACTGAGGAAGCGCGGCAGAAATCGGCCCGGCCGCTGGATGTCATCGAAGGTCCGCTGATGGCTGGAATGAGCATCGTCGGCGATTTATTTGGATCGGGAAAAATGTTTCTGCCGCAAGTCGTAAAGAGCGCGCGCGTCATGAAAAAGGCGGTGGCGTATTTGATGCCGTTCATGGAAGCGGAGAAAAGGGCGGACGCCAAGCCGCAGGCGCGAATCGTGATGGCCACGGTGAAGGGCGACGTGCATGACATCGGCAAAAATATCGTTGGCGTCGTGCTGCAATGTAACAACTACGAGGTGATCGATCTTGGAGTCATGGTGCCGGCCGAAAAAATTTTGGAAACAGCGCGCGAACGAAAGGCCGATCTCATCGGGCTGAGTGGATTAATCACGCCTTCCCTCGACGAGATGACCCATGTTGCTCAGGAGATGCAGCGGCAGAAATTTTCCACGCCGCTTCTGATCGGGGGAGCTACCACCAGCCGCGCCCACACTGCGGTCAAGATCGCGCCGCATTATCGCGAAAGTGTCGTGCACGTGCTCGATGCTTCACGCGCGGTCGGCGTAGTCAATACCCTGCTCAATCAGGATGCGAAACGGAAATTCGACGTAACCAATCGAGCAGATCACGAGCGCCTCCGCGATGAGCACGCCTCAAGGATACGCGAGAAGAAGATGCTCACGCTTGCGCAAGCGCGCGCGAACCGTGCTCTGATCGACTGGTCATCTTACGTTTCGCCAAAACCAGAATTTCTCGGGCAACAGTTATATGCGAGCGCCGGTGGGAATGGCTCCTCTCTCATTCCGAGAGCAGTCGAGACCGTAACGCAGTCCGGCGGCTGCCGGACGAGACCGGGCGTTCAATCTCGTCGTCAAACCGAGAAGCTTCCGAAGAACGCCGGCGGATCTCGGGACGAAGACTTCACGGTTACTCTGCGGGATCCTTCGACTGCGCTCCGCTCCGCTCAGAATGACAAGGGGAGGCCTGCCACCGGGCTTGTCTCGCTCGAAACGCTCGTTGCGTATATCGATTGGTCGCCATTTTTTCACACCTGGGAATTGCGCGGTCGTTATCCGGCGATTTTGGACGATCCGGCCATCGGCCCGCAAGCGCGTGAGCTTTTCGAAGATGCGCAACAACTGCTGACGCGAATCGCGAAGGAAGACCTGCTCAGAGCGCGCGGTGTCTTTGCCATTTGGCCGGCGAACGCGGTTGGAGACGACGTGGAAATTTATGCCGACGAGTCACGTCGAGAATCCCTCGCCACGTTTCATTTTCTCCGGCAGCAAATGCAAAAGTCGGTCGGCCAGGCAAATTTCTGTCTCGCAGATTTTGTCGCTCCGAAAAGCTCCGGGTTGCGAGATTACCTTGGCGGTTTTGCCGTCACTGCCGGAATCGGAGCGGACGAGCTGGCGAAAAAATTCCAGGCGCAACACGACGATTACAATGCGATCATGACCAAAGCGCTGGCCGATCGCCTGGCGGAAGCGTTCGCTGAGTACCTCCACAAACAAGCGCGGATAGCCTGGGGCTATGGCGAGGAAGAGCGCCTGACGAGCGACGACCTAATCCGCGAACGCTACCGCGGTATCCGACCGGCCGCGGGTTATCCTGCCTCACCTGACCACACGGAAAAGCAAACGCTCTTTCAACAACTCGATGCGGAGCAAAATACCGGGATCAGATTGACCGAATCGTTTGCCATGCATCCGGGCGCCAGTGTGAGTGGCCTCTATTTTTCGCACCCGGATTCGAAATATTTCGCTGTCGGAAAAATCGAGCGCGATCAAGCCGTGGACTACGCGAGACGAAAGGGCGAAACCATTCAAGCCATCGAGAAATGGCTCGCGCCGAATCTAAATTACTGACCGGTGCGGTCGCGAAACAGAATCGGCTAAAGCGCTGTCTTCGCTTCGGCCGTTGAGATGAGAAAACTTCCGGCCT
>JBDUDH010000029.1:0-5117 GCA_040003015.1 Verrucomicrobiota bacterium | reverse complement strand
ATCAACAACGGCTGGCTCCAGGAAATGCCGGACCCGATCACCAAGCTGACCTGGGACAACGCCGCGCTGATGAGTCCAGCTTTCGCGAAGCGGCTCGGCGTTACCGACGGCGATCTCGTGCAGGTCGCGGTGACCGACACGATGAAGGATGCAAAAAATCAACCGATCAAACGCGAGCTCGTGATCGCCGCGCTTATTTCTCCCGGACACGCCGACAATTCGATCACCATTCCACTCGGTTATGGCCGCAAGCACACCGGGCCAGTTGGCGAGGAAGCCGGCTTCAACGCTTATTTGCTGCGCACCAGTTCGAATCCGCATTACATCGTCGCCGATGGCCTCGCGATCGCGAGCGTCAAGGTCACGAAAGTCGGGCGCGAATATCCGCTCTCGATTACGCAGGATCACTTCAGCATCGAAGGTCGTGGGCTCGTGCGCGAAGCGACCCTCGAACATTACCGTGACGAACCCGAATTCGTGAAAGCGATTGCGGGCGACGAAGAGCTGCCGCCGAAACTTCCGTCGCTTTACAGTCATCCGCCGCTCGACGCGCCCCAGCAGTGGGGAATGTCAGTCGATCTCAATGTTTGCACTGGTTGCAGCGCCTGCGTGATCGCCTGCCAGAGCGAAAACAACATTCCGATTGTCGGTAAACTGCAAGCCGGCCACGGGCGAACGATGCATTGGATCCGGATCGATCGTTATTACGCGAGCGCGAAGCCGTTCAATCAGGACAAAGGCGAATGGCCGGAAAATCCCGAGCTCGTCCACGAGCCAATGATGTGCCAGCATTGCGAAAACGCGCCGTGCGAAACCGTCTGTCCGGTCAACGCCACCGTGCACAGCGAAGACGGACTCAATGTCATGGCTTACAACCGCTGCATCGGCACGCGCTATTGCGCGAACAATTGTCCATTCAAGGTTCGCCGCTTCAATTATTTCGATTACAACCAGCGGCCGATCGGGAAAAAGAAAATTGCCGGTGAATTTTCAATTTATCGAGAATACCTCGGACCGCTCACGGAAAAAGGAGCGGCCGACACTGTCAAGATGCAGAAGAATCCAAACGTCACAGTCCGAATGCGCGGCGTGATGGAGAAGTGCACTTACTGCGTGCAGCGGATCGAGGAAGCGAAGATCGCCGCGCATGTGCGGGCCGGGGCTTCGGCGAACACGCTGATTCCGCGTGACTCGTTTACGACCGCCTGCGCCCAGGTTTGTCCGACGGAAGCGATTGTTTTCGGCGACATCAAGGATCCGGACAGCCGGGTTTCAAAATTGAAAGCGCAGGACCGCAATTACCGGTTGCTGCAATATTTGAACGTGAACACGCGCACGAGTTACCTCGCGCGGATCCGCAATCCGAATCCGAAGATGCCGGATGCCGGCGTAATCGCGGTCGCCAGTCTGGGACACGAACCTGAAAGAGCCGAGCATCATCCCGCGAAAGAAGCGAGGCAGGAGCGGCGATGACCTCCCGGTGTCATTCTGAGCGGAGCGCAGCGGCGTCGAAGAATCTCATATTTTCGTTTGCGTGCATTCGAGGATGGCGAAGAAAAATGTCAGAGATGCTTCGACAAGTTCAGCATGACAAACGTGGATAGCGCATCAACAGCTCCGAACGTGGTTGCCGGCGAAGCGTCCGCTTCTGCTGCGCGCCCGCTTGCCCGTTTGCCGCTCGTCTTGAACAAGCGAAATTTCGACTGGGTTACAAACCGTATCTGCGGCGTGGTCGAAGAGCGCGCGCCGCGCTGGTGGTGGGTGTCGTTCGCGATCAGTTCGATGATTGCCACATTCGGTTTGTTCTGTCTCGCTTACCTCATCTCGACCGGTGTCGGCACATGGGGCCTTAACCATCCGGTCGGTTGGGCGTGGGACATTACGAATTTCGTTTTCTGGATCGGTATTGGTCACGCCGGCACGCTCATTTCGGCCATCCTCTTTTTGCTCCGGCAAAAATGGCGCACGTCGATCAATCGTTCCGCGGAAGCGATGACGTTGTTTGCGGTCATTTGCGCGGCAATTTTTCCGGGCGTTCATGTTGGCCGCGTCTGGATGGCATGGTTCCTCGCGCCAGTGCCGACTCAGTACGGCATCTGGCCAAACTTCCGCAGTCCGCTGCTCTGGGACGTGTTTGCGGTCTCCACCTATTTCTCGGTTTCGGTCCTGTTTTGGTACACCGGCTTGATCCCCGACCTCGGAACGTTGCGCGATCGTGCAACCTCCAAAGTAAAAAAATTCCTGTTCGGAATTTTTGCGCTCGGCTGGCGCGGCTCGAATCGCCACTGGCGCCATTACGAAATGGCGTATCTGCTTCTAGCCGGCCTCTCAACCCCGCTCGTCCTGTCGGTGCATAGCGTCGTTTCGTTCGACTTTGCGACGTCCGTTGTTCCGACATGGCACACCGCGATCTTTCCGCCGTACTTTGTCGCCGGCGCGATCTTTGGCGGGTTCGCGATGGTGCTGACGTTGATGCTTCCGGCGCGCGCCCTTTACAAGTTGCACGACATCATCACGCCGCAGCACATCGACAAAATGGCGAAGATCATTTTGCTGACCGGCTCGATCGTGGCCTACGCATATGCAATGGAATTTTTCATCGCCTGGTACAGCGGAAATCAGTACGAGAAGTTCGCGTTCTACAATCGCATCTTCGGTCCATATTGGTGGTACTGGTGGGTCGGCATGCTGTTCTGCAACACGCTTTCGCCGCAACTTTTCTGGTTCAAGTACTGCCGCAGAAATGTTTACGTCGTTTACTTCGTCTGCATGTGCGTGAACGCCGGCATGTGGTTTGAGCGCTTCATCATTATCGTGGGCGGATTGCACCGCGATTTTCTGCCGTCAGCATGGGGCCTTTTTCACCCAACCTGGGTCGATATCTGGACGTACGTCGGCACGCTTGGAATTTTCACTTCGCTCTTCCTGCTTTTCATTCGCTTCCTGCCGATGATCGCGATGTCGGAAGTAAAAATCGTGCTGCCAGAGGCTGACGCGCATTACGTTCCGCCTGCTGAGCATCACCCCGTCGCGGCCGGCGGAAAGGAACGCACATGATCACGCCGAGCGGCCACAAAGTTTACGGAATGGCGGCGGAATATCCGAGCGCGGCCGCGCTCTACCAGGCCGCGAAACAAGTGCGCGATTCAGGCTTCAAACGGTGGGATGTGCATTCGCCGTTTCCCATTCACGGAATGGACGACGCGATGGGTTTGAGCAAATCCTGGCTGAGCGCATTCGTTCTTGGCGGCGGCATTACCGGTTTGCTCACGGCCGCGATTTTGGAGTTCGGGCCTTCGTCCTTGCTCTACCCGCTCGATGTTCACGGAAAGCCCACGAATTTTTTCACCGTGCCCGCGTTCTTCCCGATCATGTTCGAGCTGACGATTCTGTTTTCCGCCTTCACCGCTTTCTTCGCGATGCTTGGCATGAATTTTCTGCCGCGCTGGAATCATCCGATGTTCAACTGGGAGCGCTTCAAGCGCGCCACCAACGATGGGTTCTTTCTTGTGATCGAAGCGCGCGATCCGCGATTCAGCGAAATGGAAGCGCGTGAACTGCTCGAGAAAAGCGGCGGGCAGCATATCACGATCGTGCACGAAGAATAGTTATGCTGCGCGCATTTTTCCTCATCTTCATCCTGCTCAGTATAGCGTGCATGGCGGTGCTTGGTTTTCGCGGACAGAAAAGCTCCAAGCCGGAAATCGAGATTTTTCCCGACATGGTTCGTCAGATGAAAGTGCGCGCGCAATCGCCACTTGGATTTTTTGCCGATGATCGCGGGGCGCGCAAACCGGTCGAGGGCACCGTTCCGATTGGCTACGAAATGCCGCAAGCTGACCGCGCGCCGGACACCGATCCGACCGGTCAGATGGCTTTGCATCCGCGGCTCGGCTTCAGCGAAGGAAGCGATTATTACAATACTGGGAAGATGGGCGCCAATTGGGGCACGGGAATTCCGATGGAAGTGACCTCGCAACTGATGGAGCGTGGCCGGCAGCGGTTCGATATCAATTGCGCGGTCTGCCATGGCGCCACGGGCGCGGGTGACGGCATCGTAAAACAATACGGTCTTACCACGGTGCAAAGTCTGCAGCAGGACCGCATTCGCGCGATGGCCGACGGCGAAATTTTCGACACGATCAGACACGGTAAAAATACGATGATGGCGTACGGACCGCGCGTCACGGTGGTCGATCGCTGGGCCATCATTTGTTACCTCCGCGCCTTGCAGCGGAGTCAGAATGCAACCGCGGCAGATGTGCCGGCCGCGCATCAGGCGGAGATGGAGAAAAAATGAGCGATCGATCCCATGTTTTGCCTGCGCCGGAAGGCGAATATTTCGAGAGCGACCGTTTCGCCGGCTTGTCGATCCTGCTCGGCCTCGTCGGAATCGTCGGATTAGTGCTGAGTTTCGTCGGCGCGCGTTTATCGCCGGTGCAATTTAGTTTCTCCTGGCTTTTTGCGTTTGCCTATTTTTTCACGCTCTGCGTCGGTTGTCTTTTTTGGACGATTGTTCACCACGTCACCGATGCGGAGTGGTCGGTCGTCGTCCGGCGTCAGCTCGAAAACATCGCGTCGCTCCTTCCGCTGATGGCGGTCTTTTTCCTGCCGGTTCTCATTTGGCGGAAAAATCTCTATCAGTGGATGAATGTGCCGCCGGGAACTGATCCGGCATTGGATGCAAAACACGCTTATCTCAACGTGGGTTTCTTTCTGGTCCGCTCGATTCTTTACTTTGTGATTCTCGCGGGCGCGGCAGTTCTCCTGCGACGTTTCTCCACGCGGCAGGACCGCGATGGTAATCCGCAGTTCACAATAAAAATGCGGAAGGTGGCATTCCCCGCGCTGCTTCTTTTCGCGATGTCGCTCAGCTTCGCCGCGTTCGATTGGTTCATGGGGTTGAACTACCGCTGGTTCTCCACCATGTGGGGCGTTTATATTTTTGCGGGCACGGCCGGCAGTTCGATGTCACTGCTGGTGCTCGTCATTACCGCGCTGCGACGCGCCGGTTATTTGAAGGACGTGGTGACGATCGAGCATTACCACATCATGGGGAAATGGATGCTCGCATTCACGGTTTTTTGGGCCTACATCGGCTTCAGCCAGTACATGCT
>JBDUDH010000066.1:0-17400 GCA_040003015.1 Verrucomicrobiota bacterium | reverse complement strand
TACTTGGACAAAAAATCGGCATGACCAGCGTTTACGACGCGAATGGTCGGATGCGTCCTGTGACCGTGATCGCGGCCGGCGATAACGTGTTGTTGCGCCGGGTTACAGCGGAGAACGACGGTTACTCGGCGATCAAAGTCGGCTTCGGCGCGCAGAAAGAATCGCGCGTGACGAAAGCGCTTCTCGGCGAATTCAACGCAGTCGGTTCTGAGCCGAAGAAGTTAATGAAGGAATTCCGCCTCGATGCTGATGCGCCGGAAGGCGAAATCAATTTGAGTGTCACGCAGTTTCAACCGGGAGATTGGGTGGACGTGATCGGCCGCTCGAAGGGCAAAGGTTTTCAGGGCGTGATGAAGAAGCACAACTTCCAGGGCCAAGGCGCGGCGCACGGTTCGAAGACGCACCGGCGCAACGGCGCGGTCGGCAATCGTTCGACCCCGGGCCGCATCTGGAAGAACATGGGCATGCCAGGACACATGGGCGACGAGCGCGTGACTGTGCAGAACCTCCAAGTAATGCAGGTGCGCGAAACCGAGAAAGTCATCCTCATCAGCGGCGCGGTGCCTGGAGCGAACGGCAGCTACGTAGTCGTCCGACCAGCGATCAAGAAAACCGCGGCCACGACCAACAAATGAGCGCGAAAGTTTTAACCGCTGCGGCCGCGAAGGAGGCAAAGCTCGAGCTGATCGAAGGCGGTCGCGGGAGTCAGGCTTTGCATGACGTCGTTGTAGCGATGCGCGCGGCGCGACGATCCGGTTCCGCAAATACGAAATCCAAAGCTGATGTGAATCTTTCGGGGGCGAAGCCGTGGCGGCAAAAGGGAACCGGGCGCGCGCGCGCTGGTTATAAATCTTCGGTGATCTGGAGAGGCGGTGGGGTCGTCTTCGGGCCGAAGCCGCGTGATTATTCCAAGAAAGTTTCAAAGACAGTTCGACGTCTCGCGTTTCAAAAAGCGCTGACGGAGCGGATCAGGGCGGGCGATGTTTTAACGATTGACAAGTTCGTCGTTGCCGAAGTGAAAACGAAATCATTTGTCAGCCTGCTGAAGAAGCAAACCGACGCCAAGAAGGTTCTGCTCATTTCGGATTCTTTTGACGAAAACACTTCCAGGTCGGCGCGGAACGTAAAGCCGGTGCGGTTGATTACGGCAGGCGAAGTGAACACCGAGCAATTGCTCGCGTTCGACAAAATTGTAGTCACGCAGACGGCGCTGGAACAGCTCGCCCAGAGGACAACGCGACCATGAACGAGCCCTACGATTTAATCCAGACGGTCCAACTCACGGAAAAGGCTTCGTTCCTGAGCGAAAAGCTGAATAAGTACGTTTTTCGCGTCAATCCGCGCGCGAACAAAGTGCAGATCAAGCAGGCGATCGAACTGCTGTTCAAAAAGAAAGTAGTCGCAGTAAACACATCGAATTACGCCGGCAAATTGAAAAGAGTGCGTGGTCCGCTTGGCCGAAAACCGCACTGGAAAAAAGCGATCGTGACACTGAAAGAAGGCGAGAAGATCGACTTGGTGTGATCTCATGAAATCGAAGAACTGGGTTAAGCGCTCCTCTCCCCAACCTCTCATCCTGAGCGAAGTTGGAGAATCCCGCAGCGTTACCTTTAAGGTGACTCCACGGGATTCCTCCACTTCAGTCGGGATGACGGGGGCTGGTGCGACAAATTTTTAATTATGGCTCTCCGAAATTTCCGTCCACTTACACCGACCCTGCGATTCAAGTCGATTCCGACGTTCCAGGAGATCACGAAGTCGAAGCCACAGAAGGGTCTTGTCGAGCCCAAGAAAAGGAGCGGCGGCCGCAATAACAACGGCCGGGTCACTTCGCGCCACATTGGGGGCGGACATAAACAAAAATATCGCAAAGTGGATTTCAAACGTCGCAAGCGCGACAGCGCAGCCGCAGTAACGGCAATAGAGTACGACCCGAATCGGTCCGCGCGGATCGCTCTTATTAAATATGCGGATGGCGAACTGAGTTACATTCTCGCACCCGATGGTTTGATGGTGGGAGCAAAAGTAGCTGCGGGCGATGAGGTCGCGCCGGATCTCGGGAACGCGCTCCCGCTTCGCTCGATTCCGCTCGGCGCCAACATTCACAATATCGAATTAACGCCAGGTCGCGGCGGACAGCTTGCCCGCGGCGCTGGTCAACAAGCGATCTTAAGTAACCGCGAGGGTGGTTTCGCGCTGATCAAACTTCCGTCCGGCGAAATTCGCCGCATTCACGAAGACGCGTACGCGACGATCGGTCAGGTCGGCAACGTCGATCACATGAACGTCTCGAGCGGTAAAGCGGGGCGCACGCGCTGGAAAGGTCGCCGACCGCATGTCCGCGGCATGGCGATGAATCCGATCGATCATCCGATGGGTGGCGGTCAGGGCAAATCAAAGGGTGGCGGCGGCCGGCATCATCCCGTCAGTCCATGGGGTCAGCTCGCTAAAGGATTTAAGACGCGGGCCAAGCACAAGCCGAGCGACCGGTTTATTTTGGAAAGGCGTAGATCCAAGAAGAAAACTTAACAGCATGATCTGTCATTCTGCGGAGCGAATTGAGAGATCCTTCGCGTTGCCCAGGATAACAATTTAAATTATGAGCAGATCTTTAAAAAAAGGACCGTTCGTCGAGCCGCATCTTCTCGAGAAAATCGACAAGATGAATAGCTCGGGTGTAAAAAAACCGATGAAAACCTGGTCTCGCCGGTCGATGGTGACGCCGGATTTCGTCGGGCACACCTTCCTCGTTCACAACGGCAAGACGTTTAATTCCGTCTTCGTGACCGAGAACATGGTTGGTCACAAGCTTGGGGAATTTTCACCGACCCGTGTTTTTAGGAAACATGGATCGCACACGGCGAAGGTGACGAAATGATGTGAGTTCAGATTGAAGATTTCAGATTTCAGATTGGCGAGAAGCGCGGCGAAGCCGCGACGAAAACAGTCTGCGCTCTGCAATTTAAAATCTGTAATCGCTTTGGGCTGCATAACACTGGCTCGCGGGCTGGCGGCAGAGGGAAACAGTTCTTTGTCAGAATCAAAACTTGAAACGGCGGAGGCAAAGGTGACGGCGGAAACGCTCCTGTCGCAGAACGACGAGTTGCGCAAACAACTTTCGCTCGGGCGCGAGAGCGTGAAAACGCTAACCGATAGCCTGGTCGTCTCGAACGCGGAGGCGGAATTATTTCGCCGGAAATATGCGGATTTGAAACTGCGCATGGACGCGCTCGGAGTCGAGTCGATCGACAAAGATCGAGCGAAACTGGAGCAGCGGCTGCTGAAAGCGGTCAGCGATTTGCAGCTCTTGCAGAAAGAGCAGGACGAATATCGTGATCAACTGCTGCGATTGACGGAAAGCATTTTGCGATTTCTCCAAAGCTCGGAAGGTGGCGATCCGCAAGCGCGCATGGACGTCGAGGCGCAGTTGCGATCCACTAATCAGTTGGCAGGTTCCGCCCGGTCGAAGCAAGAAGAGGCGACCCAGCCGACATTGATGGATGGCCGTGTAATCAGCGTGAAAGAAGAATGGTCGTTGGTCGTTGGGAACTTCGGCTCGCAACAAGGAGTGAAACTGGGCATGCCGCTGCGAGTGGTGCGCGGAGATCGAACAATCGCAAGACTGCGCGTGGTCGATGTACGGGAAAAAATCAGCGGCGCCATGATTCAAGAAATGGTTTCTGAAAAAGAGAAAATTAAAGTGGGGGATCGGCTTCAGGCGGATGCCCATCAGGATGTCAGTTTAAAATAGATGCAAGTAAGTTCGACATATAGGTATGCGAAGATTTCGCCGTTTAAGGCGCGCGAAGTCACACGCGAAATCCAGGGCCTGCCGGTTTCGGCCGCGCTCGACCTTGTTGCGTTCAGCCCCAAAAAAGCGGCAATGCTGATTGGCAAGACGCTGAAAAGCGCTGTGGCGAATGCAGAAAATAATGCGAACCTACGCGTCGATGGTCTGGTCGTGAAGGAAGCGATCGTCGGCGAAGGGCCGACGATGAAGCGGATGATGCCGCGTGCGCGCGGCAGTGGCAGTCGGATTCTCAAACGGACGAGTCATATCCGAATCGTGCTTACGGACGAGATCGAAGTGAAAAAGCGCGAAACGACAAGAGGACAGAAGAAGCCGGGCGGAGAAAAATCGAAGAAGGCCAAACCAGTGTCGTCGGCTTCCAAGCAGGTCGCGAAGGAAACTAAAGTGGCCGAAGCGCCAAACCCGCCCGCAAAAAAGAAATCAGATCAGATGGAAGAATAATTATGAATTGCTATTCCCTCGCTTCACTCTGGATCACACTTTTAGAGAGATAATTATGGGTCAGAAAGTTAATCCAATCGGTTTTCGCCTCGGGGTGAACCGCGACTGGCGCTCGCGCTGGTACGCGTCGCCCCAGGAGCTGCCTGCGTTTTTGCACAGCGACATCAAGATTCGCAATTTCGTGAAGAAAAAGCTGCTCTTCGCCGCGGTTTCGAAGATCGTGATCGAGCGGGCCTGGAACAGCATCCGCGTCACCATTTTTACCGCGCGTCCTGGCATCGTAATCGGACGCAAAGGCGCTGAGATCGAGAAGATGACCGAAGAGATTTCGAAAATGGCGGCGGGCAAACAAATCAAAATCGACATTCAAGAGATTAAGACGCCGGAGCTCGACGCGCAGCTCGTCGCCGAAAACGTCGCGCTTCAGATCGAACGTCGAATCGCTTATCGCCGCGCGATGAAAAAAGCGGTACAGGTGGCGATGGATTTTGGCGCGCAGGGAATTCGCCTGCGCAGCTCCGGACGATTGAACGGTGCGGAAATTTCGCGTTCGGAATGGTATCGCGAAGGCAAAGTGCCGCTACACACCTTGCGCACGCCGATCGATTACGGCTTTGCCGAAGCGAACACCGTCTATGGGAAAATCGGAGTAAAGTGCTGGATCTGTAAAAAAGAGGAGGCCGCGCCTGAAGCCGCAGCCACGCCGGGCGCACCGCTCGCGGCGCCGGTGGAAACATGATTTTAGAGTAAGGAACAAGAAGGATTTGCCATGCCGTTAATGCCCAAACGAGTCAAGTATCGAAAGACCCAGCGGGGAAGCCGTAAGGGAACGGCTTCGCGCAATCTTCGCATTGATTTCGGCGAGTTCGGGCTGCAAACGCTGGAACGCGCCTGGATCACCAACACGCAGATCGAAGCCGCGCGCGTGGCGCTGACCCGCAACATGAAGCGAAAAGGCAAACTCTGGATTCGAATTTTTCCGGACAAGTCGGTCACGTCGCGCCCGCCGGAAACCCGCATGGGTAAAGGTAAAGGCCAGCCGGAATACTGGGTCGCGACCGTGCGGCCGGGAAATATTTTGTTTGAGTTGGACGGAGTGCCGGAGTCGGTCGCACGCGAATCGCTGCGGCTGGCAGCGGATAAATTGCCGGTGCGAACAAAGTTTTTGAGTCGCCATCACGTTGTGGCTTAACGAGGTATGAAATTATTTTGTCATTCTGAGCGCAGTGGAGCGAAGCGGAACGCAGTCGAAGAATCCCGTGATACTCACGATGGCGGCGACGCTGCAAGAACGCACCACGGGAATGTCTCGACTACGCTCGGCGTGACGAAGGGACTAGACGATGAAGTTTAAAGAGATCGCTGAAATGAGTACCGATGAGCTGCTGACAAAAAAGCGGGATCTTCGGCAGGAGAGTTTGCATTTGCGGCTCCAGCAACAGAGCGGACAACTCGAGCAACCGAGTCGTCTGAAGCTGCTCCGACGCGACGTGGCGCGGGTTGAAACCGCACTGGCGCGACGTCAAGCCGAGCCGAAAAAGAAATAAGATTTTATGGAAGAAGCGACCACGCCAGCACCGCCGAATACGGCAGCAAATTCCACGAGACGAGCTTCGCGCAAAACAAAAGTCGGTGAAGTGATTTCGAGCGGGATGAACAAGACGATCGTCGTGCGCACCGTCACGCGCGTGCCGCACAATCGTTTCGGCAAGATCGTGAAGCAGATGAAAAAGTTTTACGCCCACGACGAGGAAAATAAGGCAAAGACTGGCGACACGGTCCGCATCATGGAAACGCGTCCGTTGAGTAAATTGAAACGCTGGCGGCTAGTGGAAGTCGTGCAGAAATAACACCCGCGGAGCCGACAGGAGAACCAATGGTTTACCTCAGATCGAGATTGGATGTAGCTGACAACAGCGGCGCACGCATGGCGACGATGATCGGTGTGATCGGCAAGGGCACCGCGCAATCCGCCGCCATCGGCGACGTGATCACCGCGAACGTGAAAGAAGCGAGCGCCACCGGCACCGTGAAAAAAGGCGAGGTTGTGCGCGCCGTTCTTGTTCGAACAAAGCAACCGATCCGACGAGACGACGGCTCGCTCCTCCGTTTTGATAACAACGCGATTGTGATTATCGACAAAGATTTGAATCCCCGCGGTACGCGCATCTTCGGCCCGGTCGCGCGCGAGTTGCGCGAGCGGAATTTCATGAAAATCGTTTCCCTCGCTCCCGAAGTTTTATGAATCGCATTAAGATGCACGTGAAAAAGGGCGACCAGGTCGAGGTCATTTCCGGCAACTTCAAAGGCTCCACTGGAAAAGTGCTCCAGGTTTTGCCGCGAAACAATCGCGTGCTGATCGAAGGCATTCGAATGATCAAAAGACATCTGCGCAAATCGCAGGACCGTCCGCAAGGTTCCATCGCCGAGCGCGAGGGACCGATTCATGCGTCAAATGTAAAAGTGGTCGAACGAGGCGAGCGAACCAAAAACAAGAAAAAGAAGAGCGCGGAACCGAAGAAGGAGAAAAAGAAAAGTTAATATCGTCATCCCAAGCTCAGCGCCTCGCAAATAACGCTAAACGTAAATTGATTCTTCGCTTCGCTGAGAACGACATCATTGAAAATGGAAAACGAATTTTACCGCGATTACAAAGATCGCGTCATGGCCGCGTTGCAGCAGCAGCATGGCTACAAGAATGTGAATCAGATTCCGAAGGTGGAGAAGGTGGTGATCAATTCTTCGGTTGGCTCGCAGTCCGATATCAAGCAAGCGCTCGAAGAGGCAAAGACAGAACTGGCTTTGATCACCGGCCAGCGCCCGGCCGAAACGCGCGCGAAGAAGAGCATCGCGAATTTCAAATTGCGCAAAGCGCAGGCAATCGGCGCGAAAGTGACCTTGCGCGGAGAGCGGATGTATGAATTTCTGGAGCGCTTGATCAAAGCTTCGCTGCCGCGCATTCGCGACTTTCGCGGCGTGTCGCCGAAAGGTTTCGATGGTCACGGCAACTACACGCTCGGCGTTTCCGATCAGTCGATTTTTCCGGAAGTGGAGCTGGATAAAATCAAGCGCAATATCGGTTTTGATGTTACAATCGTCACCACTGCGCGGACGAACGAAGAAGCCAAGTCGCTTTTGAGCGAAATGGGCATGCCATTCAGCGACCGGGCGAAGAACCCGGTCGCGCAACCCGCTTAATTTTCCATGAGCACTGTTACTGATCCTATCGCCGACTTGCTTGCCCGCGTCCGTAACAGCACGCATGCGCAACAGCAGGAAATGTTTGTCCCCTACTCGAAAATCAAAATCGAGGTCGTTCGGATTTTAAAAGAGGAAGGTTACATCACTGATTATTCGATCGACACTCAGGGGGCGCATCCACGGATTAAAATCATGAACAAATTTTCGAACCGTTCGAGCGCGATCACCGGGCTGCGGCGCGTGAGTCGTCCCGGGTTGCGTCGTTACGTGGGCGCGCAGGAAATTCCACGCGTGCTCGGCGGAATGGGTACATCGATTCTGTCCACACCTCGTGGAATTCTATCGGGACGCGAAGCGAAGAAACAAAACGTCGGAGGCGAACTGCTGGCTTACGTTTGGTAAAGTCGGGAGGACGCGAAAGTATGTCACGAATTGGAAACAAAGCGGTCGAAATTCCGGCAAAGGTGAAAGTCAGCATCGGCGCGGATGGCGCGGTCGCCGTAGAAGGACCAAAAGGCAAACTGAACTGGACGTTGCCGCGGAACATAAAGGCAAGCGTCGAGCAGGATCGCGTGTCGGTGGTTCGCGACGCGGAGACGCGCAGTGTGAAAGCGCTGCATGGCCTCTCGCGCAGCTTGATTCACAA
The DNA here is from genome assembly GCA_040003015.1 of Verrucomicrobiota bacterium. GTDB lineage: Bacteria > Verrucomicrobiota > Verrucomicrobiia > Chthoniobacterales > UBA10450 > JBDUDH01. Next base: position 9,301 of record JBDUDH010000066.1, on the reverse strand, counting down.
CATGGTCGTGGGTGTTACGGATGGCTTTACCAAGCAGCTCGAAATCGAAGGCGTCGGTTTCAAAGCGGCGGTGCAAGGCTTGAATTTAAGCCTCAACCTTGGCTTCTCTCATCCAATCCTTTTCCCCATTCCGAAGGACATCAAAATCACCGTTACGGAAAGCACCAAGATCACGATCCAGGGAGCGGACAAAAAGATGGTCGGACAAGTCGCGGCCGACATTCGGCGATTCTACCCGCCCGAGCCTTACAAAGGCAAAGGAGTGCGCTATGCGGGCGAACAGGTGCGGCGGAAGGAAGGTAAAACCGTTCAGTAGATATGGCTACGCTCAATCGCAAAATTACTCGGGACCGGATTCATCAACGTATTCGGAAGCACGTCGCCGGGACAGCCGCTCGTCCACGTCTCTGCGTCCATTTTTCCGGCAAGCATGTTTATGCGCAGGTCGTGGACGACGATGCAGGCCGCACCTTGGTGGCGGCCGCGACCACGGAAAAATCTCTCGGCGGCAAAGGAAAACATTCCGCGAATTGCGTCACCGCGGAGAAAATTGGCAAGGCCATTGCTGAGCGTCTGCTTGCAAAAAAAGTGGACCGGGTCGTATTCGATCGCGGCGGATTTCTTTATCATGGCAAAGTAAAAGCTCTCGCGGATGCAGCACGCGAAGGCGGTCTTAAACTTTAAGGATTCATGGCATATCAAGGTAACACAGGCAGACGAAGCGATTCCCGCAACACCGACCGGACTGCAGCCGCGAGAGGCGACACGACGGAGAAGGTAGTGTTCATCAATCGCTGCGCCAAGGTGGTGAAAGGCGGTCGCCGCTTCAGTTTCAGTGCGCTGATCGTCGCCGGCGATCACGATGGCAGCGTCGGCTGCGGATTTGGCAAAGCGAAGGAAGTCGCCGAAGCAATCCGGAAAGCTTCCGAAGCGGCGCGAAAATCGATGGAAAAGGTTTCGTTGCGCGACAATACCATTCCGCACGAGACGATTGGAGAATTTGGCGGCGGCCGCGTTCTGCTTCGGCCAGCCTCACCGGGAACGGGCGTAATCGCGGGTGGAGGCGTGCGAGCTGTGGTGGAAGCCGCTGGGATTCGCGATGTCCTCGCGAAATCTCTCGGCTCGAGCAATCATGCGAATGTCGTCAAGGCAACGATCGAAGCATTACGTTCTCTACGGCGACGGGACGAAATTTTTAAAGCTCGTGGCATTCGCTCCGGCTACGGAAAGGTGGAGCAATCATGATTCGTTTGCACAATTTAAAACCGCGACCCGGAGCAAAACATCGGATCAAGCGACTCGGATCCGGCGAAAGTTCTGGTCACGGAAAAACCAGCGGCAAAGGTCACAAGGGCCAGAAAGCCCGCTCGGGGGGAAGCATTCGACTCGGCTTCGAGGGAGGGCAAATGCCGCTCATCCGCCGTCTGCCCAAACGCGGTTTTAATAATGCGGCCTTTAAAAGGCGCATCGCGGTGATCAATCTCGACGATCTCAGCGACTTCAAAGCCGGGAGCGTCGTCAACGAAGAGATGCTGCGGAAGTCGAATTATGTTCGTGGACAATTCGAAGGATTGAAAATTCTTGGCCGCGGTGAATTGAAACATGGCCTCACGATCGAGGCCGATTGGATCAGCCAATCCGCGCGGGAAAAAATCGAGAAAGCCGGCGGAACGGTGACCTTACGGGAAAGGAAAGCGCGGAACGGAATGCGGGTTGAGACAGAGGCGCAGTCAGAACCAGATGAGGCCAGGTCTTTGAAAAAGCCGTCAGCAAAAACGGCGACCAAGTCGAAGAAGGGTGCGGTCAGGAAGAAAACGAAGCCGAAAGTTTCGACGTCGAAATAACGTGCGGATTTTTAGTCGATGGTTTCGGCGTTTCTAAATTCGGTTAAAATTCCGGAACTGCGCCGGAGGATCTTGTTCACGCTCGCCGTGATTGTGATCGTGCGTCTGGGCGCCGCAATCACCACGCCAGGTGTGAACCAAGCCGTGTTGCAGGATTGGTTTCGCAGCGCGCTCACGGAAAAATCGGGAGGCAGCGTGGCCGCGCTTTTTAATCTGTTCAGCGGAGGGGCGCTGGAAAACTGCGCGATCTTTTCGCTGGGAATCATGCCTTACATCAGCGCGTCGATCATGCTTCAGCTGCTCACGGCCGTGATCCCATCATTGAGTCGACTGGCTCGCGAAGATGGCGGCCGGCAGAAGATCATGCAGTACACGCGTTACGCGACAGTGGTGCTTTGCATTTTTCAGGGGTATCTCCTGGCGGTCTCATTCCAGCATCCCGAGTCCTATCACACGATGCTGCCGGGAATCACGGAAACGATCGGTAAGCTGGGCGTTCCACTGGTTGATAATCTGGGGCTGTCATTCCGGATCATCACAGTTTTGACCCTCACCACCGGTACGCTTTTTTTAATGTGGCTCGGCGATCAAATCACCGATCGCGGCATCGGCAACGGAATTTCTTTGATCATCACCATTGGTATCGTCGCCCGTTTGCCCGCGGCGCTCGCCCAAGCCTGGAAAACTTTTGTGCCTTCCACTCAAACCGGAACAAGCCAGGTGAACCCGGCGATCCTTGTTCTGATGATCGCTTTTTTATTCGTGGTGATCGCGGCAGTCATCGCGGTGACGCAAGGCGTGCGGAAAATAACGGTGCAATACGCGAAGCGGGTGGTCGGCCGGAAAATGTACGGCGGCCAGACACAATACATGCCTTTGAAGGTGAATTACGCCGGCGTCATGCCGATTATTTTCGCCTGGGCCCTTTTGATTTTTCCCGCCACCATCGTCGGCCTCGCTTTCAAGAACAGCCGCACCGCGAAACAGATTTCCGACATGCTCGCGAGCGGCTGGTTGCATTACGTTTTTTTGGCCGCGATGATTTTTTTCTTCAGCTATTTTTGGGTGGCGACGCAATTCCAGCCCTCGCAAATCGCTGATGATCTGAAAAAATACGGCGGATATATTCCGGGCGTGCGTCCGGGTAAACCGACTTCCGACTTTCTCGATTTCACCATGACGCGGCTGACATTTGCCGGCGCGATTTTCTTGACCTTGATCGCGATCCTTCCGAGCCTGCTCAGCCAGGGATTGAACGTGCCAACGATTACCGCGCAATTTTTCGGAGGAACGAGTTTGCTGATCATCGTGGGCGTGATGCTCGACACGATGCGGCAGGTGGAGACGCATTTGATTCAGCGACATTACGATGGATTTCTCCGCAAGGGCCGGATTCGCAGCGGTCGCTTTGCTGGCGCTGCCTACAATCGCGGCGAAGCGGCGCGGGAAAGCACGCTCATGTGGCTTTATGTCGGCATTGCGGTGCTGGTAATTGGTGGGGTCGCAATTTTGCTTTACGGGCGCTAGGTGAAAAGAAGCATCGTGCTCCTGGGCGCGCCGGGTTCCGGGAAAGGAACTCAAGCCGAAATGATTACGCGTCATTTCGCGATTCCAGTGACCTCTCCTGGCACAATTCTTCGCCGGGAAATGGACCTCGGCACGCCGCTGGGACAGGAAACGGAAGAGACTACCAGACACGGCGCCTTGGTTTCGGATGCGATCATTGTTCGATTGATCGAGGATTGGTTGAACCTTCACGGCAACGATGGTTTTGTTTTCGACGGATTCCCGCGCACCCTTCCGCAAGCGAAAAGCCTGGATGAAATCCTGGGGCGACGGCAAAGCCCACTCGACTTGGCAGTGTGGCTGGACGTTTCCGAAGAAACGGTGCGCGACCGCATCGCCGGCCGATTGCAATGTCGACGTTGTGGATTCACCACCAGCGTCACCAGTGCCGGTTTCGCCGAGCGTCCGATTTGCCCGTATTGCGACGGGCCACTCGTCCGGCGCGAGGATGACGACGTCGCAATATTGCAGACGCGCCTGGCCGAGTTTAATTCCAAGACTCAGCCGCTGGCTGCGTTTTACCAGGAGAAGTCTGCGCTGCATCGCATCGACGCCAATCGCTCTCGCGAAGAAGTTTTCAGCGATATCTCTCGTCTGATCGAAACACGCTCTGAATGATTCCTATTAAGAGCGCCCGGGAAATCGAAAAAATGCGCGTGGCCTGCCGGACGGCCAGCGACATTCTCGACCGGGTAAGTGATCTTGTTCGGCCCGGAATATCAACGAAGGAAGTCGATCAGGCTGCAGCCGATCTGATGCAGGAAGCCGGCGTTCAAAGCGCATTCCTTGGGTACCGTCTCGGTCACCGGGTCTTTCCCGGTAATATCTGTATTTCGCTAAACGACGAAATTGTTCATGGAATTGGGGGTCCGCGGCGAATTCAATACGGAGACATCGTCAAATTGGATATTGGTGTGGTGCAGGATGGATGGGTGGGCGATACAGCCGCCACGGTTTCAGTCGGCATGATTGAAGAGCGTACTGAAAAACTTTTGCGGATCACTGAAAGCGCTTTGCAACGCGCGATCGCTGTTGCTTTCGAGGGCGAACGGCTCGGCGATCTTTGCGCCGAGATCGAAAACGAAGCGATGCAAAATCGGTTCACCGTCGTCCGCGAATTCGTCGGGCATGGAGTAGGTCGAAAGTTGCATGAGGAACCGCAAGTGCCCAACTACGGAAAACAGGGCAGCGGCCCGCGGCTGAAGGCGGGTATGACGTTGGCGATCGAGCCGATGATCAACCTCGGGACCGCCAGCGTCCGGTTATTAGAAGATGGATGGACTGTGTGCACCGCCGATGGTTTGCCCTCGGCACATTTCGAACACACGGTTCTCATTACCAAAGACAAGCCAGAAATTCTGACATGGCGCGGAAAGACGCAATTGAAGTAGAGGGCACGGTGGTTGAGCTCCTCCCGAACACAATGTTTCGGGTGGAATTGCCCAATGGCCATCGCGTTCTGGCGCACATTTCCGGTAAAATGCGGCTGCATTTCATTCGCATCTTGCCAGGCGACAAAGTTATGCTAGAGGTTTCCCCTTACGATTTGTCGAAAGGGCGAATTACATTTCGCCATAAGTGACAACGCGGAGAATGACTCCGCGTTTTTCGTCTCGTGAAATATGAAAGTGCGACCCTCGGTAAAAAGACTTTGTGAAGCGTGCAAGATCGTGAAACGCAAGAACGTGGTTCGCGTGATCTGCAAAAATCCGCGCCATAAACAGCGCCAGGGATGAAGACAATTAGCGATTTAACGATTTAACGAATATGCCCCGACTTTTAGGAGTTGAAATACCCGCCGATAAACGCATCGAAGCTTCATTGACCTACATTTATGGAGTCGGACCGAGCACCGCGAAGCGCATTCTTGAACAGACCAACATCGATCCGAATCTGCGCGCCAATAAACTGTCGGCGCAGCAGATCAACGAGATCATTCAAGCAATCGCGAACGGCAGGGTAGCGGTCGAAGGAGATCTCCGCCGCGAAGTGCAGGGCAACTTGAAGCGGCTGCAAGCAATCAATTGTTACCGCGGGATCCGTCATCGACGCGGATTGCCCGTTCGCGGACAGCGCACATCGACCAATGCGCGGACGCGTAAAGGCCCGCGTAAGACGGTTGGCGTGATCCGAAACAAAGACGCGAAAGCCGGCAAGGTCTAGTCGCTCAACGATAACTTCATCCATGGCAGATTCCGAAAAGAAAAAGACGGCGAAATCACCGGCCGCTGGCAAGCCGAAGAAAACTGCCACACCAAAAGCCGCTGAGGCAGCAGCGGAAGGATCGGCGACTGCCGTCTTCTCGACTCCCGGTACGGAATCGGGAACAGAGACGGCTGCGTCAGCCTCAACCCCCGTTCCGGAGCTGACTAGCGCAACTCCTGTAACCGAACCGGCCACAAAGCCCACTCAGAAGGCGCCCAAAGCAAAGAAAGAAGAACCTGCGCCCACTCCGCCGCCGAAGGAAAACCTGTCTCTTTCGCCCGACGATGTTGAAAAGCCGAAAATTGTCAAAGCCAAGGGGAGCAAAAATGTGCATACGGGGATCGCGCATGTTCTGTCGACTTTTAACAACACAATCGTCACGATTACGGATCTCAAAGGGAATGTCATCGGCTGGTCTAGCGCGGGGAAAGTCGGTTTCAAAGGTTCGCGCAAAAGCACGGCTTATGCGGCCCAGATGGTTGCGCAGGACGCATCCCGCCAGGCGATGGGCCACGGGCTCAAAGAAGTCGAAGTTCTTGTCAAAGGACCGGGGGCCGGTCGTGAATCCGCAGTGCGTGCGCTGCAGGCGATCGGCCTTGATTTAACGGTCATTCGCGACGTGACGCCGGTTCCACACAATGGCTGTCGACCGCCCAAGCAACGGCGCGTTTAATTTTATCCTGCAATTACTCATGGCTAGATACACCGGACCAAAAACAAAAGTCGCGCGCCGTTATGGCGTGCCGCTTTTTGGACCTTCGAAATCACTTGAGCGCAAGAATTATCCCCCAGGGATGCATGGACCAAAAGGCTCGCGCCGCAAGCAATCGGATTACGCGATCGCGCTCGGCGAAAAACAGAAGCTGCGTTATCAGTATGGCCTGCTCGAGCGTCAATTCCGCCGCATCTTCCAAAGCGCGCTGCGCAAACGCGGCGTGACGGGAGAAACGCTTCTTCAGCTGCTCGAGACGCGTCTCGACAATGTCATCTTTCGGCTCGGCCTCGCGAACACGCGTAGCGCCGCTCGCCAACTCGTCTCGCATGGTCATGTCCTGGTCAATGGACGGAGCGTCAACATCGCTTCTTACAACGTCAAGGCCGGCGACGACATTATGATTAAGGACAAGCCAAAATCCCGCCAGCTTGCACTCCGGAATTTGGAGCTTACTCAAATCGCTCCCGTTCCGGATTGGCTGATTGTGGATCGCGACGCCTTCAGCGGCAAGGTCACGCGCATTCCATCACGCGACGAGATGCAGCCGATGGTGAACGAGCAGCTGATCGTCGAGCTCTATTCGCGTTAGGGCATGGCGCCCCGAACGGAAGCGACCTTCGGTTTACCTTTTGGCAGGGGGCTGGCGCTTTCGAGAAATGCGAGCGCTTTTTCGTAACTGCATCGTTGAAGAAAATGCGCCAGTTGCGGATGGATCGGTTGCGGCAACTGGCGTTGTAACGCCATGATTTTGTTGGAGGCCTCTTTGAGGCGGTCGAGGTGCGCGTCGGCATCCTGCCGACTTGCCTGATCTGCGATGATGGCCAGTCGACCGCGCAACGCCGCCGCGAGAGGTGCGTAGAGATCGTTCATTCCAGCAATTCCGAAAGCAGTACTTTCCGCTTCGGTCAACTAAAGCTTGAAACCACCATCGCTTTCGCGCAACCCTCCTGCGAATAAGCGGGTGAGGAAGGCAGGGGGATCCTGGCCGTGGACGATGCGTTAGCATCCTCCGACTCGTTCGTGAGTCGCTGACTCGAAGGTTTTCGAAAACGCTTCGCCACTGCGAATGATGCCACCGCTGCTGTTGTATCGGGTGAAGGCGCAAAGAAAAGAAGAGACAAGCAATTTCTTAAGTAAATCGGCGTCCGCAAAATTTTGCCAAAGTCGTTTACGATCCCCTGCCTTGTTGAAAGGTGAAGCAAACCCCGCCGGAAATCGAAAGTCGCGCCTGAGGTCAGGAAGGCCGATGGCCTCGCGCCTGCGAACCGCCGACTTCTTCGAGCAACTGGCGGCGGGCCTCAAACCAATCGGTGATCGCATCGCCCGGACTCGAGAGATGGAGGCGACGCTCGGAAATCAGATAAGCGCGAATCCGAATATCGTCATCCGAGATGTCGAGAGAAGGTCGGCCGGTTTCTTTACGCGATTTCGGCACCGTTTGGCGAACCGAAGATATTTTTCTCTTCCCGCGAAGTTTCTTTGCTTTTGCCAGCGTGAAACTGCCAGGAGGTGCGCTGCCCGAGACATCGGACAGAAACGATCCTGCCGCAGCAGCAGTGCTTCCCTTTCCCCCTGCAACGCTTTCGGTCCTGATCGACTTTTTTGAACTTTTCGCCATTTACATGTCCTCTAAACCGGCCAAGCCTTTAATCATTCTGCGTTTATTCCGCAAGCATAATCTCAAAGCGTTTGCGCCGGGAGCTTAACACCGATTAAGTTTTGCTATGAAACATTTCATCTTCCGCTGGATCATCACCACCGTAGCGGTGATGGTGGCGGCCTCTTTCCTGAACGGTATTCATTATGACAGCACGGGCTCACTCATTGGAGCTGCCCTGCTCTTGGGAATTCTGAACGCTTTTGTTCGCCCTGTTTTGCTGATTCTGACGGCGCCGCTCATCTTGGTGACCCTCGGTTTTTTTATCCTTGTCGTTAATGGGCTAATGTTGCTTTGGGTGCCCAGCTTGGTGCGCGGTTTTCATGTCGACGGCTTCGGAAGTGCATTTTGGGGCGCGATTTTAGTCGGCTTGGTAAGCTGGTTACTGAGCGCGTTTTTTCGGGGAAGCGACGGTCGCGTGCATGTGCTGACGCACCACACCCAAATGCGACCGGTGCAAGGCCGTGTGATCGAGAGCCGCAAGCCCGAGCAGCCATGACCTATTGCCTCGGAATGCTTTGCCGCGCGGGCGCGGTCTTTTTGTCAGATTCCCGGACCAGTGCCGGAATGGACAACATCACGATGCGCAGCAAAATGCGCATTTACGAGAAGCCGGGCGATCGCGTTCTTTGCGTTCTAAGCTCGGGGAATCTTTCGCTCACGCAGGGGACGATGGCACTGATCGATGATGATCTTCACCTCGGAGGAAACGATCCAGAACGCGAGCATATCATGAATCGCCAAACCCTTTACGAAACCGTTCGGTACGTCGGCTCGAAAGTGCGCGAAGTGGAACATCGCGATCGCGCAGCGCTCGAGGCGGACGGATATGATTTCAACATCCGCCTGATCGTCGGTGGCCAGATCGCCGGGCTCGCGCCCGAGGTGCATATGATTTATCCGCAGGGCAACAGCATCCACGCGAGCCGGGAGTCCCCGTTTCTGCAAATCGGCGAATTCAAATATGGCAAACCGATCCTGGATCGCGGGTTTACCCATGACACCAACCTCATGGACGCGCTTAAGTTCGGGATCATTTCGATCGACGCGACCATGAAGAGCAACGTTGCGGTCGGGCCGCCCATCGACATTCTCTGTTATGAAACGGATTCTTTACAGGTGAAAATGCGGGCGCGGCTCGAAGACGACGATCGTTATCTCCAGGAAATCGGGCAGAAGTGGCAGGATGGAATTGTCACGCTCGTCAACCAAATGCCCTCGATTGATTTCAGCACACTGGCTCCAGGGTTTGCGACCGCTGCGTGAGGGCCTCGTGCGTCGTGGCTTCCGCTGATCATCCTGAGGAGCACAAGC
>JBDUDH010000087.1:0-5206 GCA_040003015.1 Verrucomicrobiota bacterium | reverse complement strand
CCGCGGGAGATTGAGCGTGCAGCAGGGTCACGAGCGCCAGCGAAACCCAAGTGATAAAGAAAATTTGCTTATTCATCGCGCTCTTGTCGTCAATCCGCCGCGTCGTGGCAAGCCTTCAGTGATCTCGTTTTTCTGAAAACGCCCTGGCATCCGGAAAGTCGCGCCGATATTTGCGCATTGCCGGCTCGTGAATCGCGCCGAGCCCTGCCGTTACCGCGCCGATTACCGGAGCAAAGCTTCCAGTTGATCTTTCCATAACGCCGCGATCGTGTGACTGCCGTGACCACGCATTTTATCGCTCAGCGGGATCACGACGGCGCGACCGCGCCGCACGCCGCGACGTCGCGCTGCGCTTTCGTGCCGTAGATCCGCTCGAAGATCGGGGTCGCCATCAGCGTGGTGAGGATCGCCATCATCACCAGGATCGCGAACAGCGCCGGCTGGATGATGCCGCGCTCCAGGCCGATGTTGAGAAGGATCAGCTCCATCAGCCCGCGCGCGTTCATCAGCGTGCCGATCGCGGTCGCCTCCCTCCAGCTCTCGCCGTTAAACTTCGCGGCCAGCATGCAGGCGCCGAACTTGCCGCCGACCGCGGCGAGCATCACCAGACCGGTCAGCCCCCACAGCCGCCACGAGTCCACCAGGCCGATCTTGGTGTTAAGGCCGGAGTAGACGAAAAAGACCGGCAGCAGGAAATTGGTGGTGAGCGGCAGGATTTTTTTCTCGAGCTCCTTCTGAAACAGCCCGCGCGGCATCGCGATGCCCATGAGGAAGGCGCCGAACACCGCGTAAATGCGGATGTAGTCGGTAAACCAGGCGCCGAGCATGGCGAGGCAGAGCACGACGACGAGGATCTCGTTCGACATCTGCCCCGCCCGCTTGACCTTCTCACCGAGCGGCTTGAGCAGGCGGCTGACGCCGATGACGGTGACCAGCGCGTAGAGGATGCCCCCGCCGATGGCGATGACCGCGAAGCTCGGATTGTTCGCGAAGGCGGCCAGCACGATCGCGAGCACGCACCAGGCGGCCACGTCGTCCATCGAGCCGGCCGCAATCGCCAGCACGCCTAGGGAGGTCCTGGTCAGCCCCTGCTCGTAGATGATCCGGGCGAGCATGGGGAAGGCGGTGATGGACATCGAGGCGCCCATGAACAGCACCACCAGCGTGGTGCTCGCTTTCTCGCTGAAGAGCGTCGTGTCGCCCGCGAACTTCAGCGCCAGCAGGCTGCCCAGCGCGAAGGGGGTGAGAATGCCGGCTGCGGAGATCGAGGCGGCGCTCTTCATCCGGCTGCGGATCAGGCTGAGATCGAATTCCGCGCCGATGAGGAACATGTAGAGCACCAGGCCGATCTGGCAGACCGCGAAAATGATCGGCTTGGATTCCGGCGGGAAGAGCGACGCGCTGATGTTTGGGAAGTGATATCCCGGCATGATTCCCGCGATCCGCGGGGTCAGGGCCGTCGAACGCCGGGGGAGATCAGCCCCAGCAGCGAGGGGCCCATGATCACGCCCGCGATCATTTCGCTCACCACCTGCGACTGGCCGAGCTTTTTGAAGATCGCGCCGACCACGCGGCAGACCGCGAGGATAAAGGCCATCTGCAGGAAGAAAAGGATCGACAGATCGAATGTGCCTAGTGGATGAGGGTTGTTCATGGGCGGAATTCCTCGGAGGCTCCGCTATGCCGCGGCCATCTCCGTCGCAGGGATTTTTTCCGTCCTTTCACCATTAACCGTTAGTCTTGAATATCTGATTTTTCCACAGCGCGTCATTCGTTTACAATGGCGTGACCATGACTCCGCTCCCCCTTTTTCAGGTCGACGCCTTCGCCGATCGGCCATTCGCCGGCGCTTAATGTCGCGTTCGAGAATTCCAAGCTCTGGCGGATTGATCAAATCATCCGCGGAATTGATGGCGGACAGCGGCACGTGGATTTTTTCCAAATTCGGGTCCGGATCGTAATCGCGCGAAGCGTCCAGCGCATAAAGCACTTCGTTCGAGTGGCTGATCTTTTCCGAAAAACTCTCCGGCAAACTCCGGCCGGATAAACTACGCTCCGCTGCCGGTAGTCCCATGCATAATTAGCACCGCATTGCGCACAAAGCCTTTGTCGTCCTTCACCGGTTTCCCGAGCGTCGATAATGCACGCGGAGTTCCGGCAATTTCTGGCCCAATGCGAACTTAAAGTCGCGCACGATAAAATCGCCCTTGGCGGGTACGGGATAATCGGCGGCATGGAGCGCGCCGCTGAACGCAAGCAAGAATACAAATCGAGCCAGCAGAAGGAATGCAGCAAAGCTGCGGTTCGACATGAATGCCTAACGCGAAGCAATGTCGCCGAGGAAACAAGGTCATACGCTAAGTACCGTCACCGTCGACTGGATTATCAATGGCAAAAAGCCATTGCCGACGACTAAATTCTTCGGCGATCAACGGCGCTCACAACAAACTTAATTGTGCCTCATCTGGTTTTATCTCGGCGAAACGAACGCCTACTCCCAGGAGGCGGACCGGTTTGCTTGTGCGGGCAAAAGCTTCCGCGAGCAGCGTGCGATAATCTTCCAGCGTTGGCGCCAATCCGGCGCGCTCCACGGTCGTCCGCGTAAAATCCGCGAATTTCAATTTCACGAAGATTTTCGTCACCGTTCGCGTCGCCTCTTTTTGCGCCAGGTCCGCCATCAATTCTTCGAATAATTCCTCCAGCCGCTCTTGGCATTGCTCGAGTGTGTCGAGATTGATCGGAAACGTTTCCTCCGTACTGAGCGACTTGCGCTCCCGGTCCGGCTCGACCGGACGATGATCGATCCCGCGGCAAAGATGGTACAATTCGATCCCGAACTTTCCGAATAGCTCCTGCAACCCCGCTCGCGAGAATCTTTGCAGTTCCGCGCAACTCTTGATCCCGAGTTCGTCCAGCTTTTGTTCCGTCACTTCGCCGATTCCCCAAAGTTTGCGCACCGGCAAACTAGCGATGAATTCCGGCGCTTCTTCAGGCGTCACTTCGAACTGCCCGTTCGGCTTTTTTATTTCGCTCGCAATTTTTGCCACGAGTTTGTTCGGTCCGATCCCGGCCGATGAGGTCAGCTTCGTTTTACGGAAAATCATTTCGCGCATCACTTGCGCGAGTGCGGCTGGCGCACCGGGATGGGCGGTCACATCGAGATATGCTTCATCCAACGAAAGCGGTTCTACCAAAGGCGTGAAGCGTTGCAAAATTCCGCGGATCATCACGGCTTCGCGCCGGTACACATCGAAGCGCGTGGGCAATACGATCAATCTCGGACAACGTTGCAGTGCCATGAACGTCGGCATGGCAGAGCGCACTCCAAATTTACGTGCCTCATAATTACACGTCGTCAATACGCCACGCCGCTCGCGCGCACCGCCGACCCCGACAGGTTTGCCACGCAACTCCGGCCGATCGCGCACCTCGATCGCCGCGTAAAAGCAATCCATGTCTAGGTGAATGATCGTCCGGTGTCCGGTTTCTTCCCGCACGTCATCAATTTGTCTCAAGAGCGCATGCCTGCCAGCATCTCTCTGCCAATTTGATACGGGCGCGAGCTTCGCCGGCAACGAATTCATTTCATCCACCGCGCCGCATCTATGAAGCTCACTTATTATGGTCATGCCTGCTTTTCGGTTCGAGCCGGCGGCAAAACGCTCCTCTTCGATCCCTTCATCACGCCCAATCCACTCGCGCAGAAGATCGACGTGGAAACGATCGTCGCCGATTACATTCTCATTTCACACGGTCATGGCGATCATGTCGCCGATGTGGCCAAGATCGCGGATCGATCCGGCGCAGCCGTAATCGCTCCTTACGAAGTCGGCTCGTGGTTCGAAGGAAAAGGGGTAAAGAATATCCGATCATTGAACCACGGGGGCGCCACGAAAACGGATTTCGGACGGGTAAAGCTGACCGCAGCGATTCACAGCAGTTCAATGCCGGACGGCAGTTACGGCGGCAATCCGTGCGGTTTCGTCATCGAATCCAGCGACGGCAATTTTTATTATTCCGGCGACACGGCATTGACGATGGACATGAAGCTGATCGGTGAAACGACAAAATTGCGCTTCGCCGTTTTTCCAATTGGCGACTTCTTCACCATGGGGATCGAGGATGCGCTCCGCGCGGCTAACTTTGTGAAAGTCGCCAAAATTGTCGGGGTGCATTACGACACCTTTCCGCCGATCACGGTGGATCACGCTGCCGTTTTAAAAGCCGCGCGCGACGCCGGGATAGAACTGCTGCTCCCCGCTATCGGCGAGAGCGTTGAGATTCAATAAGGGCGGCCGCCAGGGCCTGCAAATATGGCCTGCAACTTTATAGCTTGCGTTCTTCGCGTCGACCGAACAATCTGGACTCGTTAACGACAACCTATGAAACGATTCCTTATATCTTCCACCACAATCCTAATCGCCGTCGGCTTCTTCGTCTCTTGCGCCGCAAAGCAAGAAACAATGTCGACCACGAACACGGCGAGTAGCGCGGAAAAAGCGCCTACGCCGAACAAGTCGACGAAAAAGAAGACTTCGACCAAGAAGAAGACGGAAGCATCGCCGTCGCCATCGGCTTCGCCATCCGAGTCAGCGTCGCCATCAGAGTCGGCTTCGCCATCGCCATCGCCGTCCCCCACCAGCTGATATGGGGTTAGCGGTAACCGCCGCTGGCCCACCATTAAGCGGGAATTGCTTCGAACGAATCGGACGCGGTAAACGCATCCGATCCGTCGATCATAGCGCCTTGTTTCGCCCGGTGCGTTCCACGTTTTTTCGTTGCCAGGATTTGGCGATATTTTCGCTTAATCCTGTAAAGTGAGCGCCATGAAAGTTCCGTTCACGCTCGGCTTGGTTGGTCATTTCGGATTAGCGGTGCGTGATCCGAAGAAGAGCGCGAAATGGTTCGAGCGCGCGCTCGGTTTGCACAAAGAGTTCGAGTTCGAGAATGGCGTCGCCGTCGGTAACGACAACGTCACGATTGCGTTGTTCAAAGGCAAACCGTCGCCGGAAACGATCGAACACATGTCGTTTCATCTGCTGAACATGACGGCGTTACGGAAAGCGCTGGCGCATCTCAAGAAACACAAAGTCGATCTGGAAGATCCTGGCGATGAGATCGGTCCCGAAGCCGAAGGCTCAAAAAACATGGGCGTTTGGTTTCACGATCCGGACGGCTATCGCTGGGAACTCAGCGTCCAGGATGG
>JBDUDH010000034.1:0-5217 GCA_040003015.1 Verrucomicrobiota bacterium | reverse complement strand
ATCGCAGCGTCCGGTCGAATTCTTGAAGAATTGACTGAAAATTGGGGTACCGCGAGTCGCGCTTACTTCCCGGCTGAAACGCGCCGTTTCGGAAACTTCACCACCGAAGGCTTCTTCGGATAATAGCACTTATGCCGATGGCGGAACGCGAGGTCGCGCTTCGCAGAGCGAAGCGTCTGCAGAGGCATCGCTAGAACGATGGGAAACTCTTCCTGGAAAAATGTCGGCTGCCCGCCCCGAGAACTACCGCTCCGTCGTCCAGCTTTGTTCAGGGAAAAATGAGTCCTATATGTATAAAGAGAGGTCGAAGGACAGGGAATCCCTTACATCGTGAACGCAAGCGCCCCGGTCCCGAAGAAAGCTCTGCCGCAATGGCTGCTTCCTTTCGCACTGGCTTTGTGCGGTTACACGACCTTGGCGCTCTTCTCGCTGACTCCGGGTCGCCTGCCCTTAAGCATGTGGTGGGGCGCGCAGGCAGGGGGATGGATCAGCTGCGCGTGGTTTCTCCGGGCGGTGGCCGGTGGTTGGCCGGCCACGCATTGGATTGTGGCGAGTTCGGTGGCGTTTCGCCTCTGCGGACTATGGGCGACGCCTACTCTCGAGGACGATTATCAGCGTTATCTTTGGGACGGCTGGCGAACGATTCAGGACGGTTCCCCTTATGATCGCGCACCGGCAGAATTTTTCGCGGTGCCAGAAAAGCGACCAAGCGGTGTCGAAACCGCCCTTGATGAGTTAAACAATCCTGACCGAACGACCATCTACGCGCCGGTTACGCAGGTCTTGTTCGCCGCGGCCGCCGCCATCGCTCCCGGCTCACTACTGACCTTTAAGCTGCTGCTTTTGCTCGTCGATATTGCCGTCCTCGTCCTCTTGGCGCGCTGCGGAGGCCGACGAGCGGCCTGGTTCTATGGCTGGTGTCCGCTCGTGGTAGTGGAGAATGCATTTCACGCGCATCCCGAAGCGTGGGCTTTGATGTGGTTGCTCGCGGCCTGGATTTGCGCCAGCCGCAAGCGCTTCGTTCTCGCTGGCTCGCTCGCCGGGATCGCAGTGGGGGCGAAGATTCTTGCCCTCCTTGCGGTTCCGTTTTTGGTTTGGCGGCGGCCGGCGGTCGTCCTGCCGGCGTTATTGACCGTCCTGGGATTAATCTACGCGCCGATTCTAGCTTCAGGGTCATACGCCGAATGGTGGGGCTTGCGCGCAATGGCGGCTAGCTTCGAGTTCAATTCATTCGGTTACGCGTTGCTGGCCGCCCTGTGGGCACCGGGTCCCGCGCGTGTCCTGTGGCTGATCGCGTTCACCGGTGTGGCTGCGGTTTTGTTCGCGCGTTGGGCCTGCCAAAGGCAGAGCCTTCGCACTGCGCCGGTGGCCAGTGTGCTGCTGTTTTTTTTTCTGCTCTCGCCAGTGCTTAATCCTTGGTATCTGGTCTGGCTGGTGCCTTTTATCGCGGTCTCCCCTACGCGGGGAAGCGTGGCCCTCCTCGCTGTAGTGCCGCTGAGCTATGCGACGGGACTAAATCTGGGCGATTTAGACCTAGCCCCTTATGCCCAACCGGCCTGGGTGCGACCTTTCGAGTTCGGGCTTTATGTGGCGGTGGGGCTCAGCAGGTATTGGCCGATAAAATGATCGAGGGCAATTTAACACCGCCGCTTGCTCTCGACTTATTGCGTGGATGCGAGTTTTGGCGGGGGCTCCCGCCCGGCCCATGACGGTGGCTTCCCGACGACTGTTCCGAAGCGCACGGCGAGATAGTATTCGAGTGCGTTCATCTCACGATCGGTGAGCTGTCCGGCGAGTCCCGGCGGGTTAATCTTTTCTCGCTCGCGCGTCGGCAGCGCTTTTTGCAAGAAAGCAAGGCGCTGCATTTTTTCCGCGATGTTAGCAGCCGCCAGTTTCGGTTTCCCAAACTTGTATTTTCCGCCGAAGAGCGCCTTCCCGAGGTTATATGAGGCCTGTGCGATTTCGATCTGGAGAGCAGGAGTACCAGACGGCATGGGTTGCCGTGAATTGAAACGATCCAAATCCCGAAAAGATGTCGGTCTCGTCGCTCCAGATCCCGAAGCAAATGCGATCGATGGACTTGTCGCCAGGACGGTCATGACAAGCAGAGCGCTAATTTGCCGATGCATCGCGGTTAAGATACGCGGATTGCTCCACAAAATCACATCTATTTTCTTCGCTCGCTTTTTAGGCCGGTACGGCATGCGAATCGTTAGGCGACGGAGCGCCAAACCCACGTTGACACCCGACATTGCACTAATAACGATAGTGCTCGGACTTGTAGGGGCCTTCCACCGGCACACCGAGGTATTCGACTTGTTTCGTCGTTAGGGTGGTCAGCTTCACACCGATTTTTTGCAAGTGCAGGCGCGCCACTTCTTCGTCGAGATGCTTGCTCAGAACATAAACACCGATTTTGTAAGTGTCCTTGTTCCGCCAGAGATCGAGTTGCGCGAGCACCTGGTTGGAGAATGAGTTCGACATCACAAAGCTCGGGTGGCCCGTGGCGCACCCCAGATTCACCAGGCGGCCTTCCGCGAGCAGGAAAATTTCATGGCCGTCCGGAAATGTGTATTTATCTACCTGCGGTTTGATGTTGGTGCGTTTCACGCCTTTGGCGGCGTCGAGCGCATCGACCTGAATCTCGTTGTCGAAGTGACCGATATTGCAAACGATCGCCTGATCTTTCATTCGCTGCATGTGATCGAGCGTGATGATGTCGAGGTTACCGGTTGCGGCGATGTAAATGTCGCCGCGACCGAGCGTGTCTTCGATGGTCGTGACTTCGTAGCCTTCCATGGCGGCTTGGAGCGCATTGATCGGATCGATCTCGGTGATGACGACGCGCGCGCCTTGTCCGCGCAATGATTGTGCGCAGCCCTTTCCGACATCGCCGTAGCCGCAAACGACCGCGACTTTGCCGGCGATCATCACATCGAGTGCGCGGTTCAATCCGTCGACGAGCGAATGGCGGCAGCCGTAGAGATTGTCAAACTTCGATTTCGTGACCGAATCGTTGACGTTGATCGCAGGAACGAGCAGCCCATTTTCCTGATGCATTTTGTAAAGACGATGTACGCCCGTGGTCGTTTCTTCGGAAACGCCGCGCCATTCCTTCACGATCTCGTGCCAGCGATACGGATTCTCGCGCTGAATTTCGAGGAGTAAATCTTTGATGACTTGCTCTTCTTTATTTGTCGATCTTGTCTTCGCCCAATCGCTTCCTTCTTCCAGCTCGTAACCTTTGTGAATGAGCAGCGTTGCGTCGCCGCCATCATCGACCACGAGCTGCGGGCCCTTGCCATCCGGATGCGAGAGCGCTTGATAAGTGCACCGCCAATATTCTTCCAGCGATTCGCCTTTCCACGCGAACACGGAAACGCCCGCCTTCGCGATCGCGGCCGCGGCGTGATCTTGCGTGGAAAAAATATTGCAGGAGGCCCAACGCACGCTTGCGCCAAGATCGACCAGTGTCTCGATCAACACCGCCGTCTGGATCGTCATGTGCAGCGAACCCGTCACGCGCACGCCAGCGAGCGGTTTGTCCGGTGCGTATTTTTCGCGGATCGCCATCAAACCCGGCATCTCCTTTTCCGCGATCGACATTTCTTTCCGGCCCCAATCAGCCAGATTGATGTCGGCAACTTTGTAATCGTGTCTTGATTTCGTTGGGACGTCAGGCGTGATGGTGGACATGGCTTTAAGCTTCAAGTTTAGGTGTTAAGTTTCAAAAAATGCGCGAAGTCTTTGAAACTGCCGCGTTCAGAACCCTCAGCGATGTTTGACGGAACGGAGAGTCCCGAGCGTTGAATCTGATCCTTGAGGGAACGTTCTTTGCAGGCGCGAGAACGCTGAAAGATGGAAAGCGACAGGTGACACCCGCGTTGCCAAACGTCAAGATCTTCGAACGACTGGTAAGCCATAAAGCTTAAATCTTAAAGTTAGCGTGCCGCGCGTTTCAGTGCGGCGGCTTTATCTGTTTTTTCCCACGTAATATCGGGATCGTCTTTGCCGAAGTGGCCGTAGTTTGTCGTCTTGCTGTAAATCGGCCGGAGAAGATCGAGCTGTTCGATGATTTCGGCAGGCTTGAATGAGAACGTGCGATTGATCGCGCGCTCGATCGCCTCCTCGGGCACGGTGTTCGTTCCGAAAGTGTTGATGTTCATGCTGACCGGATCGGGATAACCGATCGCGTAGGCGAATTGAATTTCGCAGCGGGTGGCGAGTCCGGCCGCGACCACGTTCTTTGCGACCCAGCGTCCCATGTAAGCGGCGCTGCGATCCACTTTGCTCGGGTCCTTGCCGGAAAATGCGCCCCCGCCATGCCGGCCCCAGCCGCCGTAGCTGTCGACAATGATCTTGCGGCCGGTCAGCCCGGTGTCGCCTTGCGGGCCGCCGATCACGAAACTGCCTGTCGGATTGATGAGGTATTCGGTAGCGTCGCCGAGCATGTCGTTAGGCAACACTTTGCGGATCACTTCTTCGATAATGAAACTACGGATCTCCGAATGCTTCACGTCTTTGGTGTGCTGCGTCGAAACCACGACGTTGGCAATCCCGATCGGCTTGCCGCCATCGTAGATCACGGACACCTGTGATTTCGCGTCCGGTCGCAGCCAGTGCGCTTTGTCGGTTTTGCGAATGCGTGTTAATTCACGCCCTAGCCGATGCGCGAACATGATCGGCGCCGGCATAAATTCCGGCGTTTCATCGCAGGCGAACCCAAACATCAGACCCTGGTCGCCAGCTCCTTGCTCTGCGTGACCTTTGCCCTCGGCATCGCGTTGATCTACGCCCTGCGCGATATCGGCGCTTTGCTTGGTAATGATGTTTTGAATGTCAATCTTGTCGGCGTGAAAAACGTCGTCGTCATTCACGTAGCCGATCTCGCGAACGGCATCGCGCACGATCTGGTCGATCGGCACCGCGGCTTCGAGCGAAGTTCCTTCTGGCAAGTTCGGGATCGTGATTTCACCACCGACAATTACGGTATGGCTCTTGGCGAAGGTCTCGCAAGCGACGCGGCTCTTCGGGTCCTGCCGGATGCAGGCATCGAGCACGGCGTCGGAGATGGTGTCGCAGACTTTGTCCGGATGACCTTCGCCAACGGATTCGGAAGCAAAAATGAAACGGCGTAGCATGACGAAGCGATTAAGACAGGGATGTTGAAGAGTTGAGAGGATGACCGCTGTCGTCAGGGATCATATTGACCAATCA
>JBDUDH010000060.1:0-17970 GCA_040003015.1 Verrucomicrobiota bacterium | reverse complement strand
CACTTCACCGTACACGCGGCGCAATCCGTTCCCTGGCAGACTCGTCGTTAATCGGCGTTTGAGTGGCCCTGAATCCGAAAAGGACACGCGCCATTTCGAGATCGATCTGAACGGTTGGGGACTGAGCTTCGAGGTCGGCGACTCGGTCGCAGTTTATCCGACCAACAATTCTAACCTGGTCGAAGAAATTCTTCACGCTCTTGGCGCAAAAGGCGATGAGCCAGTTCCGGCAGCGAAAACGACGAAGCCTTTCCGTGAAGCATTGTTGCGCGATTACTCCATCACGCAGCCGACGCCGAAGTTTTTAAAAGCAATTGCCGAACGCGCCTCCGCTGCGCCGATGCTCACGGAATTGCTGCACCCGGATCGCAAACACGATCTCGAAAATTATCTCTGGGGCGCCGAAGTGATCGACTTTTTGCTCGAGCATCCGTCGGTGAAATTTACGCCCGAGGAATTTGTTGGGCTGCTTACAAAATTGCAGCCGCGCCTCTACTCCGTCGCATCGAGCCTGCGCGTTTTTCCCGATCAAGTGCACCTGATTGTCGATGTTGTGCAGTACGAAAGTCGCGGTCGCCTCCGCAAAGGTGTCGCGTCGACATTCTTGGCTGAACGCGCCGACAATATGCCCGTGCCCGTTTATCCCAGCTCGGCAAAGCATTTTCACCTGCCGGAAGATCCCGATCTCCCCATCATCATGGTCGGACCGGGCACCGGTATCGCGCCTTTTCGTGCCTATCTCCAGGAACGACAGGCACTCGGCGCGAAAGGAAAAAACTGGCTCTTCTTCGGATCGCGACGAGAGAAATGCGACTACTCCTACAAAGAGGATTTCGATCAATTCAAGCGCGATGGCATTCTCACGCGACTCGATTGTGCCTGGTCGCGGGATCAAGCCCATAAGGTTTACGTGCAGCATCGCATGATGGAAAACGCGGCTGAAATCTGGAGATGGCTGGAGGATGGCGCACATTTTTTCGTATGTGGAGATGCTCGTCGAATGGCGAAAGACGTGGATGCCTCTCTGCGCCAGATCGTCCAGCAAGAAGGCGGCAAGAATGCGCATGAAGCGAACGAATACATTGAAAAACTCAAGACCGAAAAGCGCTACAAACGCGACGTCTATTGATTTCCCAATGTGGGAGGAATCTAGCGTTGCGACTTGCTAAATTTTCTCAACTGGATGTTGAGAGGCTTTCCACATTCCGAGCGCCCCGCAGGCGAGAATAATGATTAAACTCGCGGCCGAAAAAACCGTGCCCCAGATCAACCACCAGGGTCGGTAAACAACCGTCAGCCGGCCTTGTGTTCCAGCCGGGATTTCGACCGTCGGCATCAAGCCGCGATATGCTTCTACCTTCAAAGAAACCTTGTTGATGCTGGCGCGATAGCCGCTGAAGTACGGGCGCGAAATCGTTAGCAGGGCGGATTTTCCGTCCGGTGGAACGGCCACGTCCGCGAGCAGCCGGTTCCGCGCGTTGATGACGCGTGAGATTTTTGCAATGGAAAACTGTTCGTTAGGCCGAGAGACAAGCGTCCTCGCCGAACGAACACGCGCGAGCGGTGTGCCGCGTCGATGGAAAACGCGCCCTTCGTCCGAAGTGTAGACAAGCAACCATTCGGAGTCTGGCGTCGGATCGAAGCCCAGCTCACTTGCGACGATGATTCCATCCACGCCTAGGCGTGCCAGTTCGCCATCCGGCCCGGCCTGCGACCGAATCAGATATTCCCCCTTCCTGTCTTGCAGTTCACCATGAATCGCAAACGCAAATTCCCTCGCAACACCCGACGGCAGAATCGGGCTGTAGCCGTTGACGAGATGAATACCGCCCCACATGGAGGTGCTGCCAGGGCGAACGACTTGCCCGATTGGGCCGGCTTTTTTTTCCACCCGATAGGTTAATTCCGCGGGCGGATAGACACTCAGGTAGAGACGCTGCGGATCGAGCGGCGAAGGCTCGATCAGTTTTTGATCGAGATTATATTTCGGGACCCCGCAATTAGAAGGAATGCAAAAGTAGGTGGCGAGTAATGCGAGCAGAGTCACCATTGCAGGCGTCCACGCTCGCCCATTCGGGAAATGCGCCGGAAGCATTTCGAGAAGGGCCCACATCGCAGCGATAGCCAATGTGATCCATATAAATGGAAATGCGTGTACCCCGGTCGTCCGCCAAAGAAGGGTCGCGGCGGCAGAAAGGAGCACGAGGACCAATCCCAATACGCCCGGATTACTCGTTAGGCGCAAGAGTGGATGACGCGCGGTGTTCGGAGATGGCCGCGTCTGTTGGCTCAATATTCGCAATGCCTTGGCGGAGCAAATCGCAAGCACGAGTTGCACAAAAGGCAGCCAGCGGAAACTCCAGCGAAAAACGTTCGCGCTCGGCAGCATCGAGATAACGAGCACGAGAACGAATAAACCGAGTTCCCAACTGATTTGCCTAACGAGTATTCGTCGCAAGCTAATCAAGCCGGCAATCAATACGACGGGAGCGACCAGGCCACATGCCATCTCGGTGGCGCCATGCGGCATGAGACGCGAAGAGAAATCAGTCCAGTTAACTGTCCATGAGGGCAATAGAAAACCGGGCAGCGCAGTTGGCGGTACGATCCATTGTAAGTGAGCCTGCGCGTCTTGTGTGGCTCGCGCCGAGCTGCCGACGTACTCGAGAAGAGCGAGCCAGGCGGGGGCGGAAAGGCCAACCCCCAGGACACTGCCAGTAAGGAACGGCCACAAGATTGATAATTTTCGCGTCTGGATTATCGCTTTTACCGCGAGCCATGCGATCAAAAGCGCAAGCATGAGGACGGTGTAGGGAAAGCCGCCGGCAATGAGCAGATAGACAAACGGGGCCGGCCACAAAAAACGCCAGCGGCGCCGGCGTTGATCGAGCGCGCGCGCCAATCCCCACCAGGCCCACGGCAGCCACGTAAACGCCGCGAGCGCACCGAACCAATCCGTTGCGCCCCAGCAGATGATCCAGCCATTCAGCGACGCGATGAGCGCGACCATCATCGAAAGCGGCGTCGAGAGATTCCGATCTCGCGCGAGAAGAAATGCTCCCGCCGCCAGGAGGAACAAATGCGCCATCGAAAGCGCAGCTGCCTGCTGCGGAAAGGTCAGCGGAAATTTCCAGATGAGAACGACGGCTGCATTTACGAAAATTGAAAACGTTCCGTATTGAAACTCCCCCGCGAGATTACTGCACACCCATGAGTAGGGACTTAAGAGCGGCAGATGGCCTTCCGACCAACTGCGCGCGACATCGGCGAAAACTGGAAGGATGGAAAGTTCGTAATCGTCATTCCAAAACAAAAGCGGATCGTGCCACAGCAGAAGTAAACAGAAACCAACGACGATCGCTCCGGCCCCAAGCGCACGGAGTGGGTCAAGACGTCTATCCTCAGGAGCGGAACGAAACATTTTTTAATTCGTTCAACCCCCGCAATGCGCGGTGTTAAAGCACGACC
Organism: Verrucomicrobiota bacterium; assembly: GCA_040003015.1. GTDB lineage: Bacteria > Verrucomicrobiota > Verrucomicrobiia > Chthoniobacterales > UBA10450 > JBDUDH01. Next base: position 14,502 of record JBDUDH010000060.1, on the reverse strand, counting down.
GGAGTTCCCTCGGTCATCACCAGTATTTTATTTTCGATTCGCCGCGCGCGAGCGGCGGCGAGCAGGCGTTCGGGCGGCTCCTCCAGCGGTTCATATCCGAGGCGAAAACTTCCGTAATGCATCGGCACGAATCTCTGGGCACGCAATTCCGTAAATGCCTGCACCGCTTCCTCCGGGTTCATGTGAACTTCGCGACCGCTCGGCGGATCGTAGGCGCCGATGGGCAAAAGCGCGATCTCGATTTGGTAACGCTTTCCGATCTCTTTGAAGCCGGGAAAATAGGCGCTGTCGCCACAATGAAAAATCGATCGCTTGCCCGCCTCGATAAAAAAGCCACCGAAACCGCGATGCGAATCGTGCAGCATTCGCGCGCCCCAATGATGACACGGCGTCAGCGTCACCTTTAGCGGGCCGAGTTCGACGCTTTCCCAGTGATCCAATTCATGAACGATATTAAAACCGAGATCGTGAACCAGGTTCCCGACCCCGACCGGGACTACGATTGGCTGATCGGCTGCGACCCGACGCAAAGTTCGCCGATCGAGATGGTCGAAATGCGCGTGCGTGACGAGGACGAAATCGATCGAAGGCAGATGATCAATTTGGAAACCGGGGCGCCTCAAACGCTTGATCACCTTCAGCCACATCGACCAATTCGGGTCGATCAAGACGTTCATCGTTTCCATCTGGATCAAGAACGAGGCATGGCCGATCCAGGTGATGGAGAGTTCGCCCGATCGAACTGGTGGAAAGAGTGGCTGCGCGCGACGACCAGAACGTTTTGTGAACAATGACGGGATGAGGACGCTCGTCAGGAAATTGCGCTTGTGCCAATCTGAGGCCGGACGCAACCCGACGCGCGGTGATTTTTCTTTCGCCTCGCCATTGTCGGACGCCGCGCGAACTACGTGGGTGCGGTTTTTCTTCGAAAAAGGAATCGGCACTGCCGGCCAAGCATATAAACTAACCGGAGTGAATCAATCGTTTTGCGGCCATGCCCAATGACGGCGAACGGGTTGTGGCCAAGGCTGCCCTTCGCAGCCGAATGCGGCAGCGCTTAACCGAATCGAGCTCCGACGAACGAGACTCCCGTTCGAAGCAGATTTGCGAGAGAATTGTTCGCTCTCCAGAATGGCAAAAAGCGAAACGTATCGCTCTGTTTGTTCCTCTGCGGAGCGAGCCCGACATCAACGGCCTAAACGAAGAAACTCGCTCTGCGCAGAAGCTCACCACGACGATTGCACCCACCATTCGAGTGGAGATAGAACTGCAATTCGGAACCGACAAGATTGATCTGATCGTTGTTCCGGGTTTGGCATTTTCACGCGATGGCCACCGTCTCAGCCGAGCCGGCGGATTTTTCGAGAGCATTCCGATCGAACCGCATGACATCGTGATGGACACGGTGGTGACGGAGGAAATCACGTAGCGGTAACGATACATCGTTCGGTGACACGACGATGAAATGGCGGAATTTGCCTCGGCAGCCGTTTGTTGGTTTGGCGATTTCTGCGGGAGCGGGAATCCTTCTCGCCGATTTCTTCCCCGGTTTTCTCGTCGCAAGCATCGTAACCGTCATCACGGCATTGATTGCGCTGCGCTGGTCTAATTCACTCACGATTTATTTGCTGGCCGCGCTTGCTTTCTTCGCTCTCCACAGTTTCCGCATCGTCCATGCGCCCGGCCGTAAACTAGCCGATCACCTCGGTGTTCGCAGTCGAACAATCAGCGTGACTGGCGCTGTCGTGAGCGAGCCGAAGATCTCCCGGAACGGGTTCGCGACCTTTCTGCTAAAACTCGATTCCGTGGAAATCGAGGGGCCTGCGGAATATTGGGACGCGACCGTACGTGCGCGCTGGAAAGGACCGGCGCGATTCGGTGATCAAGTCTCTCTTTTCGGAAACGCCCAACCGATTTCTTCCACGCGCAATCCCGGTGTGTTTGACATGAAAGCTTATTTAGCGCGGCATGATGTGTGGACGGAAATTTTCGTCCGCTATCCGGAGCATGGTTCTGTTACCAGAATCGGAGGCGGAAATCCTATCCTGCGCTTCGCCCACAGATCGCGCGAATGGATGCAAACGGCGCTCAGCCGCGGACTCGATGATTCGCCCGAGGTGCAGGCGCTCATTAGTGGCATGTCTCTGGGAATTCGGCACGAAACGCCGAACGACATCGAAGAACCGTTTCAGCAAACCGGCACCCTGCATTTGTTCGCCGTTGCAGGATTGCATGTCGGAATTGTCGCGCGGCTACTCTGGATTTTCGCGACCGTGCTCCGTCTTTCGCGCCGCTGGGCGACGGCGTTGATTATTCCATCACTGCTCTTTTACGCCGCGGTGACGGGACTGCACGTTTCGAGCGTCCGCGCGGCCATCATGGCTTCCGTGTTGCTTGGTGGCTTTTTCGCCGATCGACGAGTTTTTGTGCTCAATAGTCTCGCGGCGGCGGCGGTAATTCTTTTCTCGCTCGATACGAACGAGCTTTTCTCCACAGGGTTTCAGCTCTCTTTCGCTGTGGTGACGGCGATCGTGTTGTGCGCTGATCCGATTTTCCATTTTCTCCTGCGCCGGAGCAACCCCGATCCGTTCCTGCCACGCAGTCTAATTCGGCCGGCGCGTCGCACGCTGGGCGCTGCCTACACATGGATCGCGAGAGGCATTTCCATTTCCCTGGCGGCGTGGATTGGTTCGTTTCCACTTTTGTGGTGGTATTTCCATTTGATCACTTCGATTTCATTCCTCGCGAATCTCGTGGTTGTGCCGATCGCTTTTTTTATCCTGGCGATCGCGATGATTTCCATGGTGACCGTCCCCTTTTCTTCCGGTTTGTCGCTCATCTTCAACAATGCGAACTGGAGCCTGGCCCAATTAATTCTCGCGGTCGTCCACCTTTTTGCTCAATGTCCCGGTGGCCACTTTTATGTCGAGCGACCTCATAGGCCGAGTGACGCCCGAACCGAAATCACTGTTCTCGATCTCGGCGCCGGGGGAGCGGTGCACCTGCGCGCACGAGATGCCGATTGGCTGTTTGATGCTGGCAGCGCCCGCGATTATGTGAGAGTCACTCGCGAGTATCTGCACTCCAGAGGCGTCGACCAGCTCGATGGTTTTGTTTTGAGCCACGGTGATTCGTTGCACATCGGCGGTGCAAGCGAATTGACTCGCGAATTCAAACCAAAACAGCTGATTGATAATGCGGCGCTGGATCGATCTCGAATCCATCAGGCGTTCTCGGCGCAGACGTGGACGCGACGACTTGCGGCGGCGGGCGACCACCTGAATCTAGAACGCGACATAGCGTCGGAAGTTATTTTCCCTCGCCAGGGCTACTCCGCGAAAACGGCGGACGATCAAGCGCTCGTCATTCGACTCGTGATCAATCCGAACGCACGCGTGCTGCTCATGTCTGACAGCGGATATCCGACTGAGCAGGAGTTGTTGGCCAGCGGAGCAGATCTGCGAAGTGAGATCCTCATCAAAGGTCAGCACCATTCCGGCCAATCAGGCTCATCTCAGTTTCTCGATGCCGTTCAGCCAAAAGTGATCATCGCGACTTCGCGCGACTTTCCTGAGCACGAGCGAATTCGTGATGATTGGGCTCAGATGGTACGCGACCGAAATATTATACTTTTTCGGCAGGACGAAACCGGCGCGGTTAACGTGAAGTTTTTCGAGCACGGCTGGACGGCAACCGGATTTATCAATCACGAAACTTTTCGCAGCGACAGTCGATAAACCGCTGTGTTTTGGCCGCGGAACTTCTTTTCAAAGGTCGTAACCGGCATCGAATCCCAATGGTTGTCCGCTAATTCATCGAAACCGGCAGCCGAGGTGCGGCGGCGAATTTGTTCGAAATAATCATGCTGATCGGTTGCGATTCGGAATTCTCCTTGCCTAACGAGTGCGCGATGACTTGCGCGCAAAAACTCGGCGGTCACAACGCGCCGTCGATGATGGCGTCTCTTCGGCCACGGATCGGGGAACAACAGATGAAAGACCGCCACGGAATTTCGTGGAAGCAAGTATTCGACAGCATATGAATTTTCGATTCGGAGCACCCGGATGTTCTTCAGCTTGCGCCGGGCTACTTTGGAACAAGCGCTCCGCGCTCGACCGAATAAGCGCTCGATGCCGATGAAATCTCTAAGCGGAGAACGCTCAGCCAGGTCAGTCAAAAAAGAGCCGTCACCGCAGCCGAGATCGACTTCCAAGGGTGCAACCCGGTTGAAAATCTTCGCTAGATCAAGGGGCGCCAAGTACGAGTCCGGAATGAGTTCGACCACGGCTGCAATTTTGACTTACGAATCCGGAACACGCAAAGATGATCCAGAGTCAATCTGGAATAAAAGTAGGCGCGGCTGATCTTATCCGAAGTTATGCGAAAATTTATTGCGCTCGCCCTGTTAATTTTTGTCACATTGCTTTTGAATTCGGTCGACAGTAACGCAGCCGAAAGTCCCGCTTCGACTCTGAAAAGCGCCATCTTTGCCGGCGGATGTTTCTGGTGTATGCAGCCGCCGTTCGATCATGCCAAAGGGGTGGTGAAAACCATCGTCGGCTACACGGGCGGAAGCAAAGAAGACGCAACCTACGAGCTCGTCTCAGCGCACAAAACCAAACACCGCGAGGCCATCGAAGTGACCTACAACCCGGCGCAAATTTCCTACGAGCACTTGCTCGACATTTTCTGGCACAACATCAATCCGACGCAAGCCAATGGGCAATTCCACGATATCGGTCTTTCATATCAGGCCGCGATCTATTATGGAAACGACGAGGAGAAAAGGCCCGCCGAAGCGTCCAAGAAGAAACTCGGCAAGTCGGGAAAATTCGATCAGTCAATCGTGACGGAGATTTTGCCGGCCATGCCGTTTTATCCGGCGGAAGATTATCACCAAAAGTACTACCTGAAAAATCCCGCGGCTTTCGAAGCTTATCATGTCGGGTCGGGTCGCGTGGGTTATTTGGAAAGGATCTGGGGGAAAACGTCGAACTAGTGCGTAGCGGAGGCGCGACCGGGCTTCGATAAATCCGCCGCGACGGCGAGGCGCGAATCTCTTTCGGAGGAGCTTTTTATGGCAGGCAAAGCAACCTTCTCGGCCAACCGTGATTTTTGTCGCAGAGCGGCAATTCTTCGCCAGGATCGAAAAACATTTCTGACCGACCGCGACTCGGTTCGCATTTGCTGATCTCTCGCGGGAGTGATCTCCTTCTCGCCGCTTGACCTGCCTGCCGGGCGGCGGTAGTGCGCTTTCTTCCCGTGAAAACGCGCTTGTTCCGTTCAATCTCTGACCATCGCAAGCTTGCCTCGATGCTTGTGATTTGCGCGGGCGCATTTTTAGTCACGGTCGGCTGCAATGACAATTCCAAGATCACGGTTTATCGCGTCCCGAAGGAAACGAAACCGCAAACGGCCGACCAAGTTTCGGCCGAAGGTGACGCAGGCGCGATCGTTCGATGGAAAGCACCAAGCGGCTGGGAAGAGCAGTTGGCCACTGGTTTTCGAAAAGGCAGCTTTATCGTTCGGAGTCCCGACGGGCGCAGCGCCGATATTTCCGTTGTTTCTTTTCCAGAATCGGCGGGAGGCCTGCTGGCCAATGTCAATCGATGGCGTTCCCAACTTAAGCTTGCGCCCGTAAACGAGATCGACCGGTCCATCACACCGCTTTCCGTCGATGGCCATCAAGTCTTCTTCGTCGACATCGTGAGCGAACAGCCGGTTCTAGATGGTGGTTTGAAATCACGCGTGCTCGGCGGAATTCTCGCCACCGGCGGCGAAACCTGGTTTTTCAAAATGTCGGGAGAAGACAAACTTGTCGCATCGCAGCGCGATGTGTTCCGTCAATTTTTGGAAACTCTCGATATCGGCAAGGGAGCGGCCACGACTGCGACGAGCACAAACGCGCCCACGCCGCCGCCAATCGAAGCGCCGGAAAAGGCGCCGTTACAATATGCGCTTCCAGCTGGCTGGCAGGAACAGCCGCTTTCCTCGATGCGCGTCGCGAGTTTCAAAGTTTCCGGGCAAAACGGAAAGGAGGCCGATGTGTCGGTCGTCTCCTTGCCTGGAGTGGCCGGTGGCAATCTGGCGAATGTTAACCGGTGGCGTGATCAGCTAAAGCTTTCGCCCATCGACGCAAATGCGCTCGTTCAGTCGGCAGAACAAATCGAGGCGAATGGACACGATTTCCTCATAGTCGATCTCGTTAGTGAATCACCCATCAGCGAGCAGCATGATAAAATCCGCATCCTCGCCGCGATCCTGAACGAGAATGATCGCTCATGGTTCGTCAAAATGACCGGCGAAGAGCAGTTGGTCGCTTCGCAAAAAACTGCCTTCGTGGGATTCCTCCGTAGTCTTGCCATCCCCTAGCCGCATGTCCACGAACACACTTGCTCAGAGCCGTGCGTTAGACTTTTTCAAGCGGCTATTTCGCGTGCTCTCCTCACTTCGGTTGACCGTGGTCTGTCTCGGCCTCGCGATGCTCTTGATATTTTTCGGGACGCTCGCGCAAGTGCATTTGGGTATCCACGCCGTCCAGGCACGCTATTTCCAAAGTCTCTTCATTTTTTGGTCGCCCCCTGGATCGGATTGGAAGATTCCAGTGCTTCCAGGCGGCTATCTTCTGGGAACGGTTTTGCTGATCAATTTGATCGCTGCACACGCGGCCCGGTTTCAATTCTCCAGGAAAAAAGCGGGAATTATCCTCCTGCATTTCGGCGTAATTCTGCTCCTGATCGGGCAACTGCTCACCGGGTTGATGGCGCAGGAAAGCCAGTTGCGACTCGACGAGGGCGAGACCCGGGCCTATTCCGAAGCGCCGCGAGAGACCGAGCTCGCCGTTATTGATGTGACCAATCCGGACTACGATCAAGTGGTCGCGATTCCCGAGCGAGTTCTTGCACGCGCTTCAACGATCCAGCAACCGACGCTCCCCTTCACATTGAAAATCCACCGCTTTCTTCCCAATTCGCAACTTGTGATGCGTGCGCAGGATGCGTTGGCCTCTTCTTCGGAGGCGACCAACGGCGTGGGCGTAAACGTTGCCGTGAGTGAAATTCCGCGCACGGTCAAGGACGACGAACGCGATTTGGTTTCAGTGTTTGTTGAAGTCGAAACTATGCAAGGCGCGCTCGGCACCTGGCTCGTGTCGAATGCAATTTCCGACCCGCAGCCGTTCACGTCCAACGGGCGGACCTTCGAGCTTGTCATGCGGCAGCGGCGTTTTTACAAACAGTTTGCGCTTACACTTCTTAATTTTACTCACGACCGTTATGCGGGCACCGACATTCCAAAAAATTTCTCCAGCCGAATTCGGCTGATCGATTTCGAGCGGAACGAAAATCGCGAAGTGCTCATCTCGATGAACGACCCGTTGCGCTATCGCGGCTTCACCTTTTACCAGTCTGGTTTCGACAACGACGACAAGACAACGATTCTGCAAGTGGTGAAAAATCCCGCGATGATCCTGCCCTACATCGCGTGCGGATTGGTCGCGCTCGGTCTTGTGACCCAATTCTCGATGCACCTCACCGGCTTCGTGAAAAGGCGAAAGACATGAAAAAGACGCGTTCGCTTGTCACGTGGTTGATTGTCGCTGCCAGCGCGATTTTTGTTCTCGCGCCGCTTTTCCGGCATGAAACGGAATCGGCCTTTGACCTGCGCGATTTCGGCCGGCTCCCCGTTTTGCTTAACGGCCGGATCAAACCGCTCGACACGGTCGCGCGCAATTCTCTGCTCATCATTCACGGGCGGCAGACTCTGCGCGCCGAATACGGCCAGCCACTTTCCGCGATCGGATGGCTCGCGGAGTTAATGATGAAACCGGAACAGGCCGATCAGCAAAAAATTTTCGTCATTCGAAATCCGGAAACACTGGCCGCGCTCGGCTGGAACTCTGATGCAGGCAAGTATTTTTCCTTCCGTCAACTCTTCCTGCATCTTGAAGACATCGAGCAGCAGGCAGGTCTCGCGCAAAAAGTGGACGCGCAACTTCGCTCGCCCTTTCAACGCGATATCATCAAGCTTTATGAGCGGGTGACGCTTTATCATCGGCTGAAAAATAGTCTTCAAGTTTCAGGAACAGAAGATTTCCAAAAGGAGATCGAAGAGTTGCTAAAAACCGTTCGTCCCGCGCCGAACCCAATGGATAGCGGCATCTCGAGCGATGCGTTGCGACGTTACGCGTTCCTCGCGGAAACCGGCTACTTCTTTCCGATCCCGCCAGTACCGCCGGCATCCGATCCGCATCAATGGCGCAAGATGGGCGAGAGCATTCTCAGCTTTGTGACCGCAGGCAACCTTCATCCGGCAGTGCAGGCCTACGCGGCAATGGCGACCGCCTTTGCCGCCGGCGATGCCGGTGCATTTAATGCGGCGGTCGCGAATTATGGCGGATGGCTGCGCGAACATTTCGCGCCGCGCGTTCGCAAGGCCGACGTGGAATCGGTCTTCAACTCTTTACAGCCTTTTTACAGCGCGATGGTTATCTACGTGCTCGTTTTCATCCTGGCCTGCGCTTCCTGGTTGGTGTGGCCGCAAATCCTCGGGCGTCACGCATTGTCCCTGCTGATCGTCGCTTTCGTCGTTCATTCTGCTGGGCTGGGAATTCGCATGTATCTCGAAGGTCGTCCGCCGGTCACGAATCTGTATTCATCTGCCGTCTTTATCGGCTGGGGTTCTGTGCTCCTTGGTATTGTGCTCGAGCGATTTTATCGAAATGGCATCGGCAGCGCCACCGCCGCCATGGTCGGATTCATCACGCTGCTCATTGCGCATCATCTCTCGATGGATGGCGACACGATGGAGATGATGCGTGCCGTGCTCGATACCAACGGCTGGCTCGCAACTCACGTCGTCTGCGTCACGCTCGGCTATGCCTCTACGTTCCTCGCCGGATTTCTCGCGCTCACTTACATTCTGCGCGGGTCGCTAACGTCATCGCTGAACCAGGAGACGGCGCGCGCGCTCACGCGAATGGTTTACGGCATCGTTTGTTTCGCGACATTGTTCAGCTTCGTTGGCACGATTCTCGGCGGTATCTGGGCAGATCAGTCCTGGGGCCGTTTTTGGGGCTGGGATCCGAAGGAAAACGGCGCGCTCCTCATCGTGCTCTGGAATGCAATCATCCTCCACGCCCGTTGGGGCGGCCTGGTCAAACATCGGGGGCTGATGGTGATGGCCCTCTTTGGCAACATCGTCACCAGCTGGTCATGGTTCGGTGTCAACATGCTCGGCATCGGGCTTCATTCGTACGGTTTCATGGAAAGCGCCTTTCCGTGGCTGATCGGTTTTTGCATCAGCCAACTGGCATTGATGGCGCTCGGCAGTTTGCCGCCTCACCTTTGGCGCAGCTCTGTAGAAATGCAGCGGCCAGCATCCGCGCGCGCTGTCGCCGCCACCTCGTGAAAAGATAAACGCGCGTTCGGGACTCTGCGCGCAGCCTGGAAACATCGGCCGCGACGGAGCCTATAGCCGCAACCGGGTCGCCACCGCCAATGCCTCGTCCAGCCAGTCCTGGGCGTGCTCAGGGGGGGCAGACCAATCGCGGGCCCATCCAAGAAACTGCACTGCCAGGTGCAGCCGACAGCAATCGAAATCCGTTTGGAATTTGGCGAAGTCCCATTTTTCGCGCAACTGCGCCGATAACGCGAAATAGTATTTATTTGCCATCGCGGCACGCTCATCGCGTGTCCAATTCCCGCTGGTGAGCGCTGCCAGATCCACCAGACCCGGTCCGTACGCCGCCATTTCCCAATCAACCGGACAAACACGTGGAGTTTCCGTTTCCGATTGGTCGAGGAGCACGTTGGAAGCGAAGAATTCTCCATGAATCACGGTCAGTGGAAGAGTGAGAAGCCGTTGGACGACCCGATCGTAATCCTCGGCAATAAAATCAATGGCTCTCGTCGCGCTCTTATTGATTGATTTGTCCCGGTGGCGGACAAATTCCTGCGCGCGCCGGATCCAGTGATAGTAAAAATTGCTGTCGTGGCGGAGCAGGCGCGCAGAGGTCTGTCCGCGCAAAGTGGCACAATTCGCTAAAGTCATATGGGTCCGGGCCAGCCAGACGGCGACACGCTCCCAAACCGCGAACTCGCCCATTTGCCATAAGTGCACCGGTGCCAGTCTTTCCAGGAAAAGCCAGTAGCGCTCCACGGTCTCGTCAACGAGGGCGCCGTAAAAGGTTGCCGTCCCGAGCTGCGAATACCGCAAAACCTTTCGGTAGGCCTCGATCTCGCGGAGCGCGTCACTGCCGAACGACGGCTTGTTTCCGTTTGCCCCCGTTAAAAGGGCATTCCTGCTCAAATCCTTGAAGATTAATTTCAACTCGCTTTGTCCGGCGACCCGAACATCGATCTCTTCGATTAAATGACTGGAGCTGTAGTCGGACACACGCCGATGCCATTGCGTGAGCACGACCGGCTCCTCGTAAAAATCGCGCAATACTTTTTCCAAAGCGTCCTCGAGTTCATCCTCAGCGACGATCGGTTGGAGCTCGTTAAGAACGCCTCTCATGAGAAAACTCCGACTTGGTCGAGCAAACGGGTGAGCACCTTGGCCGAATCAAAATAGCGCTCCGCCAACTCCCGCGCGGCCTTGCGATGACGAGCGTAATCGCGGTTCATCTCCTCAATCGCATAAATAATTCCATCCATTGTGGCAAAAGAAAAAAGCCCCTCGCCAGTGGGAAGAAATTGACTGAAGCCGGTCTCCTGGGCGAGGACAGGTCGACCTGATGCGAGATAACAAGCGCTGCGATCGCTGAACCAACCGCATCGAGAAACGACGTAGCCGCTTTTTGCGATCCCAAACTCTGCTTTCGAACCTTGAATGAAGCTGCGATAACGCGATGGCGAACCAGCGCACTCGAAAGGATCAAGCAGTTCCCAATTATTTTCCCGCAGCGCCTCTACGTCATTTTTTTCATCGGGGTGAATCGCGAGCGCGAGCGCAAATTGCTCGGTCGTCATTTTGGGAAGTTCAAAAAACTTTCGCAACGAGTGTGCCTTCTGGCCGTAGTGCCATCCACCATGTTCGATGGATCCGTAACCGCGCCAGTTGCCGACGGTCGTGAGCGCGTCGTGAAAGACGGCGGCAGTCATTGGCCAACACTCTAGCACAACCGGCGGTAAGGTCGTCAGCCAATCCAGACCGCACGTAGGCACCGCACAATCGGGTCGTCCAATCGCCTGCCCGACGCTAACAAAGTGGGTGTGATTGGACAAGCGCATATCGATACCGCAGACAACCTGCCAAAGCTGGTTGAATGCCGGATCAAGATCCAAATAGACCCGACACGGGATTGAGGAGAGCAGCGCTTCATCTTCCAGCATGCCAGAAACGTTAAAGAGCACATCCGCCCGAGCAGCTTTTTGTCTTAGTTCTTTGCAGGTCAAGCCGATAGTTTGGTGAGTTTCTGTCACTAAAAGCGCGGCTTGCTGATCGAAGCCAAATTCGCGGACCGTCTCTTGGAAATAGCGCGCGTTTTCGGAGCTTTCGAATGATGAGCCATTTGGACGCAACGCCGATGCCTTGATTGGCTCGACGAAGATTACTTCATGACCAAGCTGCTGGAATCCCAGCAGATATTGAAGCACCGCCCAGGTGGCGCCGCCCTGGTTGGGGTCGGCTGCGATCATGCCGGCAAACAAGATCGTTAGTTTTCTCGATTTTTGCATCGCAGGCCACCATCTTAGACTTTTTACTGGGCAGTAGGAGCGAATTTTAACGCTGCCGTTTCGATCCCGAGTTTGACACACGCCGATCTGAAGCCTCGCGGCGCGCTAATGTGCCAGCGCCAAGTCTGCGAACGAAACAAGTGTGACACGCTCGCAGTCGAGTTCCGCTCTTACTCTGGAATGGCAGAGCGTTTGAACTTCCTCGCTGCGCTCTGCGCAATAATCTGAAATCAAGCCGGCGTCGAGACCTGGATGGCAGCAGAGCTCGGTTGTGCGCGCCGAAAGCGACCGAATGATCCGGCAAAGATTTTCGACGCTAATTCCTTCCGGAAAAGGATGCTCTTTTCCGCGCCCATGAAATTCTCCGCAGAACGAAACGTTCGGATTAAAATTTCGAAGCGGCAATCCGAGGTTGCACGCGACTTTCGCAAACACCCCCCGCATCGGTTGGTAGTTGTGAACATGCTGGTGAGAATCGAGATGCGTTGGATCGCGGCCGGCAAGTTGCCGAAATAATTCGATCTGACGTAAGATTTCCGCTTCGACCGCGACCATGTCGTCGGTCGGCACCATTTCGTAAACTTGCCACCATTCACCATCGCGATAACTCCATTCGCCCAAGTCGAGATGAAGGCCGAGGCTTAGTTTAGGAAAGCGACGGGCTTCTTCGATTGCCTCGTCGGCGGCCTGTTGTCGCACCATAAGGCTCGCGCTCGTGACAATTCCATGTTCGTGAGCCTGGAAGATCCCGCGATTCGTTCCGGCGCTAAGCCCGAAGTCATCGGCGTTGACGATGAGATAACGCAATTCTGCCACGTTCGGCTACTTGACCGCCTCGACGAACAAGCTTTCCCGTTCACGGTTATCGAGCGTGACGATTTCGGGCCAGGGAGCCTGGCTTTCGTGAAATGCGCAATGGTGCACGCGATTAAACCCGGCTTTTAACAGCATCTCCTCGATAAATTCGCGAGTGAACAGTGTCTTGCTGTATCCATACCAGTTGAGTTGCCAGACTAATTTCGCGCCGATGCTTTTGGCGTCTTCATCGGGGATCAGGAAATAATCGGTATCCCCACGCTGATAGGCTGCAACTCCTTTGATCAGATCGGGCAAACCAAGCCGAATCCAACCACCCGGTTTTAACACCCGGCGCAGTTCCTCGAGCACGGGGACAATCTCATGCAAAAAGAACTCCGGAAGTGCATGGATGCTCACGGCGTAGTCGATCGAATCGTTCTCCAGCGGCAGACCGCCCTTGCGAATATCGCATGACAAGTCAACGCCACGCCCGTCTTTGATGTCCGAGTTAATCCAGCCCTTAGGAGTCCAGCTCCCGCAGCCCCAATTCAAACGTTTTACTTCGACCGCACTCATGGAGAGATGGAGATTTCGCCCAGCAACTTTCCCAGCACTTTATCGGAGTCGAAAAATTCCTCGGCCAGCGCGCGCGCTGCGCGGCAATGATGTTCGTAGTTGGAACGGATCTTTTCGGCCCCGTCGATTGCTTCTTCAAGGGTCGTGAAGGCGAGCAAGCCGCTGCCGGTTGGTATATGTTTACTGAAACCGGTCTCCTGCACCAGCGCCGGTTTCCCCGAGGCCAGATACGCCGCTGTTCGATCGCTGAACCAGCCGCTGCGCGTTTGCACGTAGATACCTTGCGCGACTGAAAACTCTGCACTCGAACTTTGCACGTACTTGCGAAAGTGATCCGGCTCTGCCGTCACGCTCGGTGATGTGATTTCCCAGCCGTGACGCTGCAAAGCAAGACGATCCTTCTGGTCGGCCGGATGAATATTCAAGGCAATTTCAAACGGTAGTCCCGTTCGTTCCGGAAGCTCAATGAATTTGCGAAACTCGTGCACCTTCAAGCCAAATGTTTGGCCTCCGAATTCAATCACACCGAACGGCCCTCGCCAATTCGCAATGGTCGTAAAACGTTCGAATCTTCCTCGTTCTACCGCAGACCATTCATCAAGCACAACGGGAGGTTTGATTGTTCGCCAGGATAAACCGCAGGAAGGGATCGAGCACTCAGTCGAACCAATATTTTCGCCGATCGTATAGTAGAAGTCGTGGCCTCGCAGGCGCGCGCCCTGATTGCCCTGCGCGTGCCAGAATTGTGTGAAGCCGGGGTCGATATCGACAAAGACTTTGCGTTGGATACTTCGCATGAAAGAGGCAACGGTTAGATGTCCGCTGATATTGATTAGCGCATCCGCGCTCATGGCCGCATCAATATTTTTGCCGCCGCTGAGTACCCGGAAATCGCCGTCAATCAATGCCGCTGAATTCGCCAAATTAAAGCGCTCCATGACACGCGTGAAGTAGTCGATAGCAACAGGATCGACACCCTCTTCAACTTGCTCAATAAAAAAGACCCGATACCCTAGTTTCTTCAAACCGAGAATCCAATTAAGCCGCACCCACGCTTCCCCTCCTTGATTCAGCTTGTTAGCTATCGCTCCGGAGACCGCAATAGTCTTCAAGACTCCACTCCGAGTCTTTTCAAAAGCCGCGTCAACACTTTGTCGGAATCAAAATATTCTTGGGCAATTTCACGAGCGGCTTTCGAGTGTTGGACATAATTTCGACAAATTTCATCGACTCCCGCTTTTGCTTCGTCGAGCGAGGAGAAAGCAATTAATCCTTTGCCGGTGGGATAATTTCGCGTGAAGCCAGTTTCCTGCGCCAGCACCGGTTTTCCACTCGCGAGATAACATATGCTGCGATCGCTAAACCAGCCGCCTCTGGTTTCGACATACATATTTTTGGCAATCATAAACTCCGCTTTTGAATCCTGAATAAATCGCCGGTAGCTCGA
>JBDUDH010000137.1:0-5330 GCA_040003015.1 Verrucomicrobiota bacterium | reverse complement strand
TTGATGTGAAGCTGCTTCTGATCGATGGTCATTACTACGTTTACCGGTCATTTTTCGCCATTCAGAACTTGTCCAATTCCCGCGGCGAACCGACCAACGCGATTTTTGGTTTTACAAAAACGCTGCGCCGAATGGTGAAGGATTTGCAGCCGACGCTGGGCGCGGTGGTCTGGGATGAAGGTCTTCCTCAGCGCCGCGTCGAGCTCCAACCTGCCTATAAAGAGACGCGCAAGGAAATGCCGCTGCCAATGGTTCCGCAGCTCGATTTCATCCGAAACCTTACCCTATTATTAGGTTTCAAAAACATCGCACTGCCGAATACCGAAGCCGATGATTTGATGGGCTGTTATGCGATCGCGGCAAGCAAGCGCGGGATCGACGTCGTGCTCGCGACGAATGACAAAGATTTATTCCAGCTCGTCAATCCCACCGTGAAAATTTACACGACGGCGAAGGCCGATCTGGCGTCACCTAAAGATGCGTTTTCGCTTCTGGGCGAAACGGAGGTGACCAAAAAATGGGACGTAGCGCCGAATTTGATCGGTGATGTGCTCGCAATCGCCGGCGATTCTGTTGATAACATTCCCAGCTCCGGCATTGGCCGAAAAGCGGCGGCGGTACTCATTCGCGAAAATGGGGGACTCGAGGCGCTCTTGAATAATCTCGACCAAGTGAAAAGTCAGCGTACCCGCGAAAAACTCACGGCAGCGCGCCAGCAAATTCTTCAGAACCGAAAAATGGTCGAGCTCGATTGCCAGATCGCACTCCCTGTACCGATCGATGACCTGCGCATCGAACCCGATTATCCAGCGTTGATTGCGGCGCTCGAAAAATGCGAGTTTAAGTCGCTGCTGCAGGAAGTCCGGGGCGAGGCATCTCGCGCTGCCGCTCAATCCCAGCCCGAGCTGCTCTTATAAATGTAGCGCAAGCCTCCGGCTTGCGAATCAGGGTCACCAGCGGGATGCGTGTGCTAATTTATTCGCAAAAAAAATCGAACGACAGGCGCAATAGGCGGTCAAACTTATCTGGTTAAGGCGATTCGGGCGGCCGCACGTTCCTCGTATTGGATGTTTCTCCTTGGCGTGCGCTGCCCGAATCTTTTCTTGCGGCCGTCTGAATCGCGCGATTGCGGCGCCGGAATTCCAATCTTGTTTCGTCGCTTTGCCTGTGCTGTTTTTTAGAACACGCTTATGGCTGGTTTTTCATCTGATAATCGCGACCCGATTGGAATCGCGCTTCGTGAAGATATCGGCGGCGGTGACATTACTACTGTATCTTTTGTCCCCGAAAACCAGCAGGCTTCCGCGCGAATCATTGCCAGAGAACGGGCCATCGTGGCGGGAATCGATGTTGCGGCCGACGTTTTTCGTCGAGTTGATGCGAGTTTGCGTCCTGAAATTTTGCGCGACGACGGAGCGATCGTCGATAGCGGGGAAAGCGTGCTGCAAGTGCGCGGTAATGCCCGTTCGATCCTAACGGCGGAACGCGTGGCCTTAAATTTTTTGCAGCGACTCAGTGGCATTGCCACGTTGACGCATCAATTTGTCGAAGCCGTAGGCGACAATCGCGCCAAAATTCTCGACACACGCAAAACCACTCCCGGTTTGCGTAAGCTTGAGAAAGCGGCGGTGGTCGCTGGCGGCGGCGAAAGTCATCGCTTTGGCCTCTACGATATGGTGCTCGTAAAGGACAATCATCTGCTTGCACGTCCAAATCTTTCAAATATTGCCGAAACGATTCGCCGTCTCCATCAAGATCGGCCCGATATCAAAATCGAATTGGAGGCCGACACGCTGGATCAAGTGCGTGCTTTCATTGGGATTGAGGGCGTCGACATCATTCTACTTGATAACATGAGCGCGCCGCAGATGCGCGAAGCTATCGCGCTCGGTCAGGGCAAGGTGAAATTTGAGGCGAGTGGCGGCGTGACGCTGCAAAACGTGGGGCAAATCGCCGCCACCGGAGTCGATTATATTTCGATTGGAGCTCTCACTCATTCGGCCCGTGCGATTGATTTTTCGCTGGAGATGACGCATGTCGCAACTTGATGTCGCCATTTTGCAGGCGTTGCGTGCCGCAAATGGAACCAGCATCCGCGAATCGTTTCTCGCCACGGAAGCAAAGGTCAACCCCATGGAAATTGCGGCATGCCTCGATGAACTGCGCGCGGCTGGTTACCAGATCGAAAGAGCGAACGATTCCTGCCGTCTTGTCAGCGCGCCCGATCGGCTGACCGCCGATGATCTCCGCGGCGCGCTCGGCCATTGTCTCATCGGCAACCGCATCATTGTGGTCGAAGAGACGCGGTCGACAAATGATTTCGTCCTGCAGTTGCTAAAACCGGAATTGGCCGAAGGTCTTGTTGTTTTTGCTGAACGGCAAACGGCGGGACGCGGGCAGCGCGCCAACCGGTGGGAATCCGCAGCACACAAGGGTCTTTGGTTCTCGATCTTCCTCCGGCCGAAAATTTCTCTCGCGGAATCGCCGCGACTGACGGCCTGGGCCGCCGAAAACGTCGCGGACACAGTCGAGAAAGAACTCGCCCTTCATCCGACGATTAAAGTGCCTAACGACGTCTACATCGGCGATGGCAAGATCGCTGGCGTGCTGGTTGAGATGCGCGCCGAAGCAGGTTCCGGCCATGTCGCAATTGCCGGCATCGGGATCAATGTGAACCACACCCGGGAAGATTTTTCCGAGCAACTGCAAGGTCGCGCCGGGTCACTGGCGATGGCCGCCGGACGACGTGTAAATCGTCACGACCTGGCCGTTGCCTTGCTGCGCAATCTCAACCGCACCTACCCCGAAACTTTTCCGTCGTAATTTTGCAAGGCACGCAATTTTTCGAGAGCGCGTCCACTGTCGATCTGCTCCCGCGCCAGCTCGATGCCTGAGGCCATGTAATTCGCGAGACCGGCGACCACGAAACCACCCGCCGCATTCACGATGGCCAATCACGTTTCCGCCCGCGAATATTGCCCGCGAGAATTCCTTCCAGAACCCTGGTATTCGCGGCGGGATCGCCGCCGCGCAAGTCACCAGTCGGGGCGCGTGGAATGCCTAACGACTCAGCGTCCAGCATTCCGGCAACGACTTTGTCGTCGCGGAGCTCAGCCATCGTGTCATCCACCGTTCCCTGGGAAAGCAAGAGCGACACCGCGAAACCGATATCGCCGCTGTTCAGGTCGACCCCGGCCCGTAATTTTCTCGACTTCAGGAAGAGTATGGCGAGCGCCGCATCCGGATGGTTAAGCCGCTATTTCACTCAACCAGGCGCGATAAACCTGTGGCGAAATTTCCGATGGTTTGATTTCGCTCCGACCTCCCCAGAAAACATTCGTGTAGGAAACGGGAATACCGCTCGCCTCGAGCTGACGATCAATCGCTGTCTTGTGTTCAAGAAGAAGCTCCTTATCGGTCCCATGCGCGACCGCCATAATGTTCACATTGCGGAAATGCGGGCCCGCTTCTCGCCAATAACAATGCGTCAAAATATGGTGGCGTCCCACTTCACCGCCGGCTTCAATCTCCCGGCCCGTCGGCACCGCCCAATGAAAAAGCGCATTGAAACGGGTCACGCGCACTCCGCCTGACGATGGTTTGACATGTTCCAGAAATGTCGAGAATCGACCGAGGATTTTCCTCTTCGTTAACTGTTCCGCGATCTTGTAAAACTCATCGACTGCGACTCCCGCTTCCGCCGCTCGAGGGACCCAGGGCGACTCGTGAATTTCCTCGGGCGTCAACTCGCGCTTTAACGCCAGCAAGACCGACCATTCGCGCTCCGAAAGTTCGGCGGCCTCTACCACGATCATTTTTGCCGGCTCCTGCGCCTTGCTTCCAGGCTCGATTGTTTTTCTGCGCACGTGTCCGACGCCTAGTGTGAAAATGCCTTTCGCTGGCATCAATCGAAAATGTTCGGCGCCCACTTTCTCCGCGAGCAGTTCGCCGTGGCGCTGAAGCGAAAATCCGTGCGGCACTTTAAGCGTCGTCCATAGTTTGTACTCCGATCCGGCCGTGAGCGTATCGGTCGAGCGCAACACCACGTGACCGGAAAATGGATCGCGCTGAAACATCCAGTCGAATGCTGCGTCGATTTTCTCCGGCGGAACTTTCCAGGCGACGAGAGCGCCCTCGGCAAGATTAGTCGCAAGCAGCGTCTGCCGGACGCGACGGATCGTTCCCGCGCGCAACATCGCCGCGATCCGCGCCATCACTGTCTCGACCGCTATCTCCGCGCGGCGCGCAATCTCTAGAAACGGTTCGCGAACGAAGCCTTCGATTTTGTCCTCGGAGATCGCGAGAATTTTCGCGTTGATCGGATCGTTATGTTCGACCGGCAGCATGGAATAATAAGCCCGCCGCCGAGAAGGTTGTCCAATGGTGCATGTCAGAGCGTTTCCGATCCGACTGCTAAGCCGCGTAAAAAAAACGCGCAGAACTAGCAATCGGATCCGGCAAGCACAGAGAAATGCCAGCACAAATGATTGTAACGCGCTCGTTCGTTAACCAAAACGAAGGTCATTAACCGATCGACCGCCGTGCTACTTTCCAGAGTGTTGAGCGCCATCTTTTTCGATGCAGCCGGCACACTGTTTCATCTGCCGAAAGGCGTCGGATATCATTATGCCCTCGTGGGACAGAGGGTCGGTCTCAAACTCAGCGCGCCGGCCCTGGATGGCGCATTTGCGGAAGTGTGGAAACAAATGCCGGCGCGGCCGCCGATCGCATCGCCACGCGAAGATGATGACAAAACCTGGTGGCGCGAGCTCGTCGATCGCGTCCTCGATAGAGTTGCCATTGATCTCAGCGAATTGGATCGCGATGCTTTCTTTGAAGTCGCCTATGCGCACTTCGCCGAGGCCGGCGTTTGGGAACTTTTTCCGGAAGTGCTTGAGGTGCTCGAATCGCTTCGGCCGCGTTTTACGCTGGCGGTCATTTCGAATTTCGACGGACGGCTGCGGGTAATTCTGGCGCAGCTCTGCATTTCGAAATTTTTCCGGCATGTTTTTATTTCCAGCGAACTGGGCGTGGACAAGCCGAACCCGCTCATCTATTCTTGCGCGCTCGACTTGGGCCATCTGGCGCCGAACGAAGTGCTGCATGTCGGCGATGATCCGGAGCGAGATTGGAAAGCCGCCGAGGCCGCTGGACTCCGCGTTTTCCGCTTGAATCGTCCGCACAATTCGCTGCGTGATCTGTTGGCCGTGGTGTAGCGAGTGTCGGCGGCCTCGATTCTTGCGCGACGCGCTGATTCAGCTTACAAACTGAAGCTCTGCACGGGTCGGTAGCTCAATCGGTAGAGCAGCGCCCTTTTAAGGCGTTGGTTC
>JBDUDH010000056.1:0-5381 GCA_040003015.1 Verrucomicrobiota bacterium | reverse complement strand
GAAGCGGAAGGCGAGATGATCCAGGAAATCATCAAGCTGGGCGACAAGACGGCGAAGGATTGCATGACGCCGCGAGTCGATACCTTCGTTTTAGCGGACGATCTCTCGAACGAAGCGGCGATCGTGCTTTTGAAAGAGAGACGGCATCGCCGTGTCCCGGTGTATGCCGACACGCCCGATCAGATTGTCGGCATTATCGATGTGAAGACATTTCTGCTCGACCCGGCCGAGCACTATACGGAAACACTGCTCGCACCCTCTTTCGTTCCGGAAACGATGCGGGCGATGGACTTGCTCCGGCGCTTCCTCACCCATGCACAGGGACTCGCTATTGTGGTCGACGAATTCGGCGGGACGGAAGGGATTATTACGCTCGCCGATATCGTAGAGGAAATCATGAGCGACGCGGCGCCGCTGGGCGATGCCGAGCTCTACATCGAGCCGTTGGAAGGCGGACGTTTTCTTGTCAGCGGCAACGCCCGGCTCGATGACCTGAGCGAGCATTTGGGTTTTGATCTCGAGGCCGATGGAATCGACACGATCGGCGGGTTTGTTTTCAATCGGCTCGGTTATCTGCCGAATTCTGGAACTCAGCTCGAAATTCCGCGGCTGGCGATCACGGTGCGGCGTGTCAGCCGGAAGCGAATCGAGGAAGTGCTGCTCGAAAAAACAACCTGCGTTACCGACGGTGATGGCGCCGGAACCAACGGAATTAGCGAATTATGATTACCGGGCTAATCATCGGCGGATGTTGGGCCGTATCGTTTGTTTTTGCCGGGCTTGAGGCCGGCCTGCTCTCGATCGATCAGGTCCGGCTGCGCTATCAGGTGAAGCGTGGAAATGCATCCGCGCTCGCGCTCAACCGCCTTCTTCGGGAACCCGAACGTCTCCTCGTGACCATTCTGCTGGTGACAAATCTCGCTGATATTTCCGCTCTTCTGCTTCTGACTCGCCGACTCGTTGGTTTGTTTGCCTACCGTGGCTACTTCGTCGCCTTGGTGATCGCGTTGCCAATTTACATTTTCGTGCTGGGCGTTCTTCCAAAATCACTCTTCCGTCGCTTTCCGTTTCGCGCGCTGGCGACGCTCGCGGGATTGCTCGCGATCACTTCCACACTTCTCTGGCCGATCCTGGAACTCGGAGCCGGATTCGGCCGACTTGTTCTTCGACGCAAAGTCAGCGCCGAGCGCTTGTTCGCCGGGCGCGAGGACTTGAAACAAATCGCGGCCGAAAGCGAACGGGAAGGTTCTCTGACCGCGGCCGAACGGTCAATGATTCACAACGTCGTCGATTTTCGCACCGTCAAAGCGAGCGACGTCATGGTGCCGTTGTCAAAAGTCGTGACGGTCACTCCCGACACTGCGATCGACGATCTTATTCGACTTAGCGCGACGACAGGCGTCGACCGGCTTCCTGTCATTTCCGGCGGGAAAGCAGCGATGGGTTTGGTCAATATTCTCGATCTCCTTTTTGATCGAGCACGGTCTCACGTTCTCGGCCCGTACATGCGCCGGATCGTCATCGCGGATGAAAACGAATCGGCTTATCGCGTGATCCGGCGATTGCGAGCGGCGCGGCTCGGCCTCGCGGCTGTCATTGATGCCCAAAAGCAACTTCTTGGAATCGTGACGGTCGAAGATTTGATCAAGCGATTAATCCGAAGCGCTTGACCAATGTGATCGCTCAGTGTCAGCGTAGCCCGCGAAAAACGTGCACATCGCGCCACGAATGTTCGAGCGCGCTAGGGCGCGGTCGGATTTTTGCTTAACCGATGGGCCGTGTTGACGAGCGCGACGTGGGAAAAAGCTTGCGGAAAATTTCCAAGCTGCCGTTTGGCTTTCGGATCGTATTCCTCGGCGAGAAGACCAAGATCGTTGCGCACGCTCAAGAGCCGCTCGAATAATTCGCGCGCTTCTTTGTTTCGCCCGATGAGATGAAGGCAATCGGCCAGCCAGAAACTGCACGGTAAAAACACGCCTTCGGATCCAGGAAGGCCATCAATCTTTTTTTCCTGCGGCCGATATCGAAGGACGAACCCATCGTGGAGCAGCTCCCGCTCGACCGCTTCAACGGTGCTGCGCACACGCGGATCGCTCAGCGGCAGAAAGCCGATGAGCGGCATCATGAGCACACTGGCATCCATCGCATCCGATCCGTAATACTGAGTGAAGGCTTTTTTGCTCGCGTTATAACCGCGCTCGCACACCTCGCGATGAATCTGCTCGCGAATTTGTTTCCAGCGCGCAAGATTGTCATCGCCGGAATAACCGCAATCCTCGACTAGTTTCACGGCTCGATCGAAAGCAAGCCACGCCATCATTTTCGAGTGCGTGAACTGCCGGCGGCCGCCGCGCACTTCCCAAATTCCCTCGTCTGGCTCCTGCCATTTCGTCTCGAGGAATTCCATAAGCGCGACGTGCAAGCGCCAGTCTGCTTCGGTGGTCTTGATCCCGGCATGATGCGCGTGATGCATCGCGCCCATGATTTCGCCGTAAACATCAAGCTGAAACTGATTGGAAGCGGCGTTGCCCACCCGGACTGGGCGGGAATTTTCATAGCCACCCAGCCAGGGCACCTCGTATTCATCGATCCGGCGCTCGCCACGCACACCGTAAAGGATTTGCATTTGCGCGGGACTTCCCGCAATCGCGCGCAGAAGCCATTCACGCCAGCATCTTGCTTCCTCCTGATATCCAACCCGAACCAGCGCGAAGAGCGTGAACGTCGCGTCACGGAGCCAGCAATAGCGATAGTCCCAATTGCGAACCCCGCCGATTTTTTCCGGCAAAGATGTCGTTGGCGCCGCCACAACTCCGCCCGTCGGCGCGTAGGTCAGACCTTTGAGCGTGATAAGCGAGCGCACGACGGCCTTATCCCACGGGGTTTTGCGATGACAACGTCCCGCCCATTTCGTCCAAAACTTTTCGGTGTCGCGCAACGCATGCTCGGCGTTGACTTTTTTCGGCGGCTCTTCGTGTGAGGCGAACCAGGTTAGAACAAACGGAACGCGCTCCCCTTGCGACACCGTAAACTCCGCCACGGTGGTTAAATCCCGGCCCTGCATTTCAATCGGCGTGCGCAAAATCAAAGCGTCCGGACCCGCGATCGCTTCCAGACCGCCATGTGCTTTGCGCACCCAGGGAATGACCGAGCCGTAGTCGAAGCGAATGATGAGCTGCATGTGCAGGCAAACGCTGCCCTGCACACCCTCAACAATTCGAATGATGTCCGGATTTTCGCCGCGCGGCGGCATGAAATCGATCAAGCGCACCGCGCCGGCCGCGGTCTCGATTTCTGTTTCGAGAATTAATGTATCGCCACGATAACGGCGTTGCGTCTTCGTGATCTCCTCGTTAGGCCAAAATCTCCAGCGTCCATTTTTCTCTTCGCCGAGCAACGCCGCAAAGCACGCCCCGGAATCGAAGCGCGGCAAACAAAGCCAATCGACGCAGCCATCGCGGCTCACGAGCGCGCCCGTTTGTGTGTCGCTGAGGAACGCGTAATCCTCGATCTTCGCCGGCGCGCTCTTCATTCGTGCTCCTCCTCGTAATCGTGCTCGGAAAGTAGCACAAGCGTTTCGCTTGTGATGATTAGTCCGCAAGCCGGAGGCATGCGCTACTCTTGGGCCAGCTTCGCAATCCCTTCGCTCGTTAGGCGAAAGACGGTCCACTCGTCATTCGGTGCGGCGCCGAGCTTGCGGTAAAATTGAATTGCGGGCTCGTTCCAATCGAGCACCGCCCACTCCATCCGGCCGCAACCGCGTTCCTGCGCGATCCGGGCCAGATGCACAAGAAGAGCACGACCATAACCTTTGCCGCGGGCATCCGGCCTAACGAATAAATCTTCCAGATAAAGACCGGCGCGCCCGAGCCATGTAGAAAAATTGTGAAAAAACACAGCGAAACCAACTGGCATTTTACCTTCCAAGGCAAGAACGACTTCCGCCGCCGGCCGCGCACCGAAGAAAACTTCACGCAATCCTTCTTCCGTCGCGACGACTTCGTTAGGCGCACGCTCGTACTCCGCAAGATCGCGAATGAGCGAAAGAATCGTCGGAACGTCTTCTAAAATAGCTGGTCTGATCTGAAATGATTTTGAGGCTGGCATGATTAAGTTTTCGAAGGATCCAGCCGATAGATGATAAATTCCGGCGTCCTTTCCACCAGTCTCGCTGTCTTCGACAAATGCGCCGCGAATTCTTTGTAGTAATCCAGCCACCACATCGTCGATTTATCGAAGACCATGTAATCCGCGCCGCGGCTTCTCAACTTTTCCAGATTTTGGATTGCCTGCACGCTGTTCAACGGATCGCCCTGATAAACTCCCTCTTCGAGAAAATGCCAGCCTTTTCGATGCGCATAGTAGAAGACAGTCGGATCGCCGTTATCCGCAGCGATGACTAGATCTGTGGGTGCCGTCTTTGTTTGAAGTTCTAAACCGAGATCGCGAGCGGATGCCGCCGCCGGAACATAATAATAACCGGCATAAGCAAAACTGAGGCCGCTGACCGAGATCACGATGAACATCACGAACGCTATTCGCCGGGGTCGCGGAGTGAAAAAGAGATTCTGGAGCCTGCTACACGCGCATCCTGCCAGCGCGGCAGCGATCGGAACCAACGGCAGTTGATACCATTGATGGCGATTACCCCAACCCACGACGTAGATAAAAAGAATCATCGCGGCGAGCCACCAATGAAAAACGTGGCCGTATTTCCTGCGATCGAAGAGAAAGAATCCGGCGAGCGCGAGCGCGGCGAGAAGCGGCGTTAACGTGGATGTTGCCGTCTGCGCAAGAATTCTTCCGTACCACTCTGGATTTTTAATCTGCAATCCGCCGCCGCCGAAAAAGTGATGCGGATAATAAGTCCGCGCGGTGTGATACGCGTGCCAGTACCAAGTGGCCGCGGGAAGCAGCGCGATCACGCCGAAGCACCAAAATGCCGGACGTCTCAGGATCGCGATTCCGCGCCGTTCCCAACTCAAGTAAAGCAAAGGCGCGCCGATGGTCGCACTTGGTAATTTCATCAAAAGCGAAACGCCGATCAGCACACTCGCGCAAACGAGGGAGCGAACTTTATTTTCCTCGAGCCAGCGAAGATAAAAATAAAGACCCGCCAGCGACAAAGCGAGCGACGGCATGTCGGGCATGAAGGCTCGACTCGCGACAATGCATAATGGCGCTGCGCCATAAAAAAGAAGCGCCCACAGCGCAGCGCTCTCATCGAAGATTCGTCGCACCAGCAAATAAAAAAATGGCAGCGATGCCGTAAAAAACAAAACCGACTCCAGGCGTCCGATCCATTCGTGCACATCTAAAAATTTGTAGGAGAGCGCAGCGATAAACGGCAGGAGCGGAAACTCGGTCCCGACGTAGCCGGG
>JBDUDH010000001.1:0-5461 GCA_040003015.1 Verrucomicrobiota bacterium | reverse complement strand
TGCGAAGCTTCGGAAAGAAAGGAAAAAAATCGTCGAGCTCGAGATCGTGACCGATTCCAAGGCGGCGGCCGAAGAAGCTGACCTGCGTTATGTGAGCGACGAGCAGCCCGGCTATACGCGCAAACGCAAGGGCGACGGTTTCGACTATTTCGATACGGAAGGAAAACCGATCAAAGACGAGCAGCGCATCCTGCGCATCAACCGACTGGCTATCCCGCCGGCTTATAAGGATGTCTGGATTTGTCCGACGCCGAATGGCCACATCCAGGCGACCGGCCGCGATGATCGCGGCCGCAAGCAATATCGTTATCACGAACGCTGGCGCGAAGTCCGGGACGAGAACAAATACGAGCGCATAATCGTTTTCGGCCGGGCGTTGCCGAAAATTCGAAGGCGACTCAACAAAGACCTCGCCTTACCGGGGCTGCCGCGAAACAACGTGCTGGCCACGGTCGTGCAATTGCTGGAGCGCACTTTCATTCGGGTCGGGAACGAAGAGTATGCGCGCGAAAACAAATCGTTTGGCCTAACGACCATGCGCAACCGCCATGTCGACGTCGAGGGTTCGAACGTGCGCTTTAATTTCCGCGGCAAGAGCGGCGTCAATCATGAGGTGGACGTCGATGATCGGCGGGTGGCAAAGATCGTGAAAAAATTGCAGGACTTGCCAGGACAGGAACTTTTTCAATACCTCGATAAAGAAGGTGAAAAACACAGCCTCACCTCGGAAGATGTGAACGATTACCTGCGCGAAATTACCGGTCAGGATTTTACGGCGAAGGATTTCCGCACCTGGGCGGGCACAGTGCTGGCCGCGATGGCCTTGCAGGCGCAAGATGCTTTTGAAAACAAAACGCAGGCGAAGAAAAACGTTAAGGATGCGATTAGCGCGGTCGCAAAAATCCTCGGAAATACCCCCGCGGTCTGCCGCAAATGCTACGTGCATCCAGCGGTGCTGGAAACTTATCTGGACGGCGACTTGATTGAAGGGCTAAAGCAAAAAACCGAAAAAACACTCTCGGAATCATTGCCCGATCTGCGCGCCGATGAAGCGGCCGTGCTCAGTTTCCTGCAGGAGCGTCTCGCGAAAAAGTAACGCGAGGCAAAAAATTACGGGTTTGCATCCGGCGACGATTTTGGTCGAGCCGCGTTCGTTTTTTTAGCGCGCGCGCTTTTGCGCACGGTGATTGCCGGCTCCGGTGGTTTCGTGCCTTCGTCGTATTTTTTCGTTGTCGGATAGATCAAGCGCCACGGTTGCTTGCGGACGGTGTCCGTAAAATCTTTCACGTTGCTGAGGCTGGTCTGGAGATCGGGCCCGATATCGTTGAGCGCCGACTTTAATTTTTCGGAAGAGTCGCGGAAGTTCCGCAGCGTCACTTCGATGTTGTCGTTTTTCGTTAGTTGATCGCTGATCTGTTGAATGTTGTTGAGCGATTTTGCGAGTGAACTGTCCGGTGCGGTGAAGGCCGTCAAATGTTCGCTGAATGTTTTGAACTGGCCCAGAGCCAGATTGAGTTCGGAATTTTTGTCGGTGATTTTGCTGAGATTTTGCGAGGTTGTCTGCAGCTCCTTCAACGTATTGGTTACTTCCGTCGCCACGGGTTGAATGATCGCAAGCATCTTGGCAACCGCCTCCGAAAATTCGGGCACGCGTTCGCCCGCAAAAACCTGCCCGCGTTCTGCTCGCGCCGAATGATCGTTGCCGCCCGCAATGTCGATCGCGGTTTCTCCTAACATCCCCAGGGTCATAAGACGAACCTTTGCGTTTTTATAAACCAGCGCGTGGCCGTCGACCTCGACATCGATGCGCACTTCGAAGCGCGGCAGCGGCACCGGCCCGGCACCGCTCGACGGGGCGACGACGGTTCCCAGGTTGCCGGCCGCTTCGAGTGCACCGGCGGCTTCTTCGCGCGAAACGGGCGAGTTGAGCGATGCCACCTGCCCGATTTTGCGGCCCGCGAGCATGACCGGCGCGCCCAATTTGATGCCCGAGGCATTATCAAAATAGAGCTTGTAGGTAACGAGCGGCCGAAAGAGGCCGGGTGCCCCGAGCAGAATGAGGATAATGGTCAGGACGGCCGCCGTCCCGAGCACAAGCAGGCCGGTCAGGATTTCATTTCGTCGCAATTGCATCTTGGCTTCCTTCCAGAATTGGACCCTCGGTACTGCCGCTCAGGAATTGAGCGACAACAGGATTCTTCGATCGTTTGAACTGTTCGGGTTCGGCCTCTTCAATGATTTTTCCTTGATAAAGCATAGCCATTCGCGTGCCGATGTGAAAGGCGCTGTCCATATCATGGGTGACGATGATGGAAGTGACTTTCGATTTTTCCGTCAAGTCGATGATCAATTCGTCAATCACCGAACTGATCACGGGATCGAGACCGGCTGATGGTTCGTCAAAAAGAATCAACTCCGGCTCCATAACGAGGGCGCGCGCGAGGCTGACGCGCTTGCGCATGCCGCCGCTGAGTTCGGAGGGCATTTGCTCTTTCGATCCTGCCAACCCGACGAGCCCAAGTTTTGCCTCGACAATTTCGTCGATCTCTTCGGGCGATTTTTCGGTCAGCTCTTCGAGCGGGAGCGCGACATTATCGCGCACGTTGCGCGAACTAAGCAGGGCCGAGTATTGGTAAACCATCCCGATGCGTTGTCGGACCTCCTGCAGCGTGCGGCGGCGCAACCGTGTGATCTCGAACTGCTGGAAAAAAACGGAGCCCGAATCGGGCTGCATGATTCCCAAAATAAGACGCAGGATTGTGCTCTTGCCGCTGCCGCTTTGACCCATGATCACCAGGCGATCGCATGGCTCAACCTGAAGCGACATGCCATCGAGCACTTTTTTTTCTTCGAACTGTTTGTGCACGTCGCGCAACTCCACGACAGGTGAGAGGGAGGCGCTCACAGTGGGAAGAAGACGATGTAAACCATGTTGTAGAGCGTATCGAACCCGATCACCGTCGTGATCGCGGTCACCACACTCGAGGTGGTCGATGTGCCGACGCCAGCGGCACCGCCCTTGACGTTTAAGCCACGGTAACAAGCGATCGCACCAATCAGCAGACCGAACATAAAACTTTTCAACACGCCCGTAATGATGTCGCGAATGAGCAACGCATCTTTGACGAGGTCGAGAAAATAAACGAACGCGATGCTGAAATAGGCGTGAGAAATCAGGCTGCTGGCAGAAATTGCGGCGATGTTCGATACGGTGGAGAGACACGGCATCAGGAACAAAAGCGCGAGCATTCGCGGCGCGACGAGAAAACGCAATGGTTCAATTCCCATCGCCTCGATCGCTTCGACCTCCTCGGACACTTGCATCGTACCGAGTTCCGCCGTAAACGCAGCGCCGATTCTCGCAGCGAGCATGATGCCGGTAATCAATGGACCCAGCTCACGCGTAAATGCGATCGCGACCAAACCGGGCACGAGACGTTCGGTCCCAAAACGCTGTAGTTGATAACCGGTCAACAGTGCCATCGTTAGGCCGAGAAAAAACGAAACCAATCCCACCAGCGGCACGGAGTCCACGCCGGCGCGTTCGGTCTGACGGAAAAAGCTCGACGCGCGAAACGGCACGCGGCCACGGCGCATTTTATCCCAACTCTCGCTGAAAGTGTGGATGACGAACCAAAACATGCTCCCGACTTCCTGGAGCACGGCCCGGCTCTTTTGACCGACGCCGGCCACGACGCCGGCCGGCGCTTGGGCAAGCGCCTCAACTTTTTTCGCGGTCGTGAGCGGTCGATTTTCCGGCATGATCAACGGGACAGTGCCTCAGTACGCTCTGCGGGAAAGAGGAAAATGGCACCGGGCTGGTGCAATCGCGCAAACGGCGTTAAACCACCACCCAATGCATCGCTCGCACAACTACAAACATCTCATTCACCGATGGAGATGCGTCGCGCGGAGTACGGGCTTGCCATTGACGCGCTTTGCCACTTCTTCGGAGTGGCCGGTTTATTTCCTGCGAACGTCGCGGGGACGGGAGACTCGAACGATTCACATCTCAGCCGGAATCCATGGCGATGAGCCAGCTGGCTGCGAAGCGATGATCGCGTGGGCGGAAAAAAATCTGGGTCTATTCAAGAGTCAGCCCTTCGTGCTGTTTCCCTGTTTGAATCCCTGGGGCTTGATTAACAATAGCCGAGTGGATGATCATGGCCGCGATCTCAACCGCGAATTTGGTAAGCGACCTGGAGCCTCGCCCGTCCCGGAGTTGAAGCGCTTGATCCGCGGGGAAAAATTCGCGCTCTCCCTGACGCTGCACGAAGATTACGATGGCCAGGGAGTATATGTTTACGAAGTGCAACGCGACCGGCCATTCTGGGGCGAGGAACTGCTGGAAGTTGCCCGTTCCCTAATCGCGGTCGAGCCGCGGCGGATGATCGATGGCCGCCGGGCGCGCTGCGGGCTTGTCCGGCGCACGATCGATCTCAAGAAATTTCCTCTCGTCCCTGAAGCGGTTTATCTCCATTTGCATCACTCGCATCGGACATTCACAATCGAGACCCCGTCCGAGTTTGCCCTCGAAACCCGCGTCGCTGCGCAGGTCGCGATCATGGAAGAATGTATTCGCCGAAGCCTGACCGAGATCGCAAAATAATGCGCCGGCTTTCATGAAATATCCTCTCGCTGCGTTCGCGTTTTTCCTGATCTTCCTCGTCGCGAGCGAAGCGGTCCACGCGCAGGAAAAACAACATGAAGCAGGATTTAGTTTTGTCGTTCACGGCGGCGCCGGAACGATCCAGCACGGGGAAATGACGCCGGAGCGCGAAAAACAATATCGCGCGGGATTGGAACTGGCGCTGATGACTGGCTACAAAATTCTTAAGGACGGCGGTAGCAGTCTCGACGCCGTCGAGTCGGCGATTCGCACGTTGGAGGACAATCCGCTCTTTAACGCCGGAAAAGGCGCGGTCTTCACGAATGCCGGCACCAACGAGCTTGATTCATCGATTATGGACGGACGGACCCTCCAGGCGGGGGCCGTCGCCGGTGTGAGGTATATCAAGAATCCAATCAGTCTGGCGCGGTTGGTGATGGAAAAATCGCCGCACGTCCTCATGGCGGGCGATGGCGCTGAAGCCTTTGGCAAAGAAATGGGCGTGCCGTTTGTCGATCAGAAATATTTTTATACGGACGAACGATGGAACGCGCTGCAAAAGGTCAAAGCGAAAGCGATGCCGCCGATCGCCAAAGACAAACACGGCACCGTCGGTGCGGTGGCTCTGGATCAATCGGGCAATCTTGCGGCGGGAACTTCCACCGGCGGCCTAACGAACAAAAAATTCGGTCGCATTGGCGATTCGCCGATCATTGGCGCGGGAACGTACGCGAACAATCAAACCTGCGCCGTGTCCGCCACAGGCGACGGCGAATATTTCATTCGTTCAGTCGTGGCGCACGACATCTCGGCGCTGATGGAATACAAGGCCATGACTGTCGAGCAAGCGGC
>JBDUDH010000117.1:0-18458 GCA_040003015.1 Verrucomicrobiota bacterium | reverse complement strand
TGACCCTGCGCTTATCAAGCGCATGCTCTAACCAACTGAGCTACAGGCCCGGAAATCTTTAGCCAATCAATGAATCAGTCATTTAGCGATTTGCGTCAACAAAATCACTCAATTACTGATTCGCTAAATCGCTAATTGAAATGGAGGCAAGGGGATTCGAACCCCTGACTTCCAGCTTGCAAAGCTGGCGCTCTACCAACTGAGCTATGCCCCCTCACGAAGAATGGCCGAATGTGGATTACGGATTCGCTATTTCAAGAAACTCTTTTCCTGATTTCCGCGCTTCCTGGTTCAATTTCCCGATTCAGCGGCGTTTGCGCACGGCGAACACTGCACAAATAATCAGTCCGGCCATTGCTCCCCCGCTGTCAATGATCACGTCGCCAGGCGCCGCGGTGCGCGAAGCGACAAAGGATTGATGAAACTCGTCGCTCGCCGCCACCACGACCGCTGCGCACCAAATGACCAAGAACAAGATCGACACACGCGTTTGCGGTGGCGTGTTCCGCCTGAAAGCGCGCCACAAAAGCATCGCTAAAACTGCATACTCCGTCAGGTGCGCCGTCTTTCGCACGAAGAATTGGACCTGAGTGATCGCCGCATCTGAAATATCCGGCCTGAGCCAGCGCAGCAAAGGCGTAATGAAACGCGAAGTGTGTTCTGCCGACATCAAGTCCGTCGAGCCGATGAAAATCACGCCCAACCAGACCAACACCGGCAGCCAGTATTTGAAAAAGGAGCGCGGCATCATCGGCTAGTGCGCGCGCAGCTTACTGGAAACCTTTCTATTCACAAATCGGTCGACGGATCCAGCAGTCCCTTGCTCGATGCTAAAAATGGCGGCGGAGCCGCTAATAGTGAATATCGCCCCACAACAAACCAGTCGCAGCCAGCTTCGCTATCGCTACAGTTCCGCTCGAACGAATGACCCAGCGCAATCTCACCAATCCCCTCACCTTCGAACCGCTTTTTATGGAACGCGTCTGGGGCGGGCGCCGACTTGAGACGCAGTTCGGCAGGCGCTTGCCACCAGCGGCGCGCATTGGCGAATCGTGGGAAATCGTCGATCGGCCGGAAGCACAAAGCGTCGTGCATCTGGGGCCCCTGCGCGGTCGCACGCTGCACGATCTCTGGACAAAACATCGTCGCGACATTTTTGGCGAAAACATTCCGGACTCGGAGCGATTTCCTCTTCTTCTCAAACTAATCGATGCAGACGCAAAGCTGTCGCTTCAAGTGCATCCGCCGCCATCGGTCGCGACCGCATTGGGGAGCGAACCAAAGACTGAGTTTTGGTTGATCGCCGCGGCTGCGCCCGATGCCGAGATTTATGCGGGATTGCGGGCTGGCGTAAGTCGCAAACAATTTGAAGACGCACTCGCCAGCGGCGCCGCGGCTGATTGCGTCCATCGATTACGAGTAAAAGCGGGCGACGCGATTTTTATGCCGAGCGGAAGATTGCACGCAATCGGGGCCGGTAATGTGATCGTGGAAATTCAACAAAATAGCGACACGACTTACCGCGTGTTCGACTGGAACCGCACCGGTCTTGATGGCAAGCCTCGCAAACTGCACATCGACGAATCACTGCAGTCGATTGATTTCGGAGACGTCGAACCAGCATTGCTCCATCCCGAAGGAGAATCTCTCGTCGATGATTCGTTATTTCGGATCGAGCGGTGGCGACTCGATTCCGAACGTGACGCTGTCCCGCCCGGAGAGTTCGCGATTTTTTTCTGTCTGAGCGGTGAAGTGGAGTGCTCGGGCCTGACAGCAAAAGTCGGCGAGTTTTTTCTCATTCCCGCCTCGTTAACGGATCGAAAGTTGAAGCCGTTAACTCAAGCAACGGTGCTGCTCAGAACAACGGTGCCGCCGCTCTAGATATGCAGACCGGTCAAGCGCTGGTTAGGGCGAGCGTCGCCGATCGTTTCGACGCCATTAATCTTCCACCCCGTCTCTTTCTAGCGGCAAGGCTTGTCGCATAGCCGCGGCGCGATGGGCCGTGTAAAACTGGTGGCGCAAGTTTCTAACTTGCGATCTTGTTTGGAGGCAAGTCAAAGACTTGCCCCACGCCGGCCGCGCCACAGGCTTGTGGCTGCAATAATTCGCTGGCAAATCGCGCGACTCTCGGGCAGAACAAATCGATTATGAAACGCTCCTCACTCTTGATTGCTTTTATCCTCGCTTTTGTTTGCTCCGACTTGTTCGCCCAAACGAAGATCGAACTGCAACCCAGCGATACAATTCCTAGCATTCTGCAAAAAAATGCCGGCCAGACAGTCGAGCTGCGCATGACATCGGGGGAGAAGATTGGCGGAAAAGTAGAAAAAGTTGGGGACAAGCTGGTTCATCTGTCGAAGTTAACTGGCGCGGAATATTACGACGCGCTCGTTGATACCTCCGACGTGGCCGCTGTCATCGTTCGGACGAGCAAATAAGCGCTAAAGGTCGACCAGGATCGCGGACCCGCAGCGGAGAAAAAAGAAGACGAGGAGTAAAGTTTTTGTAACGCGGCTCATGAACTCTTGTCCTCACTGAACGCAGGATCGATGCGCCGTAGATATTGAAATGTGTAAAGACCGCTGCTGTGGCCATCGCGCCAGCGCGGCTGGAGCGCATAGCCACCGATCATTCCCCAGCCCACCAGCTCGAAACTTGCCGGCGTATAACTAACCGGCATTCGCGCAACCTTTCCCATCACATCGGGCTCGCCGCCGCACGCGGCACATGGGCAGGCCTGCCGCAAGAACCGGAGTGGGAAAAAGGACTCTTTGCCATCACTCCACTCGACCGCGAGCTCGTTCCCGATTACCTGAAGCTTTTTCGGTTCAAGGCGCATAGGACAACGATGCTATTGAAGCTGGCGGCACGGATCAATCCAGGAACGTAACGTGGTCGGGAATTTATCAACGCGGGCTTTGATCGCAGCGCCAGAGTGCCACGAATCACGGCGATCAGCGACTTCAGACTGGCTTCCAATCAGAGCAATCCCAGCTTAAAAGTTCTTCGAGCTTGGAGATATCCGATCGAAATATCTCGTAGACTGAACGCCGCTCTTCGGCAGTCATCCGGCGCTCATACGAAATCAAATTTTGCTCCCTGTTTTTTAATGTGACTGAGGGATCGACGGCCAGAAATTCGAAGACCGAGGTCACAGTTTTGTGCCAATTGTTTCTGAAATCGTCGAACTTGATTACATGCACTTGTTCGCGCGGGAAAAATCGAAACACGCGTTCCATTTGCTCGGAATAAAAACCGCGGTCGACATAAGCGCCCCCTCTCGGCTGCAACGGAAGGGCCTGCTCGATTCTCTCTTTTTCGTGCGCGACCGCTTCGAGGAACTCGAGAGGCTCACGGTTTCGATCTCGTTGCATGTTCCAGTGCGAGAACGCTCGATCGATCGGATTGCGTAAGAGAATAATAAGCTTTATCTGCGGATTGTAATTTTTGATCCGCTCCATCGCGTGCTTCCAGTAGATGTAAATTGGCGTGCACGAGCCGGTGATGAGCGACTGCCGCTTGAATTTTATGCCTTGGTGCAGGACATCGTAATCAACCTCTTTCGAAAACCGCGCTTCGTCGTCAAAGAAGTGCCGATGCGGATGCTCGACGAGGTGTGCCTCCTCGCTGTGCGCCATCGTGATATTCGGATGCTGCTCGAGAAAATAATGGAGCGCGCTGGTGCCAGCTTTTTGAGCGCCGGCAATGATAAAATCCAATTTCTCGATCTGTTTTGGTTTGCGCTTAAATATCATCTTTCCATCTATATGCCGGTGATCCAGGGCACGTGTGAGCGCTATTAAGTGGAAAAGGAATCCGCCGCGCGTTGCGCTTTCAGTGTTGATCGAGGACCAAAGATTGCAGTGCCAACACGAACCAGCGTCGCACCTTCTTCGATTGCAATCTTGAAATCGTTCGTCATTCCCATTGAGAGCTGCGGGAGCTTCGCTCCAAATTCCTTTTCGAGCGCATCGCGCATTTCGCGTAGTTGCACAAAAAACTTTCGCGAAGCTTCCGCTTCCGGCGCGAGTGGCGGAATCGTCATGAATCCCTCGATCGTCAGGCGATGAAGCCCGAGCAATGGCTCCATTTCCGAACGCAAATTATCAGGCGAAAAACCATGCTTGCTCCCCTCGCCGGAGACGTTCACTTGCAGCAGCACGCGGGGATGCAATCCTTCTTCCTCGGCAATACGATCGATATCGTGCGCGAGCCCAAGCGAATCGACGCTGTGCAGCAATTCGAACAGCGGCAAGGCGTGCCGAATTTTATTCTTTTGCAGATATCCGATGAAATGCCAGCGCACGGCCGAGGGAAGCAGCGGTATTTTCGTGCGCGCTTCCTGCACCTGGCTCTCGCCGAACACCGGCTGACCGGCGTCGTACGCTTGCCGCACCTTTTCGGCGTCGTGCGTCTTTGAAACAGCCACGAGCGTAATTCCGGACGGCGATCGTCCCGCTTTGTGCGCGGCATCAGAAATCTGCGACAGGACCCGCGTAAGATTCTCGCCGACCGAATCCATCGCTTAGCGCCGGCTCGCGGCGATATCGCTGGATTGGCGCGTGCGCCTCAAAAAATTCTGCGACTTCATCAAACCAGCATAACGCGTCCGGCTACCTTTTGAAGCATCGGAATTGTATCGCACGCGCTCGTCGACTTGGCAGCAACAGCGGCTTGACCGGCGCGGCGGATTCGTAATTACATCGTCGCGATGAAAATTTTGGAAGGCGAGAAATCTTCTGTTCCTGCCCGGTCCGGTCTTGTTCGCGGCCGCCTGGGCGCATTGCCTGCGATCATGCAGGAAAAAGATGCCGCGGAAACCGCTGCTATCATCTCCGATAACGCCGCATTAATTTGAAAAAGCGGAGCGTATCTCGGACCGGTCGGATGCTGCTCACTTCATCTGAATAGACGGTGGTGATCGGCACGGAGCGGATGCGAAATCCGTTTCGACTGGCGAGAATCAACATCTCCGTTTCGTAGTCGAACTTGCTCGTTCCACCCAGGAGATGCGGAATAAGCGTTCGATGCAACATCCTGAATCCGCACTGGGTATCGGGAATGTGCTGAGCGCAGATGTGGCTGATTTGATTACTCATGTAACGATTCACCACGCGTCGAAGAAACGGCATCCGATTCGTATGGCTCATGCGGTTGCCTACGAAAAGTGCGGTATCACCAGCGGCAGCCGCGCTTAGAAACCGATCAATTTCTTCCGGCAAATGTTGACCATCCGCGTCGAGCAGAAGAACGAATTCAGCTTCGCGATCCAGCCAGTAGCGCAAACCGCTTTTGATCGCGGCGCCTTTCCCGCGATTCTCGGGATGAACGACAACCTCGGCGCCGCCTTCGCGGGCGCGAGCGGCGGTGGCATCGCCAGAACCATCGTCAACCACGAGAACATGATCGAGCTGCCGGCGCGTGCGTTTCACCACTTCGCGCACGTGCGTTTCTTCAAAATACGCGGGAATGACCGCAGTAACCGTCGCTCGATCAATCGGGCGCTCAGGCTGCCGCGAACCCGCCTCCATCGTCAGCGGACAACCGGGTGGAAATCGGCAGCGTGATAAGAACTGCGAACAAGCGGGCCGGACGCGACATGATCGAAACCTTTGTTCCGGGCAATGTTTCCGTAGAAATCAAACTGCTCGGGCGCGATGTATTCGACGACGGGGAGATGATTCGGCGTTGGCCGCAAATATTGTCCCATGGTCAGGACCTGGCAGTCGATCTCGCGCAAATCGTCCATTGTTTGAAAAAGCTCCGGTTCTTTTTCGCCCAAGCCGAGCATCACGCCGCTTTTTGTAACGACGTACGGCGATAGCTCCTTCGCGCGTCGCAGCACCTGGAGCGAGGTGCGATATTTTGCGCGCGAACGAACCAGCGGAGTCAGACGCTCCACCGTCTCCATGTTGTGATTAAAAATATCCGGCCCGGCCGCGAGCACCGTTTGAATGCACCAATCCTGTGCATGAAAATCCGGAACCAAAACTTCGACGGCGATCGACGGATCCATTTCACGGATGGCGGTGACTGTACGCGCAAAATGATTGGCGCCGCCGTCTTTCAAATCATCGCGAGCGACAGCGGTTATGACGACATGCTTTAATTTCATGCGGCGGACCGCTTCGGCCACACGCGCCGGTTCATCTTCTTCCAGCGCGAACGGCTTGCCCGTGGTCACCGCGCAGAATCCGCAGGCGCGGGTGCAACGCTCACCGGCGATCATCATCGTGGCCGTACCCTGGCTCCAGCATTCCCAACGATTCGGGCATTGCGCACTCTCGCAAACGGTGTGCAGCCGCAAGTCGGAAATCAACGCCTTGGTCGAAAAGAAAACCGGATTTGAAGGCAACCGCACTTTGATCCACGGCGGCTTTTGCGCCTGGTGCAATGCGGGATCAATTTTAGCGCAGGACATTGGTTCAGAAGCTATTCGCCCAATGTTGAAAAGCAAACCTTGGGGAGAGCGCTGAAGCAGGGCGCCCCCGGTAGTTACAGCTTCGTTCGTCCAGAGAGCGCGCGAGACAACGTGAGTTCGTCGGCTGACTCCAAACCGCCACCGGCGGGAAGGCCGTGGGCGATACGCGTCAACATCACTGGATATTTCTTCAAAAGCTCGACCAGATAGTTTGTGGTCGCTTCACCCTCCACATCAGCAGCGAGCGCGAAAATAATTTCGGTGAAGGTTTCTTTCTCCATTCGCTCCAGCAACGCGGCGATGCGCAAATCTTCCGGCGCCACGCGATCAAGCGGAGAAATTCGCCCACCGAGCGCGTGATAACGCCCGCGGAACGCGCTCGTTTTTTCCAAGGGCAGAATATCCGTCGACTGCTCCACCACGCAGAGTAGATCACTCTGGCGAGATGCATCGGCGCAGATCTCGCAAATTTCCGCGGTGGCAAAAAATCCGCAGCGTGCGCACGGCCGGATTGCCTGGCGAGTGCTGGAAATCGCGCGCGCGATTTCTTCGGGCTGATCGCTTCGCGCCTGAACAATCCATAGAGCAATCCGCTCCGCTGAACGCGGACCTACGCCAGGCATCTGGCGAAGTTGCGCGATCAATTCGCGGATTTCCGCTGGATACTCGGTCCGTCTCAAAGCAGCGGAAGCGGTTCGTCCGCCGGGGCCGGTTCCGTGGACATCTTGAGGCAGAGCGGTTCCAACCGGTGAAGATACCATTGGAGCGGTGCGTCTTCATGCCCATTGGATTTCCGCGCCTTCTGAAATTCGGCAAAGGCTTCGTTCCAGCGCCGCTCACGAAAATAAACCACTCCCGTCCAGAAGGAATCGCGCCGTGCCACGTCTTCTGCCGCGGCGGACGCAGCGAGCGACAATAGTTCATAAACTTCAAGACGATGACGCGCTTCGCCACCTCCGAGAAAATCAATCGGGCGCGCGACGATCTTCCTTTCCGCCAGATCGAAAGTCTTCGGGCCGACCAAGATTTTCGAACCGTAAATGCGATTGGCCATGCAAAACCGTCGCGCCAGATCGATCGGCTCTCCCGCGGCGAGCAGGTGCGGAGCGACCTCAGCTTCAGAGTTCGCGGCGATCACCGCGCCGGAATCGATGCCGATCCGAATGTCGATTTTGCCTAACAAGTTAGGTTCCGACAGCTCTTCGGCCTTCGCCAATTCGTCCATGAAAGCGAGTGCCGCGCCAGAGGCCGCCGCGGCATGGTCCGCGTTTGCAAGTGGAAAGCCGAACAGAACGCGCACCCCTTCGCCGTCGGCCGCGTAAACATAGCCGCCTTTCTGAATGAAAAATTGCGTGGCACGCCACACAAAGGAACGAATCAATCCGGCATACTCCGTAGGCGTCAGTTCTTCGATGAGTTGACTTTTGTTCGCAAAATCGCAAACAACGGCGCTCACTTCTGCTGTTGTCGATTCCGAATCAAACAGAGAATCGGTCTCGATCAGTTTGTCGATCGTCGATTGCGCAACCTTGCCTTCCAGCCATGTGGCCGTCACCTGCCGGCGCTCGCTCGCTCGTGTCAAAGTCAGGGAGTAAGCCAGCGTGAAACTTAAAATCGAAGAGAGGATCGCCGGCAACGGTTGAAAGAAGACATGGGCCAGTTCGAAAATCCAGGTGAGCGTCACCAACTCAATCAGGAGCAATCCGAACAACCACCAAAGTTGGGAGCGTTCAGCCATTTCGAGCGTGACCCAGGCGACTCCAAGCGCAAGAACTGTGACAATTACGCATTGCCAGCTCACACCGATCACCTTCGAGGGCGCGGCATTGCGCAGGAGGAAATCGGAAACAAAAAATTCCGGCCGGAGCAACGCTCCACTCATGTGCAGCGCAATGACAACCGCCGCTGCGATCAATCCGATGATGAGAGCAAAGACTGCCGAATGCCTCATTCTCGCGATGCGCGTTGTTTTCTTTCTCCGCCCGATCCGTACGATTGCAGCACAAGTTCGCTGAGAAACTTGTCCGCCGCATCCACCGCCGCGGCATTGAGCGCGAAATGCTTCCGGCCCGTGTTCTTCTGAATCAAGCTGAGGCCGAAGTGATAATCCTTAAACAAATGCGTGCAAAGATCCGCCACTTTCATACGTTCGGCTTGTGCCCGTTCGACCAGTCGAACCAACGCCGATTCGTCAAAGACGATCTCGAAACCATGTTCGCGACCAAACTGCTCCGCGAAGATGAGCGCGCTCTGTTTCATCGCTGCTTCTTCCTGCTTGTGATCTTCCGCCATCAAGCGATCGAGCACTCGAAGCGGCTCGCGCACCAGTTCGCCGGTAACGCGCAGTTGGCTTAAGCTCGAGCCAGCGAGGTTGTATTTATATTCGCGGAAAAGTTTTTCCCATACGGTAAGCAATCCACGCGCGCCGGTTTTTTCTTTCGCCGCCGCTTCGGCGATTAAACGCAGAGCTTCATCTTCAAAGCTGATCTCGATGCCATAAGCGCGAAAAGCACGCTCGTACTGGCGCAAGATGCTGCCCTCGGAAAATTTCATGATCTTGTAAAGATCGTCTGCGCTGAGCTCCTCGCAGACGACCCGCACCGGCAGCCTGCCAATGAACTCCGGCTCAAACCCATACTCCACGAAATCCTGCGTCGTGACGTACTGGAAAACCTCGTTATCGAGCACACGCACCGGCTTGGCGCCAAATCCAATCTGCCCTTGCGCCATCCGGCGCGAAACCTGCTCTTTCAGGCGCTCAAAGGCGCCGCTCACGACAAACAAAATATGGCGGGTGCTGACCGTTTCGCGTTTCACTTTACCGCGCTTTTGGAATTCGAACGCTGCCTGCAACTGCGATTGCAGATCATTCGCGCTGCGCAGCGGCACGTCAGTTTCCTCCATTAACTTCAAGAGCGTGGTTTGCACGCCGCGCCCGCTCACATCACGTCCGATTAAATTTCCCGCCGAAGCGATCTTGTCGATTTCGTCGATGTAGATGATCCCGAATTGCGCGAGGCCAACGTCGCCATCGGCTTTCTGTACCAGCTCACGCACGAGATCCTCAACGTCGCCTCCGACATAACCCGTCTCGCTGAATTTCGTCGCGTCTGCCTTGACGAACGGCACCTTGATCAGATCGGCGATGTGTTTGATCAGGTAAGTTTTTCCGACGCCGGTTGGTCCGACCAAAATCACATTTTGCTTCGCGTACTCGGTTTCTTCAGCGCGCGCCGCGTCCTCCTTCTCCAGGCGGCGAAGGTAGTTGACGTGATTGTAATGATCGCAAACTGCAATCGCGAGCACCTTCTTGGCATCGTCCTGTTTGATGACGAATCGGTCGAGATGCGCTTTGATCTCGCGCGGCAGGAAATTGAAAACAAATTCCTCGCTACTCGGTTTCTCCGGTTTCTCATCGCCACCCGCTTCGGCGATTTCAGGCTGTGTGTAGGTGGCGAACGAAACCTTGTCGCCGAAGTTCGACTTCATGAACTCCGCCAGCTTCGATTGCAATTCTTCCGGTGAAGGAAATGGAGGATTTTGATTCATTTGCTTCCGGCGATGAAAAATCTTCGCCGGAGGCCAACTTAACATCGCGCTTCCGCGTGTAAAATGTTCGCCAGCCGGCAGTGTGGCGGCGGTGGTGGAAGCTTACTGAGCCCCTTTCGCGATGGTCAAGATCAACAACCAGAAACGCTGCCCAGAAGCGACGCATTCCATTTCCCGCAGCAGGCGGTGCGCCAGCCGGGATGAGCCGGCGAATGGATCGCGTGATTAGTTATGGTGCGTCCTTCTCGTCACCGAAAACCGCACCGGCAATGGGAGCGAAAAGCTTTTGGAAAAAACCTGACTTCCCGCGCAGCCGTCTCTTGCTTCGGCCAACGGCAGTCTGCGCCGCTCGCAACTGCCTTATCAATTCGTCGTAGGACCGATAACGGTCAGCCGGATTTACTTGCAACATTCGTTTAATAATGCGCGCAGTCTCCGCTGATACATCGGGCGCCACCTCCTTTAAGCGGACCGTCTTGGTTTTGAGTTTCTTCAACTCTCCGGCCGATTGCGTTTGGTCCTCAAAGGTCGGGCGTCCAGCGATCGCGTGGAAAAGTGTCGCGCCCAGACTGTAGATATCGCTTCGGAAGTCTTCTCGTTCGTTGCTGAGTCGTTCCGGAGCGACATAATAGGGCGTGCCCCAAATTTCGCCTTCTGTTTGCGCTTTCTGTTCGGCCAGCAACGCGAGTCCGAAATCTACGATCTTCGCCGTGTGCCCATCCGCAAAAAGGATATTGCCGGGTTTCACATCGCGATGAATCAGACCGGCCTGATGCGCGGCCTGCAACCCGCTGGCGACCTGCAAGCCGATTTCCAACGCATCCAATTCAGCGATGCGGGTATCGTTTTGCATCCGATCATCGAGACTTCCCCCTTCGACTAATTCCATCACCAAATAGTGCTGCTCATGATCGTGGCTTAATCCGAAAACTTTGACGACGTGCGGATGATTGATCGAGGCGGTGATGCGCGCCTCTTTTTGAAGCTGGGTGGAGTAATCAATCTTATCGGCAAATTCTTTCCGCAAGAGTTTGATCGCAACGAAGCGATTGAGCCGGGTGTCGCGCGCTTTGTAAACCGAGCCCATGCCTCCACTGCCCAATGGTTCAACGATTATGTAATGTTCGAAGACGCGCTCGACGAGCACCGCTGTTCCGCACTGGGAACAGACGACGTTCGCGAATGGCTCCTGCCCATTTGTATCGACGCGCGATCCACAATTCGGGCAAAGCTGAGTTTGCCCACCCTCTTCTATAGATGCCATTCCTGTGATAGTAACATCGGGCGCGTGCGCGGCAATCGCGGGCTAACCGAAAGCTAGAAACGTTGAATCATGATCAAGCTCCGTGTGGCCAGGGAAAAGGCAGGTTTGCGATTAGACCGCTTTCTC
The DNA here is from genome assembly GCA_040003015.1 of Verrucomicrobiota bacterium. Classification (GTDB taxonomy): domain Bacteria; phylum Verrucomicrobiota; class Verrucomicrobiia; order Chthoniobacterales; family UBA10450; genus JBDUDH01. The sequence continues at coordinate 7,098 of JBDUDH010000117.1, read as the reverse complement.
GCGCTGGCATTGCCCGATTACTCGCGCTCAAGGCTGCAGGAGTTGATTCGGCTCGGACTCGTTAGGTTAAACGATCGTCAAACAAGGCCCCGGTCGACGATACAAGCCGGCGATCTCATCAGGCTAACGGAACCATCGCCGGAAAAGATAGAGGACATGCCCGAAGCGATGACACTCGATGTGCTATTTGAGGATGACGAACTCCTGGTAATCAATAAGGTGGCGGGTCTTGTCGTTCATCCGGGCGCAGGCCATCGCGAGCATACGCTGGTCAACGCACTGCTTCATCATTGCCCAAATCTCTCAGGCATCGGTGGCAAGCAGCGACCGGGGATCGTCCACCGGCTTGATAAGGAAACAAGCGGTTGCCTGGTGATCGCGAAAAATGACATGACGCATCAAAGCCTCGCGCGACAATTTGCCAGCCGAACCGTGTTGAAACTCTATCTGGCGCTCGTAACAGGCGCTCTGAAACAAACGCGCGGAATCATCGACGCACCGATCGCGCGGCATTCCGTGCATCGAAAAAAAATGGCGGTCGCACCCGGTCGCGGCCGCACGGCCAAAACCGATTATCGCGTCCTTCGATCATCTCCTCGAGCCAGCCTGGTCGAATGTTCGCTTCACACCGGCCGCACCCACCAGGTTCGTGTGCATCTTCATCATCTCGGTCATCCCGTGCTGGGAGATACGGTTTACGCTCCGAAGGCGAAGATGAATTATCCGCGCCAGATGTTGCATGCGTGGAAATTGGGATTTCATCATCCGCGCAGCGAGCAATGGCGAGAATTTGAGGCGCCGTTACCTAACGACTTCGTTGAAGCGCTGAGAGAAACAATTGGTGTTTCGCCTTCTGAAATCAGACCGGATCTTCGCTGACGGCCGGTTCGCGTTTCCGCGCCGTTGCAAAAAGCGCCAGAGCAATCGGCGGCAGCATGATGATTCCTCTCATCCAGGGCTCGGCATGCCATGGCAATGCAAATAGACGCTCATTCCAAAACAAAAAGTAAGCGAAGAGCGTGACGGAAAGAACATGCCAGGCGTGGACGCGACGCCAGGTCGCCACCGGAAGAATCCAGGTGCAATACCACGGATGTAAGACCGGACTGAGCACCAGCGCCACTCCGAGCACCCAGAGCATTCCGCGTTTCCAATTCCAGAAAAACAAAAGAGATACCAGCACGACGGCGATGATTAGAATGACGTTGTAATGATAATTTTTCTGATGCGGATTCGGCCAGATGGTGTCTTCAATCAGCCACCAAAAAAGGTCATTCACGCGCGTAACGTAGGCGAAGCGCCCTAACGAGTGCCAAATCGCCACGCGGGGATAACCATAGGCAAGACTTAGCAACGCGGGAACTCCAGCGCTGAGTAGAAGAACGATTGCACGGAAGCCGAGCGCAAAAATACAGATTGGCAACAGCAGCAACGGGATCAATTTGATCGAAATCGCAACTCCAAAGGCGATCGCGCCCGCGCCGGCAAGCCACCATTTGGACCGCGCGTTCGCAGTCGCTTGCAAGCGCACGAAAAATAAAATGCCAGCCATCATCGGCAGAAGCATGAGGCTATCGAAGTGCGCGCCACCGGCAAAACTGTAAGCGACCAACGGATTCCAGGCGTACCACGCAGCCACGGCATAACGCGACTGGCCTCCGATCAAGCGGAGAAGAAGCGCGGCCACAGCGAGATCCGCGGCCATGAAAACAATTTTGTAGAGCAGCGGACTTTCCGAGATGCGACTCAACTCAGCGAAGAGCATTTCCGCTCCCGGGGGATAAATCGCGCCGTAGTCGCGATGATTGATCTTCAGCCAATCCGGAAAATCGGCGCGCACCTTGTCCAGGTGCGGATCACCCGGCGCGAACACATACGGATTAAAACCTGCCTGCTGAATTTTTCCTTCCCATTGATAACGCCAGAAATCGTCACTCGGTGAGAGCGGCAGCGCGAGAAGCCGCAAAAGGATCGCCACGCCCCAAAACGTCGCGGCTTGCCGACGCAAGCTTCCGCTACTCCGATAAAACGAAGCTGCCACCAGATAGCCAATGCCGGCGAGCCCAGCAGTAGCGGCAAACTTGACCGGCATCCACTCAAGCCGCCAGTCGTCAAAAAGATTGAGCGCACCGAAAAGAGCGATCTCACTCGCGAGTGCAAACCAAAAAAGAAGGCGAGCCCAAAGCGCGGTGGGCGCGAGGCTGTTTATCGGCATATCGGCGGCAGAAGATGTCACGCCTTAACGCTATCCACCTGCGCTAACCTTGCCGCTTCAGCGCGACGGATCGCCTTGCTCGTACGTCGCGCGATTCGTTGCAAACCGGCCCGATGAGCGGCGACATCGACAAGCTCGGCGACTCGACGTTTCAGTCGCCGCGCCCGAATCGCGAGAAAGATAAGAAAAATGATGTAGGGAACGATGAGCCAAAGAGCTGGCAGCGGATTGTTGAGCTGCTGATAGATCAAGAGCCAAAGCGCGAGCAGATTAATGATCACGGTCGTCGAAACAAAACGATAGGCGAGTCGTACCCGCGTCAGGCATTTCGGACCGCCATGATATTCCGTGACGCTTTGGAGAAGGATGCTCCAAAAAAAATTTCCATAGATTTGGATGTCCCAGCGCTTCCAGCCGGTGTCGGCCGAAAAATTCCAGCCTTCTTCATCGAGCAACTCGAAGATGGTTTTGAGCAAAGCGTGGCGTTCAACGCCTTCCTCGCTCCAGTAGGTTCGCACTCGCAGGCTGCCGAATGGAGGAGTGGCCGATGGCAACTTCTCCGGAGTTTCGATGACCGCTTGCGGCGTCCTCTTGGAATCCAGCCAGGTGAAATAGCGCGCCCAACCTCGCACCAAAGGCTGCACGAAACCCAAAACCATTACCACCAGCCGCGCTGCGATCGTATCGAAGCGCGGTTCGATCCGCGCGCGCAGCATGTAGGAGAGTGCTACGCAAAGCGTTCCGCCGAGCATGAGATAGGGCACGATCCGCAACACCGGCAGAAAAATCGCGAGGCCGAATAGAAAAACGGTGAGCGTAAACCATTCGATGCTGCTCATGTAAGCGGCGATCTCAGATTGTGGCGTCGGATAAATTGATTGGAAGAATCCTTCGCCGAAAATTCCGTGATAAATGATCGGGCGATTGATGAACCAGCTGAATCGCGGCGATCCGTAAATCTGCCCGCGCCATTTCGCCGTCCCCGTTGGCCCGAAAAATATCAGATGTTTAAAGCGCAGTAAGGACTCCGCTTCGCCGTAACCGTTCTGCTGCTTCCAAAAGGCGCGCAAAGTAAAGCGCCGATGATGCCAGACGATCGCAGTGGCACTGAAGGCAATCACGTAGCCGTCCTGCTGCAAGCGCCAGCAAAAATCGACGTCGTCCCCGGCTTTGCGAAACTCGGGATCAAAACCGCCCACGGTGTCAAAGGCCCAGCGGTAAAAGGCCATGTTACATCCCGGAATGTGCTCGGCGACGGTATCGGTGAGAAGGACGTGACTTGGACCGCCGGGCGCCCCTGCGACACAAGCCTGGATCAAAGTTTGAGCGGGCGGCGGAATGTTCGGGCCGCCCACTCCCGCATAATCTCCGCTGATCAACGTGCCGACTAAATAATAAAGCCAGTCGGCATCGGCCATGCAGTCCGAATCGGTGTAAGCCAGCACTTCGCCCTGCGCGGCCGTCGCGCCGGCATTGCGCGCGTGGCTCAAGCCATGATTTGTCTGGCGAAGATAACGAACGTGGGGAAACTGCGCCGCTATTTCAGGAGTATTATCAGTCGAACCATCGTCGACCAGGATGACTTCGTAGGCCGGATAATTAATCTTGCCTAACGACTCAAGACAGGCGGCCAGCGTCGCCCCTCCGTTAAAGGAACAGATGATGACAGAGACAAACGGCGTCTTCCGCAAATTGCGATGCGGCAGCTCGGCGTCGTTTTGTCCCAGTTTTTGCTGGAGACTATAAAACGCCTTCTTCGGTTGGCGGTCGCGTTGGACTAAACCGAAGGACCAGTCGGTGACCTCCGCGCCACCGGTAAACCATTCGTCGGTCCAGGAAAAAAAGATGGTCCCCGCCAGTCCGCATTTGACCACGCTATCAACATGCCATCCGAGCATTTCCGCCTGCTCGTCCTCGCTGTGGCGCGAAGTGTCCATCCCAAATTCGCCCAGAATCAGCGGCCGCTCTTCGGCCAGATTTTGCAGCCGGAGCAGATATTTTTCGAATTCTTTCTGATGATGAAGATAAACATTGAAGCAGTAGAAATCGACATTTTGCGGCAGCAAAAACTCCGTCGGCGGATAGCTGGCGTAAGAAAAAAGCGCGTTCGGATCGGCCTCGCGAGCGGTCCGAATCAGGGTCTCAAGGAATTCGGTCACGCGCCGCACTCCGAGCCAGCGCACCATGGTGGGACGGATCTCGTTTCCCACCAGATATCCGAAGATGGCCGGATGGCCGGAGTGTTCCGCCACGGCGTCGTGGATGGCGGTAATAACCTGACGGCGCTCCCGCCGGGTGCTCAAAAACTCGAGATGCGAAGCCCAGGGCACCGTGATGAGCGCCCGCATCCCGGCTTCAGCGCAGAGATCGAGAAACCAAAGTGGCGGCAGATGATAAACGCGGACCAGATTCAATCCCACCAACCGCATTTGCGCCAAGTCCTGCCGGGTTCGCTCGGGTGTGCCGATGAAATGGCCTGCTGCGTCCGGCTGGAAGGGACCGTAAGTAACGCCCTTAACAAAAAACTTCCGTTCTCCTTTAAAGAAAAATTTCGCGACCGCGCGAATTGGATCCAAGGAACTCACAGCGGCAAAGGTAGGGACGCTGCGCTACGGCGTCCAGCTTTGGAGGGACGGCCTCCGTGCCGTCCGAAGGAGGACGCGACGGAGCGCGTCCCTCCAATTTATTTGTCGATCTCTCCCAAGCGTCGCGCATCGTGCCGGGGGACGTTGGGCTCACGGAGGGCACTCCCTAGTCTATGCGCCCAATGGACGCAAAGATTGTAAGAACGGCTGGGCCACCGCCTTTGCCTAACTTACTTCCAATAATGCCTCACGCATGACCGCCGCCGTCTGTTCAATTTGGGCAACTGTATGGGCAGTCGAAATAAATCCGGTTTCGAACTGCGAGGGTGCGAGATAAACGCCGCGATCAAGACAGCCATTAAAGAAGCGCGCGAACTTTTGCAGATCGATCTGCTTCGCGCTGGACAGATTTGTTACCGGTCCCGGCGTAAAGAAGAGGCAAAACATCGATCCGATGCGATGGAAGGTCACTTGCGTTTTCAGGTCGCGCACCGTTGCGCGCACCGCCCCTTCAAGTTCGCCGCCCAATTCCTCGAGCAACTTCCAACCATCGATTCGCTCCAACTCGCGCAATTGTGCGAGCCCAGCCGCCATCGCCAGTGGATTTCCTGATAATGTTCCCGCCTGATACACCGGGCCGTTCGGAGAGAGTTGATCCATAATTTCGGCACGCCCGCCGAATGCACCGACCGGCAATCCGCCGCCGATGACTTTTCCGAGTGCGGTGAGATCGGGGCGGCAGCCGTAGAGTTCTTGCGCGCCGCCGCGCCCGACACGAAAGCCCGTCATCACTTCATCGAAGATCAAGAGCGCATCATGCTCGCTGCATTCTTCCCGAAGCGTCGCCAGAAAACTCTCCTGCGGGAAATACAAACCGGCGTTTGCGGGAATCGGCTCCAGAATCAGCGCGGCGATTTCCTTTCCGTTCTCGCGAAACGCGGCCCGCACCGCTTCCGCATCATTGAACGGCAATGAAATCGTCAAGTCCGCGAAATCCTGCGGCACACCCGCGCTATCGGGAATTCCATGCGTGAGCGCGCCGCTGCCAGCGTGCACGAGCAGCGAATCGACGTGGCCATGATAACAACCCTCGAACTTAATGATCTTGTCGCGTCCGGTAAATCCGCGCGCGAGACGAATGCACGACATCGTCGCTTCCGTGCCGCTGTTGACCATCCGCACTTTTTCTATGGAAGGAACCCATTGGCAGATCAGGTCAGCCATTTCCACTTCGAGCGGATTGGGAATGCCAAAGCTGACACCGCGCCCAGCGGCGTCATGAATCGCGTCGATCACCACCTTCGGCGCGTGTCCGAGAATGGCCGGACCCCACGTGCCGACGTAATCGATGTATTCGTTCCCATCGACGTCCCAGATTGATGCGCCTTGCGCTCGCTCGACGAAAAAGGGATCGCGTCCCATCCCGCGAAAGGCGCGCACTGGGGAATTTACTCCGCCCGGGATGCGCTTCAGCGCGCGCGCAAAAAGTTTGGAAGACTGCGATCTCATTCGTGTCGAGTTAACCACCGAGCGCTTCGCCTCTCCAACGATTTAAACGTCTTAGACCTGTCGGTAATAATTCGGATCCAACAAAAAAGCCGAGACAAATGCTCCGCTTTTTTTATAAGAACGCTTTTGAACCGGTGTATCGTCTTAGCGAATGTGGGAAACCAGCTTCACCCTGCGCCGCAATTGACTGATTATCACCGCTTGGCTAAAATGCAGAGATGGCGTCGACCGGGTTCAGTTATTGGTAAGATCAAGATATGGGGCTGGGATATCTCGATCAATGCCGTGATTATATGACGGAGGGAACTCCGCTTGATGACCTGAGGGAGCATCTGGTCGATCTCTACAAAGAGCTTTCTTCGGGCAACATCCCGAAAATTCGCCAAGTCTGACTTTCGTGGGAGCAGAGATCACCGCGATTCTTCGAGCCGCCTCAGAACGAGGACTGCCCAATCTCCTCATTGGCGCGAATGCCGTAATCATGTTGGGTTACATCCGTAATACTGTCGATCTGGATCTACTCGTCCCCGAGCAATCGCGTTCCCAATGGCTCGATCTCCTGCGCGAACTCGGTTACCGTCTCTTTCATGGGATCGCCGCTTTCGCGCAATTCGAGCCGCCGGATCAGACCAGCTCGCCCGTCGACCTCATGTTTGTTGAGCAGGCGACTTGGGAAAAATTAATCGAAGGCGCGAAAGAAATGAATCTGTCAGGTGAGCGCGTGCTCTTGCCGCGCCCGGAATATCTGATTGCCCTGAAGCTGCACGCCGCGGCAAGTCCGACTCGAAA
>JBDUDH010000121.1:0-5486 GCA_040003015.1 Verrucomicrobiota bacterium | reverse complement strand
TGGCTTTCATGGTGTTGTCTCCGAACTCTTCGCGCGTCCTCTGTCTGCCAGTTGCGCGTTGTCGTCAACGAGCAAATATCCATTGCGCCAGAGGGGTTTCTTCCTAACCTTGCACGACAATTTAGTAGTAAGAATATGGCCGACGCCGCAAACAAATACCCGGAAAACGTAGAGGGAAAATTTTACGTCGACGATCAATGTATCGACTGCGATCTCTGTCGCGAAACGGCCCCGGCCAATTTCAAGCGCAACGATGACGGTGGCCATTCGTTCGTTTACAAGCAGTCGGAGAGTCCGGAAGAGGAAGCTCTCTGCAAAGAAGCGATGGAGGGCTGCCCCGTGGAAGCCATCGGCAGCGACGGTTAGAATCCCGCTGCAAATGCCTGACGAAAATGGCGCCCCATTTGCAGGTGCCGGTCGTTCTTACCATCGCGGGCTCAGATTGCAGCGCCGGAGCTGGCGCACAGGCTGACCTCAAAACGTTCAGCGCATTGGGCGTGTACGGACTGACGGCGATCACGTGTGTCGTGGCCGAAGTTCCCGGCAAAGTGACGAGCATTCAGGAGATCAATTCGAAAAACGTTCAGGAACAGATTGAATTATGTCTCGCAAATTTTCCGGTCGCCGCGATCAAAACTGGGCTCCTCCATTCCCGCGCGATTGTGGAGGTTGTCGCGCGCGTGCTGCTCGAACATGCAGCGAAATCCGGGCGTTCTTTGCCGCTGGTAATTGATCCGGTGATGGTCGCAACCAGTGGCTATCGGCTGCTGCAATCCGATGCAATCGAAGCTTACGAACGGCACTTATTTCCCTTAGCTTCTTTGGTCACGCCAAATCTCGATGAAGCAACGGTGTTATTAGGCGAGACGATCATCGATCTGGATGGGATGCGTCGCGCAGGCGCGCGTTTGTTCGCAAAATATCAGGTGCCGTTCTTGCTGAAGGGCGGCCACCTTTCCGGCGATGTAGCAATCGATCTGCTATTCGAGCGTGGCCCAGTCTCGGAATTTTCTGCGCGGTTTGCACGAGACGTTTTCACACACGGCACCGGCTGCACTTATTCCGCAGCCATCGCAGCCAGCCTTGCGCGAGGCTCGGCCCTTCTAGAGGCGATCCAAGCCGCCAAGGCTTTCGTAACCGACGCAATCGCAGAGCACTTTAGCTGGACGATTTTACCTGGAGCCGACGTCCACGCGCTCAATCAGGCGCGTTGAGCGAATCGTTCTTCTCTTGCTCACCTTCGGCAATGGTTGACCAGCGTTCTGTCTGCAATGCGGACAGCGCCGCGGCTGTTTCCGCTTGTTTCTTGCTTCGACCGGAACCCCGACCCAGCACTTGGTTTTCCCACACGACTTGGACGGAAAAGGTTTTTTCGTGTTCTGGACCGCTTTGAGAAACTATTTCGTAAATCGGGCTGCGGGGCGAGATCGTCTGCAGCAATTCCTGAAGTTGGCCTTTTGGATTGATCTCCATCGGCTCCTCTTCCAGCCGCTGCAGATCCTCGCGCGCCTCCTCCAAAATAAATTGCCGCACCGTCGGCAGGTCGCTATCGAGATAAATCGCGCCGACCAAGGCCTCGAACGCGTCGGCTAGCGTCGACGCGCGATCACGCCCGCCACTTGCCTCTTCGCCGCGGCCCATCATTAGGTAGCGGCCCAAATCCAATCTGCTCGCATGCAATCTCAGCGCCTCACGCGAGACCATTCGTGCGCGCAATTTGGTGAGGCGCCCTTCGCCGGCACTGGAAAAATGGGCGTAGAGATGCTCGGTCGTCACCAGTTGCAGTACCGCATCTCCTAAAAACTCCAGCCGCTGATTATCGAAATGCCGCCGTTGCGTCTCGTGGCCGAGGCTCGGATGGGTCAGCGCTTCCGCCAGCAAGAGCGGGTTGCGAAATTTATATTGGATTCGCTCTTCAAGTGGATTCACGCGGCTGCAAATGTAGCTGATCGACCAGCGCTTTTCCAGATGAGCGCCGCAGCCACGTCGGCAACGCTGGATAATAATGCCGGCCTAGGGAGTTCCTCCCGACTGCTTTTGATAAATCGAGATCGATGTTACCAAATCCAACGCGCGTTGCAGGACAGGGTCGCGCAATGTTGTTTGTTTCGGCCCGGAGGCCGGACGTTGCTGCAACGCTTCGATTTCCGGATTTTTGCCGGCGAGCAGCGCGGCTTCATTCATATGCGGGCGATCCGTTTCAAAAACAAATTCGCTTAAGCCTTTCCCAAAACTTTGCTGGAAGATCTGACGTTTTTCTTCAACGGACATCGGCACAGGCAAATCCGGTCTGACCCCTTCCGGAAAGAGAGGACGCCCGTCCGGCAACACCGCTTCCCCCACAGCGACGCGGAGAATTTTTCCGCTTGGAAGTTGCAGGTCAGAATACTCCACTGCGCGCCCTGCCGTCGTTTGCCCAATGATCATTGCCTTATCGTAGAATCGCAGCACTCCAGCGACAGCTTCCGCCGCTCCAGTCGTATCGCCATCGGCTAACACCATCATGAATCCCTTGTAGGTCGGGTTCTGGTCCGAAGTAAAAACGCGCTCCTCCTTCATCGCCGGTTTACGGAGCGTGAAAAGCGGTTTGCCTTTCTGCGCGAATCGCTTTGTGAATTCCACCGCCATCGCGAAGTCGTTGGTCTGGGGGCTGGCACGCAAATCAACAATGATCGCATCCACCTTTTTACTCGCGAATGTCTGCAAGTTTATGTCCATCGCCTGCAGATTGGTTTTGTTAAACGCGCCGAGCCGGAGATAGCCGACGTGGCCTTCGAGGATTTCGCTGTAAAAAGGGCTGGCTACTTCGAGTGGTTGGCTTTGGCGGTCGGGAAGAAGCATGGCACCGCGGCCGAGCCGAACCAATAAACCTTCCAACATCGCGCGGTTGAGCTCCGTCTCGCTCAACGCTTCGGGATTCAGGTAATTATTTCTAAGGAGCGGGATCGCTTGCTCGAGATCGGCCGAGTCCATCGAATTGATCAGCGAGGCGGTCGAAGGCGTTGCGGAAGCGATCGCGGCGGGGGATGCCGTCGGGATCGCTGAATGCGCGTTTTTAGTGGCGGCGGGCGAAGGTATTTGCGCGATACCTGAACTAACGAGAGCAAAACAAATCAGCGCAGCGAAAGGGCAGCTATGAGTTGGATGATGCATTTGGCTGCGGGTTCTCGATCTTAGCCGCAATATCCCGACGATAATGAGCACCTTCGAAATGAATCCGGGACACCGCGTCGTAAGCGCGCGCCCGCGCGCGAGCGAGCGTTTCCCCCAAAGCCGTCACCGCAAGAACCCGACCGCCTGCGGTAACCACCTCGCCACTCACGCGGCGGGTGCCGGCATGAAAAATATGGACATCGTTCAGTCGCGCGCACTCCTCCAAACCGGAAATCTTTTTTCCGGTCTCGTAATTGCCCGGATAACCGCCCGATGCCATCACTACCGTCACCGCGGAACGCTCGTCCCATTCGATTTTCACATCGGTGAGGCGGCGGTCAATTGTCGCTTCGAGCAGCGGCAGCAAGTCACCTTTTAATCTCGGCAGAATCACCTGCGTCTCCGGATCGCCAAACCGGCAATTGAATTCCAGCACGTGAGCGCCGCTCTTTGTTACCATCAAACCTGGGAAGAGCAGACCGCGAAATGTAATCCCGTCCTCGCGCAATCCGCGCAGCAATGGCTTCATGATTTTTTCGTGAGCTTGCGCTTCGAGCGTGCGATCCCAGCGATCGGCCGGACTAAAAGCGCCCATCCCGCCAGTGTTTGCACCTTCATTTCCATCGCACGCGCGCTTGTAATCGCATGCCGTCGCGAGCATTTGATAATTGTCGCCGTCAACCAGCGCGTGCAGCGAACATTCCCACCCGCTGAGAAATTCCTCGATCAGGACGCGGCGGCCGGCGTCGCCAAACTTTCGTTTCTCCATCATCGCGCGGATCGCCTCGGCCGCTTCCGCGGCGTTTGACGCCACAATCACGCCCTTGCCCAGAGCAAGGCCATCGGCCTTTATCACGATCGGATGGCGAAGTTGTTCCGCGAAACGCAACGCTTCTTCGCTCTCCTCAAATGCACCGGCCATCGCAGTCGGAACACCGGCGCATCGCATAATTTGCTTCGCAAAAATCTTAGAGGCCTCCAGTCGCGCCGCTGCCTTCGATGGTCCAAAGATTCGCAGCCCCGCTTCTTCGAACACATCGACGATTCCAGCCGCGAGCGGATCGTCCGGTCCAACGACCGTCAGATGAATGCGGTTCTTTTTTGCGAATCGAACGAGCCCGGCAAAATCGGTCGCCGCAACCGGAATGTTTTCGCCGACCTCCGTCGTTCCCGCATTGCCTGGCGCGCAAAAAATACGTTCGACGGCCGCTGATTTTTTCAATTTCCAAGCCAGCGCATGTTCGCGCCCGCCGCCGCCGATCACGAGAATATTCACGCGAGCGTTGGGTCGATGATTATCCAATCGATCATTTCGGCGCGCCAGCGTGCCAAATTCCGCTTGGGGACGCAAGCGAAGTGAAACCTATTTGACCGGTTTTTCGTAACAGAACCAGACTTCACGTTATTCGCTCGCTTCTAATCCACTACATGACCAAATAGGTGATACCATCGATGTGGTACGTAACGTTCGCTTGCGCCTACATCTATTCGATATAAAAATTCTCTATCTCCATGTCGAAACTAGCCGTCAGAGGATCTATCATGGACGCTCAATGTCCTTCACGGCTCGTCCTCGATCGGATCGCGGACAAATGGACGGCGCTGATTATTCATGTTCTCGCCACCGGCACCCGCCGCTACGCTGCGTTGCAACGCGAGATTGGCGGCGTTTCGCAAAAGATGCTGACGCAGACCTTACGCAGCCTGGAACGCGACGGGCTTGTGCACCGCAAGGTTCATCCGGTTGTGCCGCCGAAAGTTGAATATGCCCTGACCGCGCTCGGGCGCACTTTGATCGAGCCTTTGCACGCTCTCTGCCGCTGGTCGGAGAAGCATCTGCCCGAGCTCGAAGCCAACCGTGCACGGGCAAAGGCAAAATCGACGCAAGCCGAACGGTAATTCGCGCGGCAAAGTCGTTTCAGTTTCTCCCGGTTTCGAATTTCAAAGAGAATCCGCAGGCAAAAAATGAGCCGCACTTTTTTGTTATCTCCCGCCTACGCCGCCGGCGAACGCGCGCGAATGATCATGAGCGAAAGCGCGCAGTTTGATCTGGCGCGGCGATTGCGCAGCTCAGACCGCCGCCCGACTATTGGCGAAGTTTTCAGCTTCCTCAGCGGCCTCTATTTTCGAGGGAAACTTGCGTATGCGAACGCTTTCGCGCGACCGCATTCAGGAAGCCCTGGCGTGCTCATCATCACTCCAAATCGGGGATTGATCGATGCCAGCACGCCGATCAGTTTAAAGGACCTGCGCGCATTTGCGGAGGTCGATATCGACGAAGACGATCCACGTTATCGCCGGCCGCTCGAGCGCGACGCGCGCCAGCTCGCACG
>JBDUDH010000065.1:0-5487 GCA_040003015.1 Verrucomicrobiota bacterium | reverse complement strand
GCCTTGGCTTCGCTCGGAATGACAGCACGTCACGCCCGCGGGTGCGCTTGCGCGTAAGCTTTTTTCAAGCGTTCGACGGTGACGTGCGTGTAAATCTGCGTGGTCGAAAGACTGGCGTGGCCGAGCAATGCCTGCACACTGCGAAGATCAGCGCCGTTATCGAGCAAATGCGTGGCAAAGCTATGGCGAAGTTTGTGCGGACTGAGCGCAATTGGAATCGTGGTATGGCGCAAATAACGCTTTAACACCAGCCAGATCGAGCGCGCTGAAATTCGCCGGCGCGATTTGTTAATGAACAGCGGGCCGGAATGAACATTCGCGGCTGCGCGATAACGCGAAATCGCCCCGATCGCAGGAGCGCCGATCGGGCAGACGCGTTCCTTACGGCCCTTGCCTAAAACGCGCACGGTCTCCGTAAAAAGATCCAGATCGTTTACATCAAGCGCGGCCAATTCGCTGAGACGCAAACCGCTACTGTAAAACAATTCCATAATTGCGGCGTCGCGTTCTCTGATCCATGCCGGCGACTGGCGCTCGAGTTTCATCTGCAAAGGCGCATTCAGCAGTTCATCGATTTGCCCTCGCGTCAGTACCAGCGGCAATTTCTTTTCCGCTTTCGGCAACTGCAATTCGCGAGTCGGATCGCGCGCGACGCCTTTTCGCTCGACCAGAAACCGATAGAAGCTTCGCAGCGCGGAGAATTGCAATCGGATATAGGAGCGCGCTTGTCCCTTTTTCATCAGGCTGAAGAGATAATCGCGAAAGTGATCGGCGTTGCATTGCTTCCAGGGTCGATTCACACCGGCGCGGAAATTTCCCAGTGCGGACCGATAGGCGCTCAACGTACGGGGCGACGCATTTCGCTCGACTTCGAGGTAGGAAAAGAAATCTTCCACCAATCGATCTTTGCGCGGAGGATCCACTTCGCTATTCCGGTTTTTCGATTTGATAGCGATTATCGCCTTCTCCGGAGTACTGGTGTTTGAAGATTGGGCCGGGACTGGTCGAGATCAGTTCGTACCCTCTCAGGACAAATTCCGGGTAAACGCCATTGCTCGCCGGCTCGTAAACGTTCTCGCCGCTAAAGCTCCCATAGAGTTTGTATTCGTAATTGTTGTCGAACCCGAAATTCACCTGCTCACGGTCCGGCGCGAGTTTTTGTTTTTCATTAAGCATAACGAGCTGCGCCGTGCTCCATGGTTGCCCGGGCCGGCGAACGTAGCCCCAGAATTTGTAATCCGGCTTAAAATAGCGGCGGCCGATGAAATAATCTCCCGGAGGCTCTTGCTGAATTCGTTGGAACATCGCGATGCGCGCCTGATGGATCCCTTCGGGCATCGTCTCACATCCCGCAAAGAGCAGTGCGAGCAGAAGAAGTTTCGGAAACGACGCAAACGCCGCACACAAAAGTTTCATAAGCTCACAATTCTCGGAAGCACGGTTCTTCTTTATCTCAGCTTAAGTAATCTCGCAATCAGACACGCGATTGCGTGGTGAGCCGCTGATTTTTCTAATTTGCTTCAGAGCGGCCTGCTCGTACAATCGCTCAACGAGCAAAACGATGATCGAACTCGAGGTTTATGCCGCTGGCGTTCGTGATCTGGATAAAATTCTGGAGCTCGATCATCAGCTCGAAGCCGTGCCGGGACTGCGCTACAAAGTCGACAGCAATCACGACATTGTCTACATGGAGCTCGACGAGCCGACGATCACCTTTCGCGAGATCGGGATGATTTTTAGAAAACTTGGCTTGGAACCGCGATTCGTCGGCGCGATTCCCCCGGAAGTACGGCCGATGACAAAGACGCAGATTTTGAGTTTGTAAGGCCGAAGTCCCGCTTCGGCTTCGCAATCATTAAATGATCGCGCGTTTGTTGAGGTCACTCGGGGCCATCGTTCTCTCGTTTTTCACCTACCTCGGCGAATTGGTGATGCTGGCCGGCGACACATTTCGTTCCGCTTTCACTCACAAGCTGCGCTGGAAACTTTTCCTTCGTCAGATGGTGGATATCGGGCTGCTCTCGCAATTGGTCGTAGTCATTACGGGAGGATTCACCGGCGCTGTTTTTGCGGCCCAGACTTTTTTTCAATTCAACAAGCTGGGAATTGGTTCGGGCGTTGGAGCGGTGGTTTCGGTTGCGATCTGCCGCGAGCTCGGGCCGGTCCTCACGGGGTTGATGGTGACGGGACGCGTGGGCGCGGCCATGTCCGCGGAAATCGGCACCATGAAAGTAACCGAGCAGATCGACGCGCTGCGCGCGCTCGCCGTTCATCCGGTGGATTATCTCGTCGTGCCGCGAATGCTGGCGATGATCATTTCGATGCCGTTGCTCGTGGCGGAAGCCATCGGCTTCGGCATCATTGCGGGATACTTCGTCACGATTTTCTTGCTCGACGTCAATGGAACGTATTACGTCGCGAACATGGTGCGCTGGACACAAATGCGCGACATTATTATGGGCCTGACGAAAGCTTTTTGCTTCGCGATTCTGATCGTTTTTATCAGTTGTCACAAGGGCCTGACGACGGGCGAGGGCGCCGTTGGCGTAGGAAAAGCGACGACCGAAGCAGTGGTTGACTCATCGCTGGCGATTTTGATTTCGAATTTCTTTCTCACGATGTTTCTCAACATTATTTTTCCGGCCGGCTGGATTTAGAGAGGTGAAGCGTTGAACGTTCGAAATTATGCCGACGACATCGAGATGATCGACGCGGCGCTCACTTCAAAGCGCGCCCGGGACAATTCTGTCCCGCGCCAGGAGGCCACTGCGATGATCGCGGTGTGCGGATTGACCAAACGTATCGGGCGTCAGGAAATTTTACGCGGGGTCGATTTGAACGTCGCTACCGGAGAAACACTTGCGATCATTGGTCGCAGCGGTGGAGGCAAAAGCGTTTTGCTCAAACATCTCATCGGATTGATGCGGCCCGACCAGGGGGAGATCTGGATTGACGGACAAAACATCATCGGCTTAAGCGAACGACAGCTCGCCGCCGTCCGCCGCAAAGTCGGAATTCTTTTTCAGGGCAACGCACTCTTCGATTCCATGACAGTGGAGGAAAACATTGCGTTCCCTTTGTGCGAAGGGGGGGAGCGCGACCCGAAAATACTTCGGCAGAAAATCGGCGAGATACTGGAGGTGATCGAACTCGAAGGGCAGCAAAAGAAGATGCCGGTCAACTTAAGCGGCGGCATGAAGAAGCGGGTCGGTCTGGCCCGCGCGATCATCAATCGCCCCGGGTGCATTCTCTACGACGAGCCAACGGCCGGCCTCGACCCGGTCGTTTCCGACAGCATCAATCATTTGATCCGCCGCTTGCAGAAACGTTTTCAAGTGACAAGCGTGGTCGTGACGCACGATATGAAAAGCGCGCTTCATGTGGCCGATCAGATCGCCTATCTTCATCAGGGCCGCGTTTATTTTCTTGGAACTCCGGAAGAGATTCAGAGATCGAACGATCCGCTCATCCAGGATTTTCTCCTCGGACGGGCGTCGCATTCGGAATAGATTGATCGCATCCGATGAATGAGCAAGAGCGCGGGCTGGAACTGAAAGTCGGCATTTTCGTTTTTATCGGTCTCGCCATCTTGGCCGCCCTGGTCGTGCAATTCGGGCGCGTCGGTGAAGGCTTTAAAACCTATTACGATCTGAAGATTCGGTTTTCCGATGCGAGCGGATTGTTAAAAGGCTCTGATGTCTTAATGGGCGGCGCGAAGATTGGGCGCGTATCCAGCGGGCCGCAACTGGTAGGGCAGGGGGTGGAGGTGCCGCTGCGAATTTACGATTATGTGAAAATTCCCGCGGCCAGTAAATTCACGGTCGGCTCTTCGGGCTTGCTCGGCGACCGTTTCGTTTCCGTAACCCCACCGGCGGGCCAACCGGCCGCCTACATCGCCAAGAACGCCGTGGTGGAAGGAGTGCGTGAGACCGGCTTGGATGATCTCACACGCGAAGGTAGCTTTTTGCTTAAGGATTTGCGAGGGACCGTTCAGAATATCAACACCACGGTTTCGCGACTGAACAACCATGCATTCTCGGAAGCGAGCATGCAGAATCTCAAATCGAGCATCGACCATCTCAATCAAACCACCGGATCGCTCGCGGAATCATCGAAGAAAATCGATGGCGTGATCGCCAAAGCGGATGCGACTTTAAGCTCAACAAAAAAAGCGGCGGACGATTTGCAACTGGCGGTGGCGGATGCGCGTAAAACGATCCAAGCCGCGGGCCAGATAATGCGAGCGGCGACGACGGGCAACGGCCTTCTCGCCACACTTCTCACTAACGAAGAAGTGGGTAACAATCTCCGCGCGCTCATAAGTAACCTGCGAAGTCACGGAATTTTATTTTATCGCGACCGAGCCACAAAGGTGGAAGCCACTCGTCAGCGGGAAACGCCTGGCCGAAGCGGGGGACATTAATTCGACGATATCATCGCTCGTCTTGAGAAGACAAAGCCCTTCCGCTTTGCTGTAATCACTGTCTTCGACAAAAGCCGGAGTTTGCTCGTGATTACATTTTCTCCTGCGATCACGCCACCCGTTACGGTCAATTTACGGTGCCTTCTCTTCGTGACTTTTTGCCTTGCCATCGGCGCGATCGTGTCCCGGGAGACGCAGGTAAATGCAATTCCCGGGATGATTCCCGGTGCGACCTTCGGTCTGTTATTCGCCAATCTCTTAATCGCTTCCGATGTTTTGCGCTATCAACCCGGGACCATGCAATGGGCGGGTGCAGTTAATCGTTTATGGCGCGTTCGGCTATTTGGGAATGATGCTCGCGAGCGTTGGCGGCCGCGCGAACTGTTCTTGACGCTTCAGTCCAGCGGACTCTTGACGCCGATGCCCGGTTTATTGAGCACATGGGTATAGATCATCGTTGTCGAAACGTCCTTATGTCCGAGTAACTCCTGCCGCGTAAAAGCTTGCTGCGTTCTACGGCGCTTCACTCACGCGGTTCGGCGAAGAGGATGCTTCGCCAGATAATGCCGAAGCTGCTTTTGGAGAAAAGTGCGGCCGCTTCCGCTCTTTAGATATTTCTCGCGGCCCAATGCATCCGCTTGTTCAACGTCCGCTTCATAATAGATCAGTTTCCATGGACCTCGGTCCGAGGTAGCCGGCGCTGCCCCGCGCTTATGTTGAGTGATCCGTCTCCGTAGGTTCGACGAATAGCCAATGTAAAGACCCGAGTCAGTTTCGGAGCTCAGCACGTAGACATAAAACACGCGCCCGTCCTAGCATCCCTTGGCACGTGAGCGAAGCTTTTACGTGCCCATCAGCCGGACGGTGCCTTGCATCTTGCTTAGAACCGCGCGCGCTTCTTCCGGGGTAAAGACCATCGGCATTTTCGCCGGTCGCTTCGCCCGCTGGATGTTTTCGATCCAGGGCAGTTCCTGCTTGAGCACCTCCCGATACAGAAAAAGAAGAGCGCTGAAGGCTTGGTTCTGCGTGGAAGCGGCAACGTTTTGCTTGACTGCGAGGTCGCT
>JBDUDH010000026.1:0-18571 GCA_040003015.1 Verrucomicrobiota bacterium | reverse complement strand
GGCGACATCGTGCGCACGCCCATTCCTTCGGAGACATCTTGTGCGCAGGAAATTTGCGGGCGCGGCATCCAGTTGATAACCGGTTTGCCATCTGGGCCGAGCTCCGGTTTGCGATCCGGGCCCATTTTCGGCAGGCCCATTTCGATCAGGCACATTCGGCAGTTGCCCGGCGAAGAAAGTTTTTTGTGATAGCAATAGCGCGGCACGTAGCTACCGGCCTGCTCGCAAGCTTCGATTAAGCGCGTCCCTTTTGGAAATTGCCGCCAAACGCCATCGATCTGGACGTTGAGCATTGGGATTGAGGACTCGCTAGCCATGAATGAATCTGGAAACCAGGAAGCCAGGAAAACTAGAAATGCGCTTCTTCGCACATTATTTCGAGAAAGCCCGGTCCGGTCTCTTTATGAATGCGAATAGCCGCAGTGATGATTCGCTCTGTCAGTCTTGTACTTCCCAGTTCCATTCCTGGTTTCATGGCTTCCAGATTTATCTTTTATTTTCTAAATCGTTCCCGTCGTCGCCGCTCTCTCCCAGCCCGGGTCATGAGCGAGGGGAACGGTTGCGATTGTTTCATGGGTGATTAATTCGCCGGACGTGTACTCGGGCGGCATCGGCGGCGGGACCGGTTTTTGAGCGCGCCCCGCGAATTCTTCGCGGAATTTTTCGACGAAACTTTGGGTTGGCCACGCGCAGGCTTCGCCGAACGCGCAGATCGTTCGTCCAGCGATATTGTCGGCCACGGTCTTGAGCGTTTCCGGATCTCGCCTGACACCGCCGCCGAGCAGCATCCGGTCGGTAATTTTTTTCATCCAGAGCGAACCTTCGCGACACGGCGTGCATTGTCCGCAGCTCTCATGCGCATAAAACTCGTTGATGTTGTTTAGCACCCACACCATGTCACGCGAATCATCCATCACGATGACGCCGCCGGAGCCCGCCATCGATCCCACTGCGGTCAGCGAATCAAAATCCATCGGAATTTCATTGATCGTGAACTCGCGTTCGCGCATCGAACCGTCAGCTTGTTTTTCCTTGAGCTTAAAACTTTCGTCCGCGCGCAGGACTTTTGCGGAGCTGCCCCCGGGAATGACGGCTTTTAATTTGCGACCGGGTTTTAATCCGCCCGCCATTTCGTTGATCAGTTGACCCATCGTGACAGAACCGACTTCGATCTCGAAATAACCCGGAGTTACCACGTCTCCGCTGACACAGACGATGCGCGTTCCCGTGTTGTTCGGCCGGCCCAGGCGAGCGTATTTCGCGCCGCCCATCGCGATGATGTGTTTCACATGACAAAGCGTCTCGACGTTGTTAACGATCGTGGGGCACATGTAGAGCCCAAGCACGGCGGGGAAATAAGGCGGCTTGATCCGCGGATAAGCGCGTTTGCCCTCAAGCGATTCAATCAGGCCGGTTTCCTCGCCGCAGATATAAGCGCCCGCACCGCGATGAAGAAAAATTTCAACATCGAAGCCCGTGTCGAGCACATTTTTGCCGACGAAATTGTGAACGCGTGCTTCTTCGATCGCACGTTCGAGAATCTTTGCGCCCTCGACGAATTCGCCGCGGATATAGACATAAGCGGTGTGCACGTTAAGGGCGAAGCAGGAGATAAGAATGCCTTCGATAAGCTGGTGCGGATCTTCGTAAATGATGTAGCGATCTTTAAAAGTCCCGGGCTCTGATTCGTCGGCATTACAGATTAGATAGACCGGTTTCTTTTCATCGGGCTTGATGAAGCCCCACTTCACGCCGCAGGGAAACCCGGCGCCGCCGCGGCCGCGTAACCCGGAAGTTTTCACTTCGTTCACAATCTCGGTACGCGACATTGTCACTGCTTTGCGCAATTGCTCATAACCGCCGTCGCGAAGGTAGCAGTCAATATCGGTCGTCCAGTTTTCGCGCCCGATGTTTTTGAAAACGAGCCGGTGTTCCAGAGGATGGGCCGATGGCCGATTGCCGATGGCCGATTGCGGATTGCGGAGCAGCGCCGACGTTGATTCCAGTCGGACGTTTTCGAAAAGTTCATCGTCGACCATGCAAACCGGCGCCGTCCCGCAACTGGCGAGGCATTCGACAAACTCGATGCTGTAGTCTCCGCCAGCGCCGACCGAAACCGGATTGTGCATGCCGGATTCCTGATGGCGCCGATCGATTCCGGTCGCGGCGCAGAATCGCTCCATCAAGGGATAACTGCCCGCCATCGCACAACTGAGGGTGCGGCAAACGCGAATATGTTTTTTCCCGGCTGGCGCCTGCCGGAACATCGGATAGAAGGCCACGAGCTCAAGAATGTTGATCGGTTGCAGACCGAGCTTGGCTGCTATCCAAATGATCCCTTCGTCGCTGATGAAGCCGAAATGTTCCTGCCACAAATGCAAGAGCGGCATCGCGGCGCTCCGCTTCCGATCGGCCGGATAATGGCCGATAGCTTCATCCATTTTCCGTTCCAGCTCAGCTGGAACGCTCGTCATCGTCGCATCCACAGATGACGGCTAATCGTGCAGCGTGCTTTCCTTCGACTCCACCTTGTCTTCCTTGAAGACAATCGTCACAGAGTCATTTCCCTGCCTGTAGCGGTAAGTCGTTTTTTTGAAGAGGACAAAATCTTTGCTGTCGATCGAGGTAGGATGTCCAAGAACCGATTCCACCTGCTTCTTCGTCATCCCTTGGTTGACCTGATCGACGTTTGCTTTCGTCAAACGTTTGCCGCTGCAAGCGTCAAAGAGGAAGACGATCACGAAGAAGACCGCCAGCAGACGCAAAAACTGTGAGCTGCGTTTCATGGCGATTTAAATCAATCCTCGTTACGGCTCGCGGCCGAGGTTGGTGTCCTTTCCATCCACTTCGTCATTCTTAAACGTGATCATTGCGAACTTCTTGCCGTCCTCATAACGATAAGTCGTCTTCTTGTAGATGAGCACATCTTTTGTTTCCGCCGAGGTCGGCGGGCCGAGAATATTTTCGACCTGCGCTTTGGTCATGCCGAGGCTGACCTGGTCGTAGTTGGCGCTCGTCAGCTTCGAGCCGGAAAATGGATTGCGGTTGCAACTGCTCAACGAAACGAGGCAAAGCGCCGCTAGAACGACCCTCAGAAAACGAAAGCTAATTTTTTTCATGATTGTTTATCACCTGTCGCATTCGCCCATCACGAAGTCCAGACTGCCGAGAACCGCCACGACGTCGCTCATCATGCAGCCGGGGAGAAGTTCAGGCAAAATGCTCAAGTTCACAAACGACGGCGCGCGAATTTTGAGCCGGTGCGGGACGCCGCCACCTTTGCTGTTAATGTAAAAACCAAGCTCGCCCTTCGGATTTTCCGCCGCGAAATAAACCTCGCCCGGCGGTGCGTCGAGACCTTCGGTCACAACGATAAAATGGTGAATCAGCTCTTCCATTTTCGTCATCACGTGCGATTTCGGCGGCAGCATGTTTTTCCAATCGACGACATTAATCGGACCGCTTGGAAGCTTGTCGATGACCTGCCGTAAAATACGCACGCTCTGGCGCATTTCTTCGATCCGAACGAGGTAGCGATCGTAGCAATCGCCGGCGCTGCCGATCGCCACCTCGAAATCGTATGCGTCGTAATCGAGATAAGGGTGCTTGCGCCGCAGATCATGCTCGATGCCGCTGCCGCGCAGGATTGGACCCGAGAGCGCGTAGGCGATGGCGCGATCCTTTGTGATCACGCCGATGTCTCTGGTGCGATCGACAAAGATGCGGTTTCGGGTCAGGAGACGATCGATTTCATCAAGTTGCGGAATGAAATCGTCGAGAAATTTCTCGAGCTGCGGGATGAAAGTTTCGGGCAGATCGCGAATCTGGCCGCCCACCCGCGTGTAAGACGTGGTGAAGCGCGCGCCGGTGAGCAGCTCGAAAAGGTTGTAGAGTTTTTCGCGCTCGGTGAAGGTGTAAAGGAACACGGTCATCGCACCAAGATCGAGCGCCATCGCGCCGAGTCCCATCAAATGCGCCGAGATGCGCGAGGTCTCGCAGCAAATTACACGGATCGCTTTTCCGCGCGGCGGTAATTCCCAGCCCATCAATTTCTCGACCGCGAGCGCATAGGCGACGTTATTCGACAGCGGGGCGAGATAATCGAGCCGATCGGTGTAGGGCACGAACTGATTGTATTGCATGTTCTCGGCGATTTTTTCATCGCCACGATGGAGGAAACCGATATCGGGCGTCGCTTTCGTCACTATTTCCCCGTCGAGTTCCAGCACGAGCCGCAGAACACCGTGGCTGGCCGGGTGCGACGGCCCCATGTTGAGGACCATTTTCTCGCCGAGATCGTCGCTCTCTTTTTGCAACGCCGCCTCCGCCGCGGCAACCCGCGTGACCGGATCCGGCGATTCAATTTCGCGCGTCGTGAAAGCCATAAAACGATGACTTCCGCTTATGCTCGCCACTCGCCTTAGCCAAGCAAGCGCAAATGTGAAGACTTTCGCGGTTGGCGCGCCACCCGCGTCGCTTCACAATCTTGCCAGGATGAACTTAACCGCTCTGGTGAAGGACGCATGAAATTCGGGAAATCTTCGGGATCTTCTCACTCATTCCTGGCTTCAGGGGATGGCGGGCCGGGACTGATTAACCGCGCGATGATTCACTTCGGAATGTCCGGTTCGGCTGAAGTCCTGGCGGCGGTCATCTTGTTCGCGCTGATGCTGGGGCTCAAATGCGCCAATGTTTTTGCTTATCGCTTCGACAGCGATGAAACGCAGCACCTCCATGTCATCTGGGGCTGGAGCCGCGGTTTGGTGCAATACCGCGACCTTTTCGACAATCACATGCCGTTGTTCCATCTGCTTTTCGCGCCGATTTTCGGCCTCTTTGGCGAGCGAACATCGGCGCTCTTTTGGATGCGGCTGACGATGTGGCCCGAGTATCTACTCTCTGCGTGGGTGACGTATCGCATCGGCAGTATTCTTTTTAGCCGGCGGGTTGGACTCTGGGCGGTGATTTTGAGCGGCTGCTATCTCGATTATTTTTTCTACTCGCTCGAATTCCGAGCCGATAATTTATGGGCGGCGCTCTGGTTGTTTGCTGTCCTGACGCTGGTGAGCGGACGTATGTCGCCCCGGCGGGCCTTTACGGCGGGACTGCTGCTCAGCTTTTGCTTTGGAGTGTCGATAAAAACTTCGCTGCTGCTGCTGGCTTTGCTCGCGAGCGCGGCAATCGCTGTTGCGATCGCGCTGGGAATGCCGAATGCAACGCAATGGCGTCGGAATATCCGCTGCGCAATCTCTTTTTTCGCAGCATTACCGATAGTGCCCGGGATCATCGCAATCGCCTTCGCTGTGTTGGGCGCCTGGGCGCAATTTCGCTACTGCGTTTTGCAACACAATGCCTTGCCACATTTCTACGCTGAGCGATCACCGGCGTGGTGGATTTTCCTTTTTCTCATAGCGCTTCCCTCGTTGATCGCTGCCGCCTGGGGGATTAATCGCGTCACGCTCGATCGATCACTGGGGTTTCGTCGCGCATTTTTTCTCCTCATCTGCGGTTTCTATGTGATTACGCTTTACAGTCTTTGGGCAATCCCCAACCGACAAAATTTCCTCCCCTTTCATCCGCTGGCGTTCGTTATTTATACGGGCGCGTTTTTTGCATTGCTCGAGCGACTACCAGGGCATGGCTCGCGGATCAGCACTTTGGTGCGTCGCTTGCCGCTGCCGGCCGCGCTGGCGACTATCGAGTTATGCTCGATTCTGCGAGCGCGTCCGCTCTGGATCGACGGAACTCGACCCGAAATCGAGTTGCTGCACGATGTGCTCCTTTTGACCAAGCCGACCGATTACGTAATCGATTGCAAAGGCGAAACAGTCTTCCGGCAGCGCTGCGTTTATTCTGTCATGGAGACCGTGACGCTGGAGCGAATCGAGCGCGGCCTCGATGCGGATGACGTGGCGCGGCGCTGTATCGAGACGCGCACCTGCCTGGCTGCGATGATGGGGCGCATGCCTTCTGCGGCCCGGCGTTTCATGCATGAAAACTATCTGCGCGTAGGCCCGGAGCTGCGTGTCGCCGGGTTTTGGCTTAAGCCGAAGACGCCGCAGGAAAACGTGATCACGTTCGATGTGTTGATCGCCGCGTCTTACGAATTAATCGGACGCGATGGCCAGGCCACTGGTTTCCTCGATGGCACGCCCTACGAGGGTGCCCGGAGGCTATCCGCGGGGCGGCATACTTTTGTGCGAACTTCCGCTCCACAGCGGCTGGCATTGCTTTGGTCGCCAGCAGTTGCTCGGAACTTTTCACCGTTCCCAATCAAGAAAATTTCCGGATCGCGAAAGTAGGTGCGTTGCAAAAGGCTGCCATGCGATGGATTTGAGTGAAACGTGATCGTGGAAAGTAAAAAGCCAAAGCCGTTGCCACAGACGTCGTGACCAAGAAAATCGCACTACTTTTTGCCGGACAGGGCGCGCAAACTGTCGGGATGGGCCGCGATCTGGCGGAGAAATTCCCCGCAGGGGCGGATTTATTTCATCAAGCCGACGAAATCCTCGGGCGACCCTTGAGCGAAATCACATGGAATGGTCCAATCGACGAATTGACCAAAACGTCGAATTGTCAGCCGGCGCTATATGTCCATGGACTCGCGTGTCTGAGGCTGTTGCGAGAAATGTCAGGCGAATTTGCGGTGCAAGGTGCGGCGGGTCTGTCCTTGGGTGAAATGACGGCGCACGCGGCGGCGGGGACATTTGATTTTGCAACCGGATTGAAATTGGTCCAGAAGCGGGGCGAGTTAATGGACATGGCCTGCAAAGCCACTTCCGGGGCGATGGCAGCGATGATCGGAGCAGACGAAGCCGCGGTCCGCGCTCTCGCCCTTCGTGCCGACGTCGACGTTGCAAACATCAATGCGCCGGGTCAGATCGTGATCTCGGGCGAAAAAGCGAAGGTCGAGCTCGCGGTGGGTCTCGCCAGGGAACATGGTATTCGGCGCGCGACACTGTTAAATGTCGCGGGCGCGTATCATTCTCGCCTGATGGTGAGCGCGTCTGCGCGGCTCAGCGAGGCCTTGCGCGAAGTCACATTTCATACGCCGCGTTTTACGGTCCTCAGCAATGTCACTGGGCAACGCGTCGAAACTGCGGAGGAAATTCGGCGCACTCTTCAGGATCAAGTTACTGGCACGGTGCGCTGGACCGATTGCATGGAAGGGTTGCTAGCCATGGGCTGCGATTTCTTCATTGAACTTGGCCCCGGCGGAGTGCTTGCCGGTTTGTTGCAGCGTACATGCAAAGGCGTCGCAATTGCCAGTGTGAGTGATGCGGCATCGCTCCAGGCTTGCGTGGAGAAATTGCGGGCTGGGAGCTGAGCTCTGCTTAGGAATGTTCTCCCACAGCCAGCGAAGGTCGGCAAATGATTACGACTCTCCGAGCTTGCTCTTCAAATTTCTTCTGCTATTACCGGACTCCCCATGCACGCTCCGCTCCTCGATTCGCGCTCGCGCGTGATGTTGATCGCACCGCATCCGGACGATGAGTCGCTAGCCGCTGGCGTGTTCCTTCAGAAGGCGGTCGCGGCCAAAGCAAGTGTGCGCGTCATTTACGGAACCGACGGTGATAACAATGCGTGGCCACAGCGTTTTCTCGAGCGTAAATGGCGCCTGCGAGATGCCGATCGCTGCCGCTGGGGTCATCGTCGCCGCGCGGAAGCGATCAATGCCTTGCGCATGTTGCGAGTTGATCCCGTCGAGGTGGAATTTCTTTCTCTGCCAGACCAGGGCATCAGCGATCTTCTGATTGCAAACGGACGAGCAACCGTCGCGAAAATTGCGTCGCTCATCCTGGCCTGGCAGCCGACGCATCTGCTTTTGCCTTCGGCCTTGGATACACATCCAGATCATAGCTCGCTCGCCATTCTGATCCGACTGGCGATCGCAGAATTTCTGCCGCTGAATCACAACATTTCCGAGCTGAGTTATCTCGTGCACGGTCCGAGCCTGGCCTTTACGCGTTCGGCGCGGCAGCTCTCGCAGACGCGGTTAGAGAAAAACATCAAACGCCGCGCCATCGCCTGTCATCGAACGCAGGTGGCCTTGTCGCGGCGGCGTTTCTTCGCGTACGCAAATCGGCCGGAAACGTTTGCGCTCGCGCAACGGCATGCGCCGATCGTGTTCGATGGGCCGATCCGGTCCGCGCGCCGTGTCGGGGATGCGCTTCACATCGAGGTGGCATTTGCCATGAAGCCCCTGCGCGCAGAAGAAACCGCTCTCCATCTGCTCGGGCACAATTCTATTGGAAACAATATCATCTGCTTCAGCGCCACCCTTCCCGGCCGGCCCTCGGATATCGCGATGGTTGATTGCGCCGCGCGCGAAAAATCGCAATTTGGTCGCTACGAAGGCGACGCCTTCCGTGCCGAAATCATTTTGCCGGCCGGAAGCTTCGCCGCTCATCGCTCGCTCTTCGTAAAATTGGATCGTCGGGTTTGGTTTTTCGACGAGGCCGGCTGGTTTGAAATCCCCGCCGAAGTTCCAAAGCCAGTCGTGCACCGTCTCAATCGAGCACGCTCGCTCAGTGTTACACCGCTGGCGCTGCGGTAATTCCGCCGATTGCCTTCGCCCCAGAAGAAGATTGCGCGGCTTTCGCATCATCTTAGGCTGCCTGCCATGGCTCTTCTCGAACAAATCGACATTGATTTAAGAGAGGCGATGCGCGCAAAGAACGCGCCGAAGCTCGGCGTTCTGCGAATGTTGAAATCAGCGCTCAAATATGCGGCCATCGAAAAATCCGCCGCGGAAGCCGGGTTGAATGACGCCGAAGCTGTGCAGGTGATCCGCAAGCAGGCGAAGCAGCGTCAGGATTCGATCGAGAGTTTTGAAAAAGGAGGGCGCGCGGAATTAGCCGCGAAAGAAAAGGAAGAACTTGCGATTTTGAATGGTTACCTGCCGCAAGCGATGAATTCGGAAGAACTTTCCAAGCTGGTCCGCAAGACTATCGCGGAAGTCGGCGCGACTTCAAAAGCGCAAATGGGCGCGGTGATGAAAGCCGTGCAGGCGAAAGTGGCCGGTCGCGCCGATGGAAAAACCTTGAGTCAGGAAGTGCAGCGGCAACTCGCGTAAGTTTTTTTTAACCGTCAGCTCCGCTGTGCTCACCGCCATTATCGTCGCAGCCGGCCATAGCCGCCGCATGGGCTTTGACAAGCTTTTCGCGATGCTCGACGGAAAACCAGTTGTCGCGCAGACGATTGCTGTTTTCGAACGGACAGGGTGCGTTGATCACATCATCCTGATTGGTCGTAAAGATCGGCTCCGCGAACTGAAAGAAATCGTACATACCCACGCCTTCAAAAAAATCGGGTATATCATCGGAGGCGGCGAAGAGCGCCAGGATTCAGTCCGGGCCGGATTGAATCTGCTGAAAGCGGAGACGAAATATGTCGCCGTCCAGGATGCGGCGCGGCCTCTCAGCACTCCGGAATTAATCGAACGTGTTTTTGCGAACGCTCAAGCGTATGGTGGAGCAGCCTCTGCCGCACCTATCATCGACACCGTCAAGCGCGTGGATCACGATTGCGTCGTGTCCGAAAGCATGGATCGCGCAGGCCTCTATGCGGTCCAGACGCCGCAAATTTTCCGCTGCGAATTGCTGGTGAAGGCTTACCAATCTTTGTTCGAGGAAAAAGCTTCCATCAGCGACGAAGTTTCCGCCGTTCAGCGCATCGGAGAGAAAGTGATGCTCGTGCCGAACGAGGATCTCAATTTTAAAATTACTTATCCAACGGATTTGCCGCTGGCGGAGTTCATCCTACGCCGGCGACGCGGCATTATTTAGAAAAAATGATTATGAGCGTGCAGGTTTACGGAATTAATCACATCGCGATTGAAGTGGACGATCTTGAGAAGGCCGTCGCGTTTTATCAGGACCTCTTCAATCTGGAAAAAATGGATGAAGGCGAGGGCGACGCGTTTTTTAAAATCGGAGAACATCAATTTCTCGCGATGTTCGAGGTCGACCATGTCGAGCCCGAGAGGTCGAAGCATTTCGGATTAATCGTGCGCGATCCAAAGCAGCTGGAGGAAGTCCGCCAAAAGCTGAAGCGCAAATACAAAATCAAATTGATTCCTCCATTTCGCTGCGATTTTCGCGATCCATTTGGCAATCGCATTCAGGTCGTCGATCTCCACGACGAATCGCTCGTCTGGCTCTTGCCTTACCAAGAAGTTCAGAAAACCGGCATCCGCTTCGCCGGTTCAAGGTGAGTGTTCCAGATGTTCTCGCAGTAAGGGCAGCAGCTTGTCGACGTCTGACATTTTGAACGCGCGCCTGGATCGACGGCATTTCGGGGCCGATTGAAGTTCGCGCACACGGGAGAGATCGCCGCCCTTCCAAATCCAGGCATCGGGATTGTAGGGACCTACTCGGCGTGGATCGCTCCAGGTGTGGATCGAGACGAGACGCTCGGAAAGCGCCGACGCAATATGCATGGGACCACTATCCACGCTCACGGTGAAGCGCGCTGCGCGGATCAACCAAACGAGTTGGAGCAGCGTAGTCTGATTGATCAAGCTCACGCAATTCTCCCGGATGGGGAACGTCCGATTACTCAGTCCAACCAACACAACGCGACTCGGGGAAAGAACGCGACAAAACTCATCGATCACCAGATCGCTCAACGATTTTCTCTGGCCGCGGGCAAACGGATGCAGCAAAACGAACGGCACGCTTTCATCGAAGCGCGGCAGCGGATCGCCGGTGGGAAGCGGAACAAAGGGAGGTCGTCGAATGGGCGCGCCGAACTTCGCGGCAAGTTGCAGGTAACGCTCGACCGCGTGTGCCCGTCGGTCCACCGCTGCGACGTGATCATAGAAAAAGCGTGCCCCTTCGCGAGCGTCGCTCATTCCGTAAAACTCTCGCGCCCCGCTGAAGCGGCCGATCAACGCACTTCGCAAAAGACCCTGGAAATCAAATGCGACATCGGGCCGCAATGCCCGTGTCCGCCGTACCCACGGCATCAAACTGGTCGCCATTCCGACTCCGCGAAACTGACGGCGGGGAAAAATATGGACATGCCGCACGCTGCGATTGCCACGCAGGATCGGCACCCATTCCGGGTTTATCACCCAGGTAATTTCAGCGTGCGGGTTCGCTTCGAAAATCAACCAGACCGCAGGCAGGGTATGCACCACGTCTCCGAGCGAACTCGGCTTAATGACAAGAATCCTGGTGCGTGCCGATTTCAGATATTTGAGTTGGTTGCGGATTTATAGTCGTTAGGCAAGCGCGGTTCTTTTTCGCGACTTCTCGCCGCGCGAATGAAATTTACCGGCCGATGGCGAGTCGATCGGCCAGGCGCTGAGGCAATCCGGCTTCGCGAATTTTCTTCTGGGCGGTGGCGAGGTCGTACTTAACGCGGCGCGGTTCGATCGCGTTACTGTCGCAATTGTAAATGCAGTAGGAGGCGCGCCAATCGCCATCGCGGGGCTGGCCAACGCTGCCGGTGTTGATGAAATACTTCCTGCCAGGTTGGATCACGAATGGGTTGAGCGCGACCCGGTGAACAGTTTCGTCGCGAATGAAAACGACCGGCACGTGGGTATGGCCAAAGAAACAAACCGCCGTGTGCTGATAGGTGAAACTCGCGATCGCGTCGAGATCTTTAAAGACATAGCCCCATTGATGCGGAGTATCGAGCGTCGCGTGCACAATGGTAAAATCCCGCACCTGCCGGGTCATCCGCATCTCACGCAACCACTCTTTGTCTTCCTCGCTCAAATTTTCGCGCGTCCAGTCGATCGCTTCTTCGGCGAGCGCGTTGAATCCTTCGGTGGAAGCGTCGATCGAAGCCTGCTCATCGTGGTTTCCTTTCACGATCGGACATTCCAGATTCTGGACAACTTTGACGCATTCGCTCGGATTGGCGTTGTAGCCAACGACGTCGCCGAGGCAAACAAAGTGCGTGCAATGCCGCTCCCGCGCATCGGCGAGCACAGCCTCGAGCGCTTCGAGATTCGCATGGATATCGCTGAAAATGGCAAAACGCATTTTGGAACGGTGAGACGAAACTCTGGTCAGCGCGCGGGAATTCGCTGGTCCAGCGGCACGTTCAGCTTTTCTTCGAGAAATTTCAGGCGGCTGATCAGAGTCGGCAAGCGTTCTTGTTCGCCGCGAAGATAAAGTTGATGCAGCCGAGCATAGGCCTCGCGTTGTCGGTCCTCGCAATACGAAAGCTCATAGGCCGCGAAGCGCTCGTCGTAGTTCGGCGCGCCAGGGAGTTGCGCAGCTTTTGCAAAATATTCCGCGGCCCGCGCATGATTGGAGTACTTTTCTTTGTAAAGCCGCGCGAGCGTTTCGTAGAGCTGCGGACGATCGGGATTATTTTTGATCCCACGTTCGAGAAAATCTTTAGCGAGCGCAAAATATTCCGATTGCGCTTTGCGCCGCAAGAAAACGCGGGGCTGATTCGGATCGTTGATCGCGGCGACGCTCGCATTCCAACCCATGTGCCACGCCGCCATATCCCAGAACAGGATGGAGCGCGGTTGCAGCGTCGTCACTTGTCGGAAGAGGAGCAGGACGCGTCCCCATTCGACACGCTCCCAGGCGACGTGCGCCTGGATGAACAAGAGATCCGCGACCAGCGAACGGAAACCGCTCAGGGCCGCGAGAAATCCGAGCTGGCCAATTTGTTCGCGAAGATCAAGCCCCAGTTTCACTGCACGGAAATATGCCTGCCGGTGCTGCTCGGAAAGCGTGCGTTCGGCCGGAAGCCGCGCCAGGCCGAACACGAGGACGAGGATGGCAACAACCAGCGTACGGATCACAGTTCCTTCCAATAAAAAACCATCCACGCGAAGAAAAAATACACGCTCGTATAAACGCACCCGAGGAGGGCGGTCTTGGCAAAGAGCGCCAGCGGAATCGCGGTGCCGACGACAATATCGTCGACGAGGTTGAACAACTGCAGATCGGGAAAAATGAGCGCGACCATTGCAAGAAAACCGTGCGCAATCCAGCCACCGCTGTTCCCTTGCAGCCAATATTCGCGCGCCGTCGCCTGGAGGTGACCGATGAAGTAAATGAAAACCATCACGAAGATTGTAAAAATGTTCGACGTGGCGAAGGTCGAGACGAACAGCGTCAACGCCGCCAGCAAGCAGGATTTCAGGTAGATGATGATGATTCCGGGAAGCAAATCGGCATTGAAGGCGGAGGCTTCCAGGCTTCGGACCGCCTCGCGCGTTTGCTCCGCGGGAAGCCCGGACATCTGTCGCAGGATTTGACTGAGCAACACTTGCTCGCGCAGATAAAGCACCGCGACGAACATCGCGCTCATTACCAAAATGCTTATCGCGAGCAGCAGAAGCACGCCGGCGAGTTTGCCGGCGAGATATTCAAAACGCGGGACTGGTTTTGCGAGAATGGTGTAAAGCGTGCGGTCTTCGATGTCCTGCGGAAGCAACCGCGCCGTCGTGACGATTGCGAGCAGTGAGGTAAAGATGCTCATCGCGCCTAACGCGACATCTTTCAGCACTTGAAATTCCTGCTGAAAACTCAGGCGCGCCATAAAGATCGAATTGCCAATGAGGAGGAGCGCGAAGATGAGGAGAAAGTAGAAGACCTTGAGCCGTACCAACTCGGTGAGCGTGTTCCTGGTGATCGCCGCAATCCGCGCGAAAGAAAGCCAGCGATGCCGCGACTCAACCATTTCAGGAAATTCCGACGCTGAGTTTTTCACTCTTTGCGGTTCAACGGCTGCGTTGATTCAAGAAACAATCGCTCGAGCGTCGTGCGCGGTTTACGCTGCTCAACGAGGCGCGTTTCGGATTTGGCGAGAAGTGCTGCAATCTCGCCCAGAATTTTCGGTGAAGCATTTTCGAGGATGATTTCCGTTTGATTCTCGATCGCCAGCAGTTCGTCGACACGACCTTCGCGAACCAGGACTCCGTTTGCGAGAATGCCGACCCGATCACAGATTTCCTGCACCTGCGTCAGCAGATGCGACGAGAGCAACACCGTCGTTCCGCGATGCTTCAGGGCGAGAATCAGATCTCGGATCTCTCGCGAGCCGGCCGGATCGACGCCAGCCGTCGGTTCGTCCAGCACCACCAGTTTTGGTTCTTGAACCAATGCCTGCGCCAGACCGATGCGCTGCAGCATGCCTTTGGAATATCCACCAAGGCGGCGATCGCGTGCCTCGGTCAGGCCCACCAGTTTGAGCAGTTCGTGCGTTCGTGCTTTCAATCTCGCGCCGCGCAATCCGCAAAGTTTTCCGTAGAAGCGCAAGGTCTCTTCGCCTGTGAGATATTTGTAGAAGTACGGATTCTCCGGCAGAAATCCGACTGCTTCCCGGCTTTCGACGAGACAGCTGTCGTGCCCAAAGATTTCCGTCTTCCCGCGCGTCGGCGAGACCAATCCAAGGATGATTTTTAGCGTCGTACTTTTGCCCGAGCCGTTCGGGCCGAGCAAACCGTAGACCTCACCCGCGCCGACCGCGATATTCAGATCGCGTACCGCAACGAGTCTCTGTTTTCGGAACGGAACCGGAAAAACTTTTGTCAGTCCAGTGACGGCGACGGCCGGTTCAGTCATGACGAATTTCAAAGCCGCGAGTCACTGGCGGCTGTGCAAGGGGCGATTCGGTTTGCTTTTTGATGTGCGCTCTCAGTTCGCTCTGATTGACCGCCTCCAGGAAACCACGCACTTCCGCTTCTTCTCCGCAGATTTGCAATTCCACGCGTCCATCGCGCAAGTTCCGCACCGATCCAGTCAAGTCGAAGCCGTTGGCGATTCGCTTCACGGAATAACGAAAGCCGACGCCTTGGACACTGCCTTCATACAAAATTTGGAGCGAAATCATTTGGCCCAAAATCTAAAACCGTCGCAACTCGCTGGCGACAATTTAATAACCAAACTCGGGCGTGGCGCTGGCTTTCGGGAAGCGGCTCCGGCGGAGCGATCAGGCGCGGGTCGCCCGAGAGGCGAAAATGTTCGCCGGTGATCGCCGGGTCGCGGTCAACCGTCGTCGCGGAAGTCAGCACCCTGGCAACGAGTTCCACGGATGCGGGCTTGATGTCTTCACTCGTTACATAACTCGCCTGTTCGTTCTGAAGCTCGACCTTGCAGTAACCGAAAGAGAGACTGATTACCTTCATCAGCGGATCCTTCGGCAACTCCCGATCAGCGCCGTAACCTTGCCAGCCATAACGATAAAACGGTGTCGAATCGGTTGTGACCGCATACCATCCCCATTATTGCCGGAACAGCTTCGTATTTCTACCAATACCTGCGCAGCGGGCAACAATTGCAACACCAGCAAAAATCCGACCGCAGTCTGGATGATGAGCGGTCGCCAGTCCGCCATCCATTTTGGCGTTCGCCCCAACTTCATTTATACGAATACACCAGGCAGAAACTGGCCGCTTCGCCCTCGATCAATCCCAGGCTGACATAGTATTGACCGCTCTGGCCCGCGGAAAAACCCGCTGCCGCCTTTTCGCCAGCCTCATACTTCTCGGTCACGACGCGTTCGCCCCGCTCGTCGTAAACCTCGACCGAGATTTTCTTCGCTTTCATCGTCGCGCCGACCGAGAACCAATACTGGTTACCGGCATAAAGATTCACGGCGACGACCTTGGTCTCGTGCGGCTTGATCATGCCCGACCAGTGACCATCGCGAACTTTGAATCCGTCATTCGAGAATGCTCCAGCAAGGTCGAGCACTGTTTTTCTCGCGGTAACTTCATCGTCCGTTTGCGCGCGCGCGCCGCTCATCGAAAACGACACGCAAATGACTGAGAAAAATAGCAAGCCGCGTTTCATTTTGACTCGGCTTTGTTTTCGATCTCTTGCATCAACTGCGTCGCAGCTCCGTTCAGTTGTTTTACCTTCTCCTGCGAAGGCGCCTCACCGAGCGGAAAGGAAACGAGTTTTTCGATCGCGTCTAACTGGATGTTGACTTCTTTGACGAGTCGTTCGTTTTGAAGCTCGGGTGAGACAGCGTTCATTTTCGAGTGGATGAAACCGGCGAGCGCGGGTTGCCGCAAGACTTTCGCGCTGCGCACATCGTAATTTTGCGCAACGAGCCCGCTCACCACTTGCGTTCCACGAATCCATCCGCCGAGACTAACCAGAATGACCAAATCCTGGTCGCGATGCGTTTGCATCGACGATTTCACTTCGTTTTGCGTCGATTCCAATTCTTCCTGTAACGCGCTCCATTCATTATTTTCCGCGAATTGGTTAATGCTGTTACCGCGGCTAAGGACCTTTTCGCTCACTCCCAGCGCCTTTGCCATCTTGATAATATCCGCGCCGATATTTTTTACCTGCTGGCTATCTTGCGCTTCGACGGCAATGAATCCGTCTGCGATCAGACCGCCGAGATTGAGCGCGATCTGCGCGCGGTTGCCGTAATTCGTCGGGATGGGCTCGCGATATTGGCTCGACCAATTCAGCTTGCCCGGCTTGGCGAGCGCGGCAAAGAGCTCGCCCGGGGTTGGGATCGTGATTTCGTCTGTGGTGATCGCCTGTCTGAGTTGTTGCGGAGAAAGGCGCGCTTCCTGCACGCCGAGGACCGCGCGGATGCTGACCAGCAAAGCGATTACGGCCCATCGCTTCGGAACGAACATGCGCCAAGGTAATCAGCGCGCTGTCACATTGCCAGCAGGAATGTGCAGTTGGGTGGTCCCGTAAAGATTGATTGGACTCACGCGACGATGCGGGCATCATAGCGCTCTCCAAGCAGCGCACGTTTTCAGATGGCGGAAAGCAGCATCAAAACAATTAGAGCGCGGGAGATTCTCGATTCGCGCGGTAATCCGACAATCGAAGTCGACGTGCGACTTGAATCCGGCGCATTTGGCCGAGCGGCGGTTCCCAGCGGCGCTAGCACCGGCGAACACGAGGCATGGGAGCTAAGGGACGGAGATAAAAAACGCTACGGCGGCAAAGGCGTCACCAAAGCAGTGACAAGGGTGAATCAAACTATCGCGCCCGCCCTTGCTGGTTTCGACGCGCTCGACCAGGCCGCGCTCGACGCCAGGATCATCGAGCTCGACGGCACACCGAACAAAAAGAATCTTGGTGCGAACACGCTTCTCGGCGTGTCACTGGCCAATGCGCATGCGGCTGCTGCGGCCTCGAAGGTTCCCTTATTTCGTTATCTCGGCGGCGCCGACGCGAAAACGTTGCCCGTGCCGATGATGAACATTCTGAATGGAGGCGCGCACTCCGATGCGCCGATTGATTTCCAGGAATTCATGATCATGCCGAAAGGCGCACCGACTTTCGCCGAGGCGCTTCGTTACGGCGCCGAGGTTTTTCATTCGCTGAAAGAGGTGCTGAAAACGCGCGGGCTTTCCACTGCCATCGGCGACGAAGGCGGTTTCGCGCCAAATTTGCGCTCGGTCGAGGACGCCTTGGAATCGATCGCAAGCGCAGTGGAAAAAGCGGGCTACAAACTTGGTGAGCAGATTTTTATCGCGCTCGATCCGGCCTCTTCGGAATTTTACAACCCGGATCAGAATGCTTACGTCTTCAAGAAATCCGACGGTTCGAAGCGATCAGCCGACGAGTTGATCGATTATTACGAAAAGCTCACGCGACGTTTTCCAATCATATCGATCGAAGACGGTTGTGCGGAAAATGATTGGGATGGCTGGAAGAAATTGACGGCGCGGCTCGGTGCCACCACGCAACTTGTCGGCGACGATCTTTTTGTCACGAACACCGCCTTCCTACGCAAAGGAATCGCGGAAGGCGTGGCCAATTCCATTCTCATCAAGGTAAACCAGATCGGCACACTCACCGAAACCCTCGATGCCATCAAAGTCGCAAGCGAAAATGGATACACTGCCGTGATCAGCCACCGCTCGGGTGAAACTGAGGATACAACCATTGCCGACATTGCGGTCGCCACCAACGCTGGACAAATCAAGACCGGCTCGCTTTGCCGGACCGATCGGGTCGCGAAATATAATCAGCTCTTACGGATCGCGGAGGAACTTGGTGACAACGCCATTTACGGAGGTAAGATGCGCTAGTGGACGAGCCCGGCTACGGCGATTTCAGAGCGCGTCGTGAGGCCACCATCTGGCAGCGCCTCAACCGCGTGCTGCGTGTCCTGCTCGCCATCGTTATCTGGCTGGTCATCATCAGTCTGTTTCTTCCGCCCTACAAAAAGTGGCGACAAAATCGCGACGAGATCGACAAGTTGCAGTCGCAGGTGACTGAACAAAAAACTTTTCTCGCTGGACAGACCCGGGAAGTGAACCTGCTCAAAAACGATCCGACTTACCTGGAAACGATCGCGCGGGACCGGCTCGACCTGATGAAGGAAGGCGAAACCATTTTTCGCCTGGAATCAAAACCAACGGTGCGCCGCGATCCTGCCGGTCGTTAGCGTTCGCTCAGCCTTTTCGATCAATCCCGATTGAAGCGGAAGAATAGATCGCACAATGCCGCATGTATCTCGTTAGGCTTTCTCCACATTAACCCGCAGAACAACACACCATGAAAACAGAACAAACCATTGCTAACCTCATTAAAACCACCATTCATCGAGCCGTTCGCGAGAGTATCGCGGGCGTGCTCGTCATTTTAGCGTTCGCTCATTT